>NZ_RKSM01000001.1:2211626-2527573 GCF_008729015.1 Haloarcula sp. CBA1129
AACTCGGCGGCGCGAAGACCCACGCCTCCGAGTCCGGGGTGGCCCATTTCACGGCCGCCGACGAGAAGGACGCGATGGACGACATCCGCTACCTGCTGTCGTATCTCCCCCAGAACAACGTCGAGGACCCGCCACGGGTCAAACCATGGGACGACCCCGAGCGCCGGGACGAGGAACTGAAGACGGCTGTGCCCAACGCGCCACAGAAGCCCTACGACATGACGGACGTCGTCGGCCGCATCGTCGACGAGGACTCCTTCTTCGAGGTCGCCGAGGACTTCGCGCGCAACATCGTCATCGGGTTCGCCCGCATGGACGGCCACAGCGTCGGCGTCGTCGGCAATCAGCCGCGGGTCAACGCCGGGACGCTCGACATCAACGCCTCGCGGAAGGGCGCTCGCTTCGTCCGGTTCTGTGACGCGTTCAACATCCCGATTCTCACGTTCGTCGACGTGCCCGGGTTCATGCCCGGCAAGGATCAAGAGCGCAACGCCATCATCAATCACGGCGCAAAGCTCCTGTACGCCTACTCCGAGGCCACCGTCCCGCTGGTGACCGTCATCACGCGGAAGGCATACGGCGGGGCCTACGACGTGATGGCGTCGAAACACATCGGCGCGGACATGAACTACGCTTGGCCCACCGCCGAAATCGCCGTGATGGGGCCGAAGGGTGCGGTGAACGTCCTCTACGACGACGAGCTGGAGGACGCCGATGACGTGGAGGCCCGCCGGCAGCAACTCATCGACGAGTACCGCGACGCCTTCGCGAACCCCTACACGGCGGCCGAGCGCGGCTTCGTCGACGACGTCATCGAACCCCAAGAGACCCGCCCGCGGCTCATCAACGATCTGGACCTGCTCCGGGGGAAACGCAAGGACCAGCCCGACCGCAAGCACGGCAACATCCCGCTGTAACGATGGCCGCTGACACAGACTCGGCTGTCGATGCCGAACTGGTCGCGGAGATCGCTGCACAGCTCGACGACGCCTCGACGGACGAGGCGGCTGCCATCGCCGTCGCTGTCGGCGCACACCTCACTGACCGCCAGCGCGCGGCCGCAGCGGCCGCAGCGGCCGCGGCAGCAGACAGCGAGGACTCCTGGGACGGCAAGCAGTGGTCCTTCTCCGGGCGCGTCGAAGCCACGCAAAAGCGGTCCGTTCGGGTCCGTTCGGACGCGCCAACCGACCCTTGGAGCGCCGCCGGCCGGACCGAACGGTTCTAACCGCCGATAGTTCTTCTGTCAGTTGAACGGCGACGCCCTGTCTGGATTTGCGGGCATGTCCCATACTAACATGATTATATATGTAAGATTGCCGCTATCTGCGCATAGTTTTATGGGCCGACTCTCAGTATGGGCGCGTATGTTCGATAAGGTGCTCGTCGCTAATCGCGGGGAGATTGCGGTGCGCGTGATGCGCGCATGCGAGGAGTTGGGCATCGGTACAGTGGCCGTCTACTCTGACGCCGACAAGCACGCCGGCCATGTCCGGTACGCGGACGAGGCATACAACGTCGGCCCGGCCCGAGCCGCCGACTCCTATCTCGATCAGGAAGCGATTATCGACGCTGCCAAACAGGCGGACGCGGACGCCATCCATCCGGGGTACGGCTTCCTCGCCGAAAACGCCGACTTCGCCGAGCGCGTACAGGACACGGAGGGTATCACTTGGGTCGGCCCCGAGAGCGAGTCGATGGAGGCACTGGGCGAGAAGACGAAGGCCCGCAAAATCATGCAGTCGGCCGACGTGCCTATCGTCCCCGGAACGACCGACCCGGTCGAGGACCCCGAGGAAGTCGTCGAGTTCGGGGAGGAGAACGGCTTCCCAGTGGCAATCAAGGCCGAGGGCGGTGGTGGCGGCCGCGGGATGAAAATCGTCCACGACCCCGAGGAAGCCGAGGAGCAACTCGAAAGCGCAAAGCGGGAGGGCGAGGCGTACTTCTCGAACGATTCGGTGTATCTCGAACGCTATCTGGAGAATCCCCGCCACATCGAGGTTCAGATTATCGCCGACCACCACGGCAACGTCCGGCATCTGGGCGAGCGTGACTGCTCGCTCCAGCGACGCCACCAGAAGGTCATCGAGGAAGGCCCCTCGCCGGCCCTGAACGACGCCCTCCGCGAGCAAATCGGCGATGCTGCCCGCCGCGGTGTCCGTGAGTCGGACTACTACAACGCCGGGACCGTCGAGTTCCTCGTCGAAGAGGACACCGACCGCGAGCAGGGTGAACTGCTCGGTGAGGACGCGAACTTCTACTTCCTAGAGGTCAACACCCGAATCCAAGTGGAGCACTGCGTCACCGAGGAGATCACCGGTATTGACATCGTCAAGTGGCAGCTTCGGGTGGCGATGGACGAGGAGATTACCTTCGATCAAGACGACGTGGAGATCGAGGGCCACGCGATGGAGTTCCGCATCAACGCCGAGAACGCCGCCGACGACTTCGCGCCCGCGACGGGTGGCAGCCTCGACACGTACGACCCGCCGGGCGGCATCGGCGTTCGCCTCGACGACGCGCTCCGGCAGGGCGACGACCTCGTCACCGACTACGACTCGATGATCGCGAAGCTCATCACCTACGGCGGGGACCGCGAGGAGTGTATCGAGCGCGGGAAGCGGGCGCTCAAGGACTTCGACATCGACGGCATCCCAACCGTCATTCCGTTCCACCGCCTGATGCTCACCGACGAGAAGTTCGTCGGCGGCACGCACACCACGAAGTACCTCGACGAGCAACTCGACCGAACGCGCGTCGAGGAAGCGCAGGAGAAGTGGGGCACGGTCACTGAATCCGGCGGCGACGATGACGAGGAGGTCGTCGAGCGCGAATTTACTGTCGAGGTCAACGGCAAGCGCTTCCAAGTCGACCTCGAAGAGCGCGGCGCGCCCCCAATCAACGTCGGGGACGTGGACGCTGACGGCGGGAGCCAGCCACAGCGGCCACAGGGTGGCAGCAGTTCCGACAGCGGCGGCGGCAGTGCCTCCACCGCCGAGGGGCAGGAAGTCACCGCGGAGATGCAGGGGACGATTCTGGAGGTCAACGTCGAGGAAGGCGACGAGGTCGAGGCCGGTGACGTGCTCTGTGTGCTCGAAGCGATGAAGATGGAAAACGACATCGTCGCCGAACGCGGCGGCACTGTCAATGACGTGGCCGTCAGCGAGGGCGAATCCGTCGACATGGGCGACTTGCTGTTCGTGGTTGGGTGAGTTAGCGGACTGACCACTACGCTCTGCAGGCACCTTTTATTCCGGCCGGTCGAAGCCCCGTGTATGAACGAGACACGCCACCGGGTACTCGACGCACTGGCGGACGGCCCCGTCTCGGGGCCGACCCTCGCCGACGAACTGGATATCTCTCGCTCCGCAGTCTGGAAACACGTCGAAGCCCTTCGCGAGGAAGGGTTCGAGATACGGAGCGACGACGCAGGCTACGCCCTCGGTTCGGTTCCGGAGTTCGGGGCAAGCGCGGTCGAATACGGCCTCGATGCGCCCTTCGCCGTCGAGTATCACGACAGCATCCCGAGTACGAATGCACGGGCCCGAGATCTTGCGGCGGAGGGCGCGTCGGACAGTGTGGTGCTGGCCGACGAACAGACCGGCGGGCGGGGACGGCTCGACCGGGATTGGCACTCGCCAAGCGGCGGGGTCTGGCTCTCGGTGCTGTTCCGGCCCGACGTCCCGATGGCTCACGCGCCGGTGTTCACGCTTGCGGCGGCCGTCGCAGTAACGCGAGCGGCCCGCGAGGCCGGCGTCGATGCCAGTATCAAGTGGCCCAACGACGTGCTCGTCCGCCACGACGACGGGGAGCGTAAGCTGGTCGGGATCCTCACCGAGATGGAAGGTGAGGCTGACCGCGTCTCTTGGGTGGCCGTGGGCATCGGCATCAACGCGAACGTCGACCCTGCGGACCTCCCCGAGGAAGCGAACCCGACGAGCCTCTCGGCCGAACGCGGCGAACCGGTCGACCGGCGACTGTTCACGCAGCGACTGCTAGAAGAGTTCGACGCGCTGCGACAGGACACGGGGCAGGTCGTCGAGGCGTGGCGCGAGTATGCGACGACGCTGGGACAACGGGTCCGGGTCGAGACGCCGGGAGGCTCCATCGAGGGCGAAGCCGTGGACATCCAGTTCCCGGGCGCGCTCGTCATCGAGACAGAATCCGGTACAGAGATCGTTTCAGCGGGGGACTGTGAGCATCTCCGCCCGGTTACGGAGTGAACTCGACGGCAGGAGACACATCACTGCGGGACGCCGGCAGGCTGCTCGTCCTCCGAGACATCTTGCAGCGTTGTCTCTACCGGAACGGTGACGACCGGGATGTGAGCCGACCGGACGACCCGTTCGGCGACGCTCCCCAGTAGCAGGCGGTCGATGCCGCCCCGTCCGTGCGTCCCCATCACGATGAGGTCACAGGCGTGCTGATTCGCGTAGTCGACGATTTCTCGGCTTGGGCTTCCCTCGGCCGTCGCTCGCGTGACAGTCACATCATCGGCGACGAGGCGCTCCACCATGTCCAGTGCCATCTCGCCCTCGCGGTGGAGCGAGTCGGTGACGCTCTCCCACGTCGGTTCGTGTGGGAGCGTCGAGAACCGACCGGTATCGACGACGTACAGCGCGTGAATCTCGCTGTCGTGGGCCGCTGCGAGTGTCTTAGCATGTGTGAGTATATCTCTCGTTCCCGGTGAACCGTCCGTCGGTACCAGTATCCTGTTGTACATATTGTACTATTGACTGTCTGATGGGATATAGGTTGGTAATGGATACCACACTATAGACAGTCAGGATACGGCTCAGTTCAGCTCTCGGTCCCGTTCGACGCCGCCCATTTCGGACCCGTCCACGGACGGTTCGTCGAGCGCCTGTTCGAGCCGTCGTTCCAGTTCGGCCTCGGTTAGCTCCCCGTTGGCGTAGCGCTCGGAGAGTCGTTCAACGGGGTCCGTCTCGGTGGTGCTGGTCACACCCACTGCGTCGGTAGCCTGTGTCACGTCAGTGGTCGCCGCCTGCTCGTCTCGCCCAACAGCCCTCGACACGAGCCAGTACACGGCATACCCGATAGCCACAAGAACCCCAATCGTAGCGGCCAAGGAGATGATACCGAACAGCAGACCCACAAGCCCAAAGAACAGCCCGAAGACGAGCCGTACGGCCGCAAGGACGACGATTAGCGAGACGACGCCCAGCAGACCGTACAGCAGTACTTTCAGCGGTGTGCTCAGAGCACGATCGGTGGTGGAGGGCATCGCCTGTGTGTACTATTCCCGCAGTGATAAGAATTATTCCGTCACGGATGGACGACCCGTTGAACGTCGTCTGTCCCCGCCCGGCGAACGACGGCGCGGACAGGGTTTCGCGCCCCGGAGAGGTTATCCGAATCCCCGTCGAGGACTTGCAGCCGTGCCGGCTGGCCGGTCTTGATGAGACCGCCGCCAAGCCCCGCGATTTCGGCTCCGTTGACCGTCGCCATCCGCAACACCTCGCGGGCCGAGATATCGTACAGCTTCGCGGTGAACTCCATCTCGCGGAACATCGAGGGGCTGTTGAGCATGACGTTGTCCGTCCCGAGCGCAACTGTCGTCCGCTCGGTCAGTTCCTCGACTGGCGGACGGCCCACATCGGTGACGATGTTCGACCGGGGACAGACGACGACCGGGAGTTCGCTGTCAGCGACCCGCTGGAGATGTAGCGACTCCGCGTGGACCATGTGGACGAGGAAATCCGGGTCGAGATCGAGCGCGGGGTTGATGTCGGAGCTGTCGACCTCGCCGGCGTGGATGCCGAACAGTTTCCCGGCGTCCCGGGTGGCGCGCCGTTCCGCCCCGAACTCGCTATCGTTGGCCCCGCTCGCACCGAACCCATCGGCCAGTTCCATCGCGTCAGTCGTCTCGCGCCCGAGAATCACGCTTTCGAGCGACGAGTCCGACAGCGCGTCGCGTATCGCCTCGACGCCCTCGACGCCGCCCTCACGGAACTCCACGAACGCGCCGGTCCCGGCCTGTTCCATGAACGACAGTGACCGCGCCATGGCGGCGACCAGTTCGTCCTTGCTGGCGTCACGGAGCAAGCGGTGTTTCAGGCCGTCCGGCGGCGCGACCAGTTCTTCCAGCGAGAGCCCCTCGCCGGCCTCCTTCGCAATCGAGTCGCCGATGTGCGTGTGGGCGTTGACGAACGACGGCACCACGATGTCGTCGCTATCAACGGCTGCCTCCTCGATGGCGGTTATCTCCCCGTCCTCGACGACGACGCGACCCTCGACGGCCTCGAACGACCGCCCCGTCAGAATCGTCCCTTCGAGAATCATACTTGCTGTTCGCCCGTTCTCTCAGTTAAATTCATCGAGGGTCGCATGGATACCCGTCCGCACGTCGCGCACTCTGGACCCATCGAGGTCGAGTCCCAGTTCGCGAATCGCCGCCGCACCGACCCGCTCGCTCTCGGATTCGGGGGCGTAGACACCGAGTCGCCACTGGTCGCGCTGGGCGGCGCGGATAGCGTTTACCAGCGTCGACTGCTCGCCGAGGCGGCGGACCTCACCGTTGACGAGGACGCGGCTGCTCGACTCAGTCACCGACGGCTCGGGCGGGATATCGAGGATGACGGCGTCACTGCCGACGTTCGCTTCGTCGGCGATAGTCTCTTCCATCGTTCCGACCGTCTCGTGGTCGGCCGCCAGCACCTCGTCGGGGACGGCCCCCCACTCCGCCCAGACGGCACGTTTGTACAGGTCCCGCCGGCTCAGCCGCCGGGCGTAGGCCGCCGTCGCCTCGCACTGTCGCAGGGCCACGAGCAGGTCGCTGTCGTCCCACCGGCGAAGCGTCTCGGCAGTCGTGCCAGTCGCGGCGAGCAGTTCCTCGGTCCCGCGGCGCAGCATCGACTTGGCGATGCGGGCGACGTGGTGCTGGTAGACGGTTGGATTCATCAGCGCCCGCGCGAGCAGGAGCGACTCGGCCGTCTGGACGTTCCCCTCGTCTAAGACGAGTTCGCCGTCGACGAAGCTCAGCTCTCGGACCAGCCGCTCGTGGTCGATAGTGCCGTAGGGAACGCCCGTGTGGTGGGCGTCACGGACCAGATAGTCCATCCGGTCGACGTCCAGTTCGCCGGAGACGAGCTGGCCCAGCTCGCCCTCGCCGGCGACAAGGCCGGCCACGCGGTCAGGATTGAGGCCGTGTTCCGAGAGGACCCGCGCGACCGGGCCGTCACCGAGCAGTTCGTCCACGTCGTCGTGGTACTTACCGGTCC
Source organism: Haloarcula sp. CBA1129 (assembly GCF_008729015.1). Taxonomy (NCBI): domain Archaea; kingdom Methanobacteriati; phylum Methanobacteriota; class Halobacteria; order Halobacteriales; family Haloarculaceae; genus Haloarcula; species Haloarcula sp. CBA1129. The sequence continues at coordinate 2,218,865 of NZ_RKSM01000001.1, forward strand.
GGCGGTGAATGAGCGCCTCGACGTTGTGGCTGTACGGCGAGTGCCCCACGTCGTGGAGCAACGCCGCCGCACGGACCCGTTCGGCCTGCTGGCCTTCGATGCCGAGATGGGACAGCGCCCGGTCTGCGAGGTGATAGACCCCAAGCGAATGCTCGAATCTGGTGTGGTTCGCCGAGGGGTAGACGAGCGTCACCGTGCCGAGCTGTGAGATGTGTCGGAGCCGCTGGACCGGTGGCGTATCGAGCAGCGCCGCCGCCACGCCCTGAACCTCGATGTGGTCGTGGACGCTGTCCTTGATTGTAGTCATTGCCGTGGCCTACGGCGGCGGCCGGCAAAATCGTTCGCCACCGAACACGCGGAAACCGCTACTAGCGGGGAACCCAGCCGTAGATGTGGTTCAGCATCACGTACGTGACGAGTCCGAGAAAGAGGCTTAGCCCCCAAGCCGAGACGGCGATGCGACCCACGCGGGCGTGGACCGTCTCTCTGAGTTCGGCCGGAGAGTGCGTCAGCCCGAGAACGACGGCGTGAACGACAACAGGCACAGACACCGCGGACAGCAAGATGTGTACGGCGAGCATCACGATGTACGCCGTCCAGACGAACCCTTCGGCGACGATTTCCTTCTCGAAGCCGCCGCCGACCTTGAGGATGTACAGGACCAGAAAGGCCATGATGAGGGAGAAGGCGGTCAGCATCGCCGTGCGGTGTTTCTGTACCTGACCGCTCTTGATGAAGTAGACGCCGGCGATGATTGTGAGGAGCGCGATGCTGTTGACGACCGCGATTGCGTCGCCGAGCAGGATGACGGTGTGCCGCGAGAACTCAGGCAGCGGCAACACGCCGCCGAACGCGCCGAACACGAGCGCGTAGCCAACGACCGAGACGACAGCGGTGACGAGCCGCGGACGAGCGCGGGCACGCGACTGGAGTGTGTCTGCGACGGCCATACCGACAGGTCAGGACCGGAGTGGTAACTGTGTTCTGAAACGGGCGAGCACGACAGGACGATTGCGAACCGAAGCGGTGGCTACTGAACTCGAAAACAGCGAGAATTGGGTAGCAGCGCCGCCGAGCTCAGGCGAAGGTCCGCGACACTTCTTCGTCGTCGGTCTCTTCCTGCTGGATCTTCTCCCAAGCGTTGTGGAAGTCCGCCATCGTGACCTCTGTCCGGTCGTCGCGGATGGCGAACATCCCGGCTTCGGTACAGATGGCCTTCACGTCAGCACCGGAGGCGTCCGTTATCTCCTCGGCCAGCGACTCGAAGTCCACATCGTCGGAGACGTTCATGCTGCGAGTGTGGATCTGGAAGATCTGCTTGCGACCCTCGACATCCGGGTTCGGGACTTCGATGAGGCGGTCGAAGCGGCCGGGACGGAGGATGGCGCGGTCGAGCATGTCGAAGCGGTTCGTCGCGGCGATGATGCGGATGTCGCCGCGGTCGTCGAACCCATCCATCTCCGAGAGCAGTTGCATCATCGTCCGCTGGACCTCGGCGTCGCCGGAAGTCTTCGACTCCGTCCGCTTGGCTGCGATAGCGTCGATCTCGTCGATGAAGACGACGGCGGGCTCTTCCTGACGGGCCAGTTCGAACAGGTCACGGACCAGCTTCGCGCCCTCGCCGATGAATTTATGGACCAGCTCGGAGCCGGCCATCTTGATGAACGTCGCGTCGGTCTCGTTGGCGACGGCCTTGGCGAGCATCGTCTTCCCGGTGCCGGGCGGGCCGTGCAGCAGGACGCCGCTCGGCGGATCGATGCCGACGTCTTCGAACATTTCGGGGCTCTTCAGCGGCATCTCGACGGTCTCGCGGACCTCTTCCATCTGCTCTTCGATGCCACCGATGTCGGCGAAGGTGACGTCCGGCGACTGGTCGACCTGCATGACGCGGGCACGAACGTCGGTCTCGTCGTCGAGCTGTTTGACGATAGAGAGGGAGTTGTTGACAGCGACGCGGTCGTCGGGTTCGAGGTCCTCACGCATCTCGTCGGTGACCTCTGTCAGGGCCTCCTGATTGTTGCCGTGCTGTTTGATAATCACGCCGTCACTGGACAGCTCTTGGACGGTGGCGACAAACAGCGGCGACTGCTTGAGCTTCTTGTTCTCGTGCGTGAGCCGTTCGAGCTTCTGCTGGTACTTGTTGTTCTCAGCGTTCGCGTCAAGCAGCTTGTCGCGCATCTCCTCGTTCTGGGATTCGAGCACCTCCAGCCGCTCCTGCAGCGCCTCGATCTTCTGTTGCTGAGACGCGTCATCGTCGTACGGCATGTCGACCTCATCGACGGTGTCGGTCATTACGACGCCTTTAGTAGGTGTACCGTTATGAGGCTTCGGGTAGTCTCAGAAACTGTATCGCCCGGCGTGAGCCCGGAGGGGGCCGCTACTGGCCGCTTCCCGTCTGTAGGTCGCAAACCGGCACGTTTCTTGGCCCCCACCGGAAACATCTGCTCATGCCAACCGACCGCGAAGAAGTCCTCATCGTGGGCGGGGGCGTCGCCGGACTTTCGGCGGCGATCTACACCGCTCGCGCCGACCTGTCGACACGAATTATCTCGACCGGCGAGTCGATACTGAACCGCAACGCCCATCTGGAGAACTATCCCGGATTCCCGGCCGGAATCAATCCGCGACTCCTGCTCGAACTGATGCGCGCACAGGCACGGCGGGCCGGGGTCTGGTTCATCGACGGCGAGGCCGAGCAGGTAGAGCGAGTCGACGGGGGCTTCGAGGTATCCTGTTCTGACGGCGAGTCCTACGACGCGACGTATCTCATCGCCGCGTCTTGGTCTGACCCGTCGTATCTAGAGGGACTGGACATCTCGCTCGTCGACCGTGGTTCGAAACAGTTCATCTCAACCGACGAGCAGGGCCGAACCGATATCGAGGGGCTGTACGCGGCTGGTCGGCTGGCCGAGCAGCACCACCAGACCATCGTCGCCGCGGGCCACGGCGCACAGGTCGGACTCACGCTGCTGGAAGACTCCGACGTCGACTTCTATCACGACTGGACCGCGCCTGAAGGGTACTTCACCGGCCGCGACCGCCCGGTCCCGCCGGGCTGTGAGGAGATTGATGAGACAGAGCGTAAGCAGCGCGAACAGGAGTCGCTGGAAGTCATGCAGCGGTACTTCGAGGAGCCGATGCCGGGCGAGCCGACGATGCACCCGAGCGTCGATCAGGATTCAGACTGACCCTGTTTCGAGCGAGCGCGCGACGGACTGCAGCCGCTCGATTCGCTCGGTCGTCGGCGGATGTGACCGCGTTTCGATGGACAGTGAGTCAGTTGCCGTCGCGGTTCCGAACCCGTGTGGGAGAAAGCACAGTCCGCGGATGCCCGCGTACGCGGAGCGTTTGTCTGTCTCCGGACGGTCGTCGCCCTCGCCAGCAAGAGTTTCTAGCGCGGCGACAAGCGCGGCGGGGTCCCCGGTCAACTGCGCTGCGCCCCGGTCGGCGGCGAACTCCCGGGCGCGCGACAGCGAGCGCCCGAGGACGACGACGGGCGCGGTGAACACGCCCAGCGCGACGCCGCCGAACAGGACCGTCACCGCGAAGAGAAACAGAAACCCCAGCGTGAACGAGAGGCTTCCGAACGGGGCGTCAAGCACCCGAGCGCTGAACACGTAGGCGAGACCGAGCGCGACCAGCCCGACTACGTATCGGCTCCCGCCCGGACGCAGGTCCGAAAGCGGGTCGTACTCGCCGTTGGTCAGCGACGGGAGGAAGCTGGCCAGCGTCATGACCGTCGCGTCGCGGTTGGCGACGTGCATGAGTTCGTGGGCCAGCACCGCATCGAGTTCGTCGCCCGCAAGCGTCGAGAGGAGCCCCTCGCTGACGACGACCGTCGCGCCGCCGAGCGTCCCGATGGCGAAGCTGTTCGGCACGTCGGCGTCCGCAACGGCGATCTGTGGCGGCGTGAGGTCGGCCAGTTGCGCGAGGCGTTGCACCCGTTCGTGGAGGTCGGGGTACTCATCGGGGCCGACAATTCGGGCGTCGACTTCGGCCATCGTCTGCGCTCTGGTGTAGCGAAGCTGTGCCCAGACGAACGCCACAAGCGCGGGGGCGAGAATGGCCACCCACCAAGCGATGCGTGCCGATGCCCCACCGAACGGGAGGGCAGTCGCGACGGCGTCCCGCACCGGCACAAGCCATGGCGTCAAGAGCGCTGCCGTGGTGGCTACCACCGCGATATCGACGGCGAGGAGGAGCAGGAGGGTCCACAGGATACGGCGTGTCAGTGTCCGCATATGGTTAGTTCTGCTAGATCCACCGCGAATGAAAGGTTTTCTGCTCCGACAGCCCAAGGGTGAGGAAAATATTTACTCTGCGGCCGGAAACGGTCTCGTAGTGTCAACAAAGCTGGTTCGTGCCGCCCTCGCCCTCCTCTGTGCGGTCGCTGTCCTGTTCGGCACAGCGCTGTTCCCCGGCGCGCTCGGCGTCGAATTCGAGTCGAGCGGCCCCCTCGACAGCCAAGCGAACGAGCCGGTCACGCCCGACGGTACAGCACCCGGCGAAGTCGACAGTGGGCCGACGCCGGTAGCGACAATCACGGATTCAGAGACAACGACGGAACCGAGCGACGAACAGGAGTCCACAGCGACGCCAACACCGACGGAGACGGCGACAGAGACGCCGGCAGCCAGCGAGGGCGGAGACAGTGTGTCGCCCGTGCTAGTGAAACTGCTTGGGCTGGCGCTGATCGGCGGGTTCGGCGTCGTCGCAGTCGGGGTCATCCGAGCGGCATCGAACGCGGAGCACGACGGGTCGACAGACGCCGGGCTCCTCCTGCATCCGCTCGTCGACAAACTGGTCGGCACGGTCGCCGGGGCGGTCGCAGACGGTGCAATTGGCCGGGCTATCGGCCGGATTCCACAGGTAACGACCGCCGCGCTGCTCTCGGGAGCGTCAGCGCTCTCACGAGTCGGAGCCGGCGTCAGTGCCGTCTCTAGCGGCGTCCTGACGGGGTTAGCGACTGGCATCGGGTCGGTCGGCACGATGTCATTGCGAGGGGTCGCCGGTCTGCCGAGCGCCCTCGGGTCGCTCTCGGTCGCGCCGTTCAAAGCCCTCAGCGGCTTCGGTGGAACCGGCGGGTTCCTTGCCTCGGTTCGAGATGGTGTCGACAGCCCATCGCTGTTTGGCTCGTCGGCGGCAGAGTCCAGCCAGTCGACGGCCACCGAATCGACGGCAGAAGCGGACGACGGGCCGGACATCGATTCACTGTCGATACAAGAGGCATGGGCACTGCTTGCCGACCGCGTATCTGTGCCGGACCCTGAGACAGCGACGCCCGGAGAGTACGCCCGCCGGGCCATCGATAGCGGGCTGCCGGCCGAGCCCGTTCGCCGGCTGACCGTCCAGTTTCGAGAGGTCACATACGGCGGGAAATCGGCGACTGGAGAGCGAACTGAGGCGGCTCGTAACGCCCTCAGACAACTCCTCAGCAGGGGTGGCGACTGATGAGTGACGCGGAGTCCAAACAGGGAGAAACTGCCAGCGTAACCATCGATGTCAGTGTCGAACGCCCGACACCGGGACGCAGGTTCGTCCAATACACCCTGCTAGGACTCGCCGCGCTTGCTGGGGCAGTGTTCGTCGTCACCTTCCCTTCAGTTCTGCCGGACGTTGGTAGCGGGACGGCCAGACAGCTCCAGTTCGTTGCAAGTGTCAGTGCCGCTGTAATCGGTCTGTTCGGCCTGTACACTGTCGTACGGACACAGGACTCCGATCTTCCACCGGTGAAGGGGAGCCAGCCGCGTGACCCGTACCACGACCGCGACACCGACGACGAGCCGGCGGCGCTGCTTGCTGCGCTGTTAGAACCCGAAACGACGCAGTCGGAATCCGGGGATCTGGTCGGCGATGATATCGACGAGCTACTCGCAAAGATCGACGGGCGTGTCGACCCCTACAACGGCCTCGAAGCGAGCTATGCGTCCGAGGTCAGGAACAGGCTCCGCGAGGCCGCGCGACAGATGCTGGTCGAAACGGCGGATATGTCGATGGAGGCAGCGGCCCGGGGAGTCCGTACTGGTTCGTGGACGGACAACCGCCGGGCGGCCGCCTTCCTCGGCGGCCCGGACGCGCCCGATCCACCAATCGAGATGCAGTTACGAGACTGGGCCAGCGGCGAGGGATTCGACCGGAAAGTTGCGGCGGCGGCGGCCGAGATACGGCGGCTCCAGCGGGGTGAGCGGGCATGAACACGCGCGAAACGTCACAGCGTAACGTCGGCGTCTCGGCCGCGCTGGTGGCTGGCGGGGTCGGTATCGTCACTGGGAACCCGACGGTTTTCATGGTCGCGGCAGTGGCGCTGGTGTACGCGGCCTATCAGGCGGCTATCGGTGACCCTGAGCCGACGCTCACGGTCGAGCGGCACGTCGACCCGGCCGACCCGCTCCCCGGTTCGGAGGTGACCGTAACGCTGACGCTCACGAACGGCGGAGACGCGACACTGCCCGATGTTCGCGTCCTCGACGGCGTTCCGGAGCGGCTGGAAGTCGTGGGGGGGTCCCCGCGGTTCGGGACCCACCTCGAAGCCGGGGCGTCGGATTCAGTCACCTACACCGTCGAAGCCCGGCGCGGCGACCACGCCTTCACCGACGTGGCGGTCGTCTGCCGGAACCTGACCGGGACTGTCGAGTTCGCCGAACAGGTCCCCGTCGAGACGACGCTGTCGTGCAGTGCGAGCGTCGACACCGTCCCGCTCTCGGGCCAGACGCTCGCACAGTCCGGGCGCGTCCCGACGAACGCCGGCGGGAACGGGCTCGCCTTCTACGCCATCCGCGAGCACCAGTCCACAGACCCGATGAGCCGCGTCGACTGGAACCGCCTCGCGAAGACGAACGAGCTGGCGACAGTCGAGTTCAAGGAGACGCGAGCGGCCACCGTCATCACGCTCGTGGATAGTCGACATCACGTTGCAGGCGAGGCGAACGCGCCCACCGCCGTCCAGTTCTGTGCCTACGCGGCCCGGCAGGTCGGCTCGGCGCTCCTAGGGATGGATAACCGCGTCGGTGCCGCCATCTACGACAGTTGCGAGACGCTACAGCCGTCGGCGAATCGTGCACAGGAACAGCGATTGGAGGCGTTCCTGAGTACGGTCGTGAGTGGGGCTGCGACCGGTTCATCGCGGTCCCGCGGTTCAGCACTCCTCAACACCGGCACCCGAACCCGGCGAACGCAGTCGCCGACCGGAACGGCGGACCGGTACGGCATCACCGACGGCGGTGACGCAGTAGCGACGCTCGACCGCTCGATTCCGAGCGAGTCACAGGTCGTGTTCTGCACGCCCCTACTCGACGACCGGGCGGCCGATGCGGCAAAGCGGCTCGCTGCGTACGGGCACGCGGTCACGGTCGTCAGCCCGGACATGACAACTGGGGATAGCCCGGGCAGCACCGTCGAGCGAATCGACCGAACTGCTCGCCTCGACGGCCTTCGAGGCACGGTTCGAGTCGTCGATTGGACGCCAGCGGAACCGCTCGCCAAAGCTCTCATTCATGCAACGGAGCGGTGGGCATGACGGCGCTCGACAGTCGGCCGGCGGCGGCGAGCGCGGCGCTGGCCGGAACAGTCGCGGTGCTCGTCTCGCTCGGTCTCGGCGTCGCCACCGGAGAGCCGAGAGCCGTACTGACCGGCTTCGTCGGCGGGCTCTGTATCGCGGCCGGGGTCTGGGCGCTCCGTAGCGACGCACACACGCGCATCGCCGGCGGCAGCGTCGCCATCATCATCGGCGCGGGCGTGTTCTGTGGGACCGCGCTGTTGGCCCCCGACTACTGGTCGCTCGTTGTGGCACTCGGGTTCCCGCTGGCCGCGACACTCGTTGTTATCGACGCGAGTAGCGGACTGGTACTGCCGACCGATGAAACGGACGACCTCTCGGCCATGCTCGATGAGAGTTTCGTGGTGCTGCTTGTCGGCATCGGCAGCACAATCGTCTGTGCCGTCGCCGCCGCCGTCAGGCTGCCTTGGGTGCTCGTCCGGGTCGTCGGTGACTTCTCGGTCCACCCGCTCGTGGGCTTCGTGACGCTACAGGCCGGGGTCCTCCTCGCTCTGTTGTTGCTGGACTGGGCCACAGAGACGCTGGAGTCGTGGATTCCGGCAGCCACGGCGACGACGGACCGGGCGCTTGGGCGGCTACGGCTGCTGGGGACGAGCTGGTGGGACATCGACCGCTACGTCAAAGCCGCTGTGGGCCTGCAGGTGCTCGTGGCGTTTGTCCCGACAGCACAGGGACTGTTCGACCGCTTCCTCGACAATCTCCCGGTGCTCGGGCCGGCGCTTCGGTTTGCCCTCAGTGGCCCCCTTCACCTTCCGCTCGCGGTTGGACTCCTAGCCTTGCTGGGTATCCTTGTCGCCGAACGGCTCCGGCAGTGGCTGCTGCAATGGCTCGGGGACGACCCCGGGCGGTCACTGGCACGGCAGGCCGGCAGTATCGTGATCCCTGTGGGACTGCTGCTGGGCGCGCTGGTCCTTACAGCCGCCGGCGTGACCCGTCAAGTAGCCCCCACGTATACCGGGGGCGGCCACTACGGCTCAGCGACCGTCCTCCTCCTCGGCATCTTGATTTCGGTCGTCGCCCTTCGGGGGCTCATCGCGCTGCTGGCCGAACTAGTGAGTGTGGAGTTGCTGTCCCGACAGGTGGCAGGGTTCGCGGCCGGAAGCGGTCTCCTGTTCGTCATGACGGTGCTCGGAGCGGAGCGCGGACTCGCACCGATACTCGTCCTCATCGGGAGCGCGGCGGCGTTGCTTGTCTGGGATGCCGGTGCGCACGCCAGTAGCATCGGCCACCAGCTGGGCCGGGACGCCGAGACGACGGACAGCGAGTTCGTCCACGTCACTGGGACGGCGGCCGTCCTCTCCGGCGCAATCTTGCTCGTCATGCTCGTCAGATACGTGCTCATCCCGGTCGCGGTGCCGACAACACCGGCCGAACTCTCGTTCAGTTCGGTGGTCGCACTCGGACTGGTCTTGCTGGCGATAGCCGCGTTCACCCTCGCACTGAACGCACACGATGGGGGGCCACGTACCAGCAGTGACAGAAGCGGTACTCGGAGCGATCAGGCCGTCAATGACAGCGACTAGGCCCCGCCGGAGAGACAGGGGCTTTTACCCCCGCACCGCGAACCGGCAGGTATGCTGACCGGAGTTAACGTCGTTCTGGGGGTGTCGGGGTCTATCGCGGCCGTCAAGACGGTGGAACTCGCACACGAACTCCGACGACAGGGCGCGTCCGTCCGGGCCGTGATGACCGACAGCGCGACAGGCATTATCCACCCGTGGGCGCTGTCGTTCGCGACGGACAACGAGGTGGTGACCGAAATCACGGGCAGCGTCGAACACGTCGAACTCTGCGGGCGCTCGGGCTGGGGGGACGTGCTCTTGCTCGCACCGGCGACGGCAAATACCGTCGGCAAGGTCGCCGGGGCAATCGACGACACGCCCGTGACGACGTGTGCGACGACTGCTCTCGGTGCTGACGTCCCGGTCGTCGTCGCGCCAGCGATGCACGAACCGATGTACGACCATCCCGGCGTGCTGGACGCTATCGACCGCGTCGAGTCATGGGGCGTCGATTTCGTTGACCCGCGAATCGAGGAGGGAAAGGCCAAAATCGCAACTGAGGAGGCCATCGTCACGGCGACCGCACGGGCCACGGGCGACCGGCCGCTTTCGGGAGAGCACGTCGTCGTGACCGCGGGCGCGACCACGGAGTCGGTCGATCCCGTGCGGACGCTCTCAAATCGCTCCTCGGGACGGACCGGCCGGGCAGTCGCGCGGGCCTGTTACGCCCGTGGAGCAGACGTGACACTCGTCCACGACGGACCGGACGTGCCGTACGCCACCGTCGAGCAGGCCGAATCCGCCGCGGAGATGACCGAGGCCGTCCGCCGGGTCGCTGGTTCGGCCGACGCACTGGTCTCGGCGGCCGCCATCTCGGATTACACCGTCGAGGAAGCCCCTGAGAAGATCAAGAGCGGGCAGGCAGAGTTGACGCTGACGCTCGAACCGACGCCGAAACTCATCGACACTGTCCGGGCTGACCACCCGGCCCTCCCCATCGTCGGGTTCAAAGTCGAAACCGAAGGCGATGACGAGACGCTGGTCGAACGCGCCCGGGAGATACGCGAGCGGGCCGGACTGGCCTTCGTGGTCGCCAACGACGCGGGCGTCATGGGCGACGACGAGACGCGTGCCCTGCTCGTCGACGCAGACTCGGCGACGGAGTACGTCGGCAAAAAGGAGGGGCTCGGCGCTCGTGTCGCCGACGAACTCGGTGACCATCTGTCCAGTCGCGACTGAGCGCGTAACCGATTACGAAATAGTTTTGCGTGTTCCGTTGCTCCGGTGCGATAACGACAGTACTGCCCGACGAACCGCTATTCGGAGTTTCTACACAGAGACTGTGACTGTACCACCACCCCGTCGCCTGCTCGTGCCAGTAGCCGATTCGGTGACGGTCCGGAACACCGTCGCCTACGCCGTTGAACAGGCCGAATCGGCGGCCAGAGAGGGACAGCAGCGGGTGTCGCTGCACCTCGTCGCCGTCGCAAGCACGCGCGCCGTCGACCCCGACGCTCAGACGGAACTCGGCCAAGCCAAGGACCTGCTCGACCGCATCGAGGTCTGGCTCGCCGAAGATCTGGGCGCTGACCCGCCGTCGAATCTCGACGTTGAACTGGGCGTCATCGGTGCCGACCGCTACCTGTTCAGCCCCGGCGATTACGCCGACGCGATACTGGCCTACGCTGACGAACACAGCATTGAGCGGGTCGTCCTCGATCCGGAGTTCAACCCGGGTGGGACGACGCCGATGCTCCGGCCGCTCGAAGTCGAACTCGTCCGGGGCGATGTCGAGGTCGAGACCGCACCAGTCGAGCGGCCGGCGCGGTCGACCGCGCTCGCTCGCGCCGCGACGCTCCCGAAGTATCTCACTATTTTCGGGGCGTCGTACCTGTTTTATTTGCTGTTGAGTTCGTACAAACCGCTGGATTTCCTCACTGGCGCGATAACGGCGACGATTGTCACTGCATTGCTTGCGCCAATCGCGTTCAGTCGCCAGCCGTCGCTGACTCGGGTTCCGGGACAGGCCGCTCGGCTGGCCCTCTACATCCCGTACCTCCTCAAAGAGATCGCCGTCGCAAACCTCGAAATCGCCTACGTCGTCTTGCACCCGTCACTACCAATCGACCCGGAAATGGTCGAACTGGAGGCCGCAATCTGGGGGGACGGGCCGGTGACGACGCTGGCAAACAGCATCACGCTGACGCCCGGAACACTCACGGTCAGCGTCTCCGAGCAGGCGTTCGATATCCATTCGCTCACTGGCGGGGCGCGCGAAGATCTATTCGAGGGCGGCCTTGAGAGGGCCGTCCGGTTCGTTTTCTACGGCCGGGAGGCAGCCGCGATTCCCTCGCCGCGCGAACGAGGGCAAGGGGACGACAACGACCCCATCGAGAGCGACATCGGCGACCCGGAGGTGACCGATGATGATTGAGTTCGAGGCGGCGCTACTTACGATCGCCAGCGCGTTCGTCCTGTTCGCTATCGTGTCGCTGTACCGCGTGTTCGCGGGGCCGACGGACCACGACAGAGTCATCGCAGTCAACGTGATGGGGACGAACACCGTCATCGCTATCGCGCTCGTCTCCGGCGCGCTCGATAAGCCGCTGTTCCTCGATATCGCGCTCGTGTACGCCCTGCTGAACTTCCTGCTCTCGATAGCGTTCTCGAAGTTCAACGTCGAGCACGGGGGTGTGCTATGACGCCGCTGGAGTGGGGTATCGTCGCGCTCGCACTGGTGGGTGCGTTCTTCGCTGGCGTCGCCTCGATCGGCATCGTCAGGTTGCCGGACGTGTACACTCGCACACACGCGGCGTCGAAAAGCGATACGCTGGGAGCCGTCCTCGCTATCGCTGCTGCCGCGCTCGCGATTCAGACCGACCTCGCGACCATCAAGGCCGTCTTCCTGCTTGTGTTCATGTTTCTGACGAACCCCACCGCCGCCCACGCCATCGCCCGGGCGGCACAGGATCAGGGTATCGAGCCGTGGACTGCCGGCGATGAGGAGGGAGAGTCATGACGCTCTCGCTCATCGAGGGACTGTTGCTGGTATTCGTGCTGGGCTGTGCTATCGGCGCAGCTGTACTCCGTGACGTGCTGGCGTCGCTGATGGCGTTTGCCGCCTACAGCCTCGGCATTTCCATTATCTGGGTGATGCTTGAGGCCCCCGACGTGGGGCTGACCGAAGCGGCTGTCGGGGCCGGCATCATGACGATCCTGTTCATCTTGGCGCTAGCAAACACCGTTCGGCCACAGGAGAACGGCCTGTTCGAGTCGATCAGCGTCCGGACCGTCGTGCTGGTCGGCGCGTTCGTCGTCGTCATGATTGCGACCGTTCCGTCACTGCCCGCTGTTGGAGCAGAGGGCGCGGCAAACCCAGTCGTCAGCGGCGAAGTGACACAGTACTACATCGACAACGCGTACGCAGACACGGAGGTCCACAACGCGGTAACTGCTGTGCTCGCGGCCTACCGTGGATTCGATACGCTGGGTGAGGCAGTCGTGGTCTTCTCAGCCGGGGTCGCGGCACTGACCGTCCTCAGGCAGGAGGTGTTCGCATGAGTAGCGACGAGCGAACTGGGCTGTACGTCGAGAGCACGATTATCATGACGACGGTCCGCGTGGTGTCGCCGTTCGTGCTCACCTTTGCCCTGTTCGTGATGTTCCACGGGGCGAACTCCCCCGGCGGCGGATTTCAGGGCGGGGTCATCGCTGGCTCAGTCGTGATGATGCTCGCTTTCGCCTACGGCATCGACGCGGCCCGTGAGTGGCTCGATGTCCGCGTCGTCGCAGCGCTCGCGTCCGGCGGCGTGCTCACGTTCGCAGCAATCGGGCTGGGAACGATTCTCCTTGGGGGGAACTTCCTCGAATATCACCTGTACGAACAGTTCGTCTCGCACGCGACCGCGTACGGCATCGAACTCGTTGAACTGGGCATCGGTGGCATCGTCGCCAGCGTCGCCATCGGCCTCTTTTTCCTGCTTGCGGCCGGGTTCGGCCACGCCGTCGACTCACCGGAGGATGAGAGCTAATGTTTGAACTGCTGAACTCACATTACAACTACTTCGCAGTGATGCTCCTGCTGGGTATCGGCCTCTACATGCTCATCGAGTCCCAGAACCTCGTAAAGAAGGTCATCGGGATGAACATCTTCCAGACGGGCATCTTCCTGTTTTTCATCACGCTTGCGTTCAGGGCCGGCGGAAACCCGCCGATAATCGAGGAGGGTGGCGGCCCCTACGTCAGCCCGCTACCACACGTCCTCATCCTGACCGCTATCGTCGTCGGGGTGAGTCTGACCGCCGTGGCACTGGCGCTTATCATCCGCATCTACACCGAGTACGGCACACTGGACGAAGACAAACTCAAACAGCTCTACTATGATTGAACAACTCCCTGTGTTGCTGGTGGTCCTGCCGATTGTCGGCGGCGCGGTGCCGCTGGTCGCCAGCCTCGTGAGCGACCGGGCCGGGTGGCCCATCGCGACGCTGACGCTCGTCGGACAGGCTGGCTTGGCCGGCCTGCTCGCGTGGACCGTCAGCGCGAGCGGGACCGTTTCCTACGCGGTCGGTGGTTTCGCCGCCCCGTACGGTATCGAACTCGTCGTCGACGGGCTTTCGGGGGCCGTTGCCCTGCTCGTGGCCGTCGTGTCCCTAGGCGTGCTCGCGTACGCCCGGCAGGCCGGCCCGCACTCGAACCCCTTCTATGGCCTGTACCTCCTGTTGGTCGCCGGCCTGACGGGTATGACGATCACCGGCGACGTGTTCAATCTCTACGTGTTCCTCGAAATCACGGGGCTTGCGGCGTACGGCCTCGTGGCGAGCGGCCGGGACGCCAGTGCCGCTGTCGCGGCGCTGAAGTACCTCATTATCGGGACCGTCGGGGCCTCGTTGTATCTGCTCGGCATCGGCTACCTGCTCGCGGCAACGGGCACGCTCAACATGGCCGACCTCGCCGAGAAGCTCGGTTCGATGGCGGCCTACGACTCGACGCTGGTCCTGACCGCCTTCGGGCTGATGGTCGGCGGGCTGACGGTGAAGGTGGCCCTGTTCCCCCTGCACACTTGGCAGCCCGACGCCTACGCGAACGCCCCAGATACGGTAAGCGCGTTCATTTCCGCGCTCGTCTCGACAGTCTCGGCGTACGCGCTCGCTCGCCTGCTGTTTTCCGTGTTCACCGTGGAGTTCCTGACGGCCGTGCCAGTCGCCCGCTGGGCGCTGGTCGGCTTGGCCTGCGTGAGCATCATTGCGGGGAGCGCGCTCGCCGTCTCGCAGGACAGCGTCCAGCGGATGCTCGCGTACTCCTCGGTGTCGCAGTTCGGTCTTGTCGTCGCCGGGTTCGCCATCGCAACCCCGCTTGCCGTCGTCGGCGCAACCGTCCACCTGCTCGGTCACGCAGTGATGAAAGGCGGGCTGTTCGCCGCGACGGGCATCATCGAGCGCAAGACGGGCGCGACAACTGTGAACGGCTACGCCGGGATGGGGAGCCGCGTCCCGCTCACGGCGTTTTCCTTTGCCGTGCTCTCGCTGGCGATGGTCGGGGTTCCACCGGCAATCGGCTTCGTCGGCAAGTGGTACATCGTCCTCGGCGCGGTCAACGCAGGGAGCTGGCCGGTCGTGGCCGTATTGCTTGCGAGTACGCTGCTGACGCTCGCGTACTTCGCCCGCCTCGTCGAGCGGCTCTACTTCGCAGAAGCGACCATCCACTCGGAGGATGCGTCTGGGGAGGCCCCCGTCACGGACGGGAGCGGACAAGCGGTCTCGTTCGGGATGGTTGCCGTCGTCGTCATCGCAGCCGTTCTCGCGGTCGCGCTGACCGCAGCCGTCCCGGCGCTTGAACAGGTGCTTCGAGAAACGCTTCTACCCATTCTAAACCAATGACTGAATTCCGACCCATCCTAGCAATACTCGTCTCGGCGGTGGCTATCCCTGTGATTCTCTCGCTCAAAGGCCGGCCAAATCTGCGAGAGGGGGTGACCCTGACTGTCGCGTTCGCAAAGTTCGGTATTATTGCGAGCATGGTCCCCGGCGTCCTGAGTGGGACAGAGTACGAGTTCGTCATCGGACAGTTCGCCACCGGCATCGAACTGGCGTTCAACGTCGACCCACTCGGCCTCCTCTTCGGCCTGCTCGCGAGCCTACTGTGGATCGTTACGAGCTTCTACAGTATCGGCTACATGCGCGGACTGGACGAACACGCACAGACGCGCTACTTCGCCTCCTTCGCCGCCAGCCTCGCGTCGGCCGTCGGCGTCGCGTTCGCGTCGAACCTGCTGACGCTGTTCGTCTGTTACGAACTGCTGACGGTGTCGACGTACCCGCTGGTCACCCACGACGAGACCGACAAGGCCCGCGCCGCCGGCCGGAAGTACCTCGCGTACACCTTCGGCGGCGGCGTCGCCGTGCTGGGCGGGACCGTCCTCGTGTTCGTCCTCGCTGGGACGACCGCGTTCACGCCCGGCGGTCTCGAAGACCTTGCGACGGCAGACCCGACGCTGGCGCGGGCGGCGTTTGCCCTGCTTGCAGCCGGCTTCGGCGTCAAAGCCGCGCTGATGCCGGCCCACTCTTGGCTCCCGGACGCGATGGTCGCACCAACGCCGGTGTCGGGCCTGTTGCACGCCGTCGCAGTCGTCAAGAGCGGCGTGTTCGGCATCGCCCGCGTCGTGCTGGACGTGTACGGGACCGGAACGATGGAACAGCTCGGCGTCGGCCTCCCGCTCGCTGCGATTGCGGCCTTTACGCTCCTGACCGCGAGTATCATCGCGCTCAGACAGGACAACCTCAAGCGCCGGCTGGCGTACTCGACGATTAGCCAGCTCTCGTATATCGTGCTGGGGCTGGGACTGCTCCACGGGCAGGCCCTGACCGGTGGCTTGCTCCACATCCCCGCGCATGCGTTCATGAAGCTCACGCTGTTCTTCTGTGCCGGCGCGATCCACGTCGAAACGCATACTGACGACATCAGCGACATGGCTGGCATCGGGAAGCGGATGCCGCTGACGATGGCCGCCTTCGCCGTCGCCGCGGCCGGGATGGCCGGTATCCCACTCGTGGCCGGGTTCGTCAGCAAATGGTACCTCGTCATCGGGGCGTTGAGCCTCGATGGCGGGCTCGTCTTTGCCGCTGCGCTACTGGTCTCGGGCGTCCTCAACATCGCATACTTCTGGCCTATCGTCTACCAAGCGTACTTCGAATCGCCGGAGAGCCACGACGAAAAGCCACTTATCGAGGGGCCACTTGGAGGGCGGGACGGAGTCCGAGCCGACGGCGGTGGAGACCATGAGTCGGACGCTGCCGGCGACCACGCCGACGAGGGCGAGGTACCGGAGCCCCAACACGTCGACCACCTCGGCAAGCATCACGAGGATCACGAACACCACGGTGGCCCGCCCGAAGGCGGCTGGGACGACCGCAGCTGGCGCGGCGGTGAAAGCACGTGGTTCATGCTCGGGCCGATACTGACTGCGGCCACGCTGTCGCTCCTGCTGGGGACGATGCCGTACACCGCGGTCTTCCTGCGAATCGTCGACACCATTGTCGATAATCTCCCGGGGGTGGTCGCCTGATGTCGACGCTGACGATGGTGCCGCCGGTCGTCGTCCTGCTCGCACTGGCAGTCGTGGTCTCACGGCTCCCGCGGCGTGCTGGACACGCCGTCGGCGCACTCGTGCCGGCGCTGGCGGTGCCGTGGGCCGTCATGGTGCCCGAGGGCGCACACCTCCAGACCCAGTTCCTCGGGTTCGACGCCGTGCTGCTGAACGTCGACCCGTTCTCCCGGCTGATGGGCATCATCTTCGGACTCATCGCCGCTGTCGCCGTTCTCTACTCCTACGCCAGCGAGGCCGACACGACACAGACCGGCTACGCCCTCTCGTATGTGGCGACCAGCTTCGGGGCCGTGTTCGCCGGTGACTGGCTGACGCTCATCTTCTTCTGGGAGCTGATGGCCGTCACCAGCACGCTGCTAGTGTGGCACTACGGCGGCAAAGCGGTCCGGGCCGGCTTCCGGTACGCACTCCTGCACGGACTGGGTGGCACGCTGTTGATGGCCGCTATCCTCCGTCACTACGTCGAAGTGGAAACCTTCCTGTTCGCGTCAGTGCCGGGCGGTCCGGAGACGGCCGGTATCACGTCCGGGCTGGCCGCCGCACTGGCCGCCATCGGTATCGGAGTCAACGTCGGCTTCATCGGCCTGCACGCGTGGCTACCCGACACCTATCCGCGGCCACACATCGCCGCCAGCGTCTTCCTCTGTGTGTTCACGACAAAGACCGGCGTCTACGGGATGTACCGCGCGTTCCCTAACGGCCACGAGGCCATCGCGTACATGGGCGGCGGAATGGCAATCTTCGGCGCACTGTTTGCACTGTTCCAGAACGACATGCGGCGGCTCCTCTCGTATCACATCCAGTCCCAAGTCGGGTACATGGTCGCCGGGGTCGGCATCGGGACCTCACTCGCTCAGGCTGGCGCGTTCGCCCACGTATTCAACCACATCCTCTATAAGGGCCTCCTGTTCATGACCGCTGGTGTCGTCATCTACCGGACCGGCACGGAAAGCCTGAAGAAGCTCGGCGGTCTGGCCCGCGAGATGCCGATTACCGCAGGTGCGTTCTCCGTCGCTGCGCTCTCAATCGCCGGTTTCCCCGGCTTCAACGGCTTCGTCAGCAAGGGCATCATCATCTCCGGAAGTCACTACACCTTCGGCAAGGGACCGCTCCCGCTCGGTGAGTTCTATACGCTTGAATGGATGCTGCTGCTGGGTGGCATCGGCACATTCATGTCGTTCATCAAGTTCGGCTACTACGCGTTCTTCCATGGCACGTATGACGGCAGCGTGCCGGACGCGAACCGCCTGCAAAGTGTCGCAATGGTGTCTGTAGCCGCGCTCTGTGTTATCTACGGTGTGTACGACACGGCACTGTTCGCCATCCTTCCGTTCGACGTGACCAGCGACGCCGTCGTCGGTCACGTCTACGAGACCTACACCGTGCCACACCTCATCGAGGGGGTCACTCTCGCTGTCCTTGGACTGCTTGGCTTCGCGGTAACAAAGAAACCCCTGTCGAAACTCGGCCGCGTTCCAGATGTCGATAAACTGTACAATCCGGCCGTGTTCTACGGCTCTCGTGGACTCGTTGTCGGCGTGACCGAACTGTATGCTGCTGTGGACCGCGCAGCGGTGCAGGCCACTGGTGTCGTCACACGGACAGTGACCGCACCGAACGACGTGCTTGCGCGACTCCGCGACGACGACAGCCTCGTACATCCAATGCGGGCTGGCATCGGACTCAGCATCCTCATTCTCGCAGTATTCGTGACGGTGACGCTGCTGGCCCTTTCGTTATTTGCAAGATATATCGTGATAATTACACACTATACCGGATGTTGAAGCCCTAAATATAGGTGTCAATGAGTGCAACGATTACAGTCTCTGATAATCCGGGTGCAGACTTATATATCTCCGTAGCCACGATTCGATAAGCACGGCATAACAGGGCGACCTGTTGATGCGTGCGGACATAACCATGGAACTCAAACGATTCTTCAACGACGACAATGCTGTGTCGCCGGTCATCGGGGTCATCCTGATGGTCGCAATCACGGTCATCCTTGCGGCCGTTATCGCGACGTTCGTCCTCGGGCTGGGCGATCAGGTCAGCAACACGGCACCGCAGGCGAGCTTTAGTACAGATTATGATGGCACCGAGATTGTAACTGTGACTCATGAAGGCGGAGACTCAATTAAAGCGAGTAATCTCTACTTCAGGGGGGATATCGACACGAACGTAGGTCAGGTTAATAATGCAGATAACCCAGTGTGGCCGGCTGGTCAAGCCAGTGGGAGTAACAGTAAAGTAGTTGCTGGTAACTCAGTTAATGTTGGAGTAACCGGTGACAGCTTCACGCTCAATGTAGTCTACCAGTCACCAAATGGCGACAACTCTGCGACGCTCGCAACTGCGTCCGGACCAAGCGCATAAATTCACGTAGCCATCATTTTTTCCGGCAGCAAAATCCGTGAGTTTATAACTGATGGACACCCTGATTTCGCTGTATTCCCTGTGATGGGTGGGGGAAATCGGAGAGCATAATATGAGTGAACAGATTGAACGGTCGGACTCCGCTGTGTCAGACGACGACCTGTCGAAAGGGGAAATATTCGACGTTCTGCAGAACGAACGGCGTCGCTACACGCTCCAGTATCTCCGGGAACACGACGGGCCGGTACAGCTCGGTGACCTCGCGTCACATGTCGCTGCTCAGGAGTACGACTGTCCTAACACCGATGTCACAAGCGCGCAGCGAAAGCGCGTCTACACCACGTTACAGCAATCACATCTCCCGCGGATGCACGACGCGGGTATCGTCGACTACGACGACGAGAGTGGAATGGTATCCCGGACCGCACAAACCGAAGAACTCACCGTATATCTCGAAATCGTGCCCGAAAGCGAGTTCCCTTGGCGCGAGTACTACCTCTCGCTTGGTGCGGTCAGTCTGGCTATCGTGACGATCCTTTGGGTCGGCGTCTATCCGTTCACGGTAATTCCGCCGCTAGTCTGGGCAACGCTGATCGCGGTCGTGCTCAGTGTTTCCGCGGGCTATCACACCTACGTCGGGCAAGAAATGACTCTCACCGAGTATGTGGCACAAGAGGCAGAAGCCGACGACTGAAGCGTGCGGTTCGTTTCACTTGTTGCGTTGTTTCTTTTGAGATTCGAAATCCGAAATTTCTGGGCCAGCCTGAAACAGAATTTCGGCTGTACAGTCGGCCTTGAAGCATTTCAATCAGACATTGAACGGCTAAAACGTAGTGGGAGTATAAGTGGGCACATCTCATGTGATTGAGTCAGCACACCCCCGCGAGCCGGTAAGGACATCCTTCGGCGTATAGGATGTAACTACTCGGGTCACGCTCGCGGTGTGCGCCGAACAACTATGGATATCAAACAACTCATCCACGACGACGACGCAGTGTCGCCGGTCATCGGGGTCATCCTGATGGTCGCAATCACAGTCATCCTCGCGGCCGTTATCGCCTCCTTCGTGCTTGGTCTCGGTGACCAAGCGCAGCAGGCGACGCCGCAGGCTAGTTTCAGTTTCGAGTACGACGCAAGTGCAGGTTCAAATTCAGATTCTGGTCTCCTAACGGTCTCGCACGATGGTGGCGATACCATTGAGGCTGGTAGTCTGTATATCCGTGGAGAAAACATGGTAACAGATTCAGACCTCTCAACTGAAGGCTTAGACTCCAGCCCAGATCAGGCAGACTACGATGCCGATGATGAAGCATGGTCCAGTACGTCGGCTTATGGCGCCGTAGATAGTGAGGTTTCAGCCGGCTCAACTCTGGATGTTGGTGTGTATAGCAACTATGATCTCAATGTCGTCTATGAACCGCCTGAAGGCGATTCGTCCGCCACACTGGGTTCCGACAGCGGGCCTGACGCATAACTGCGTCTCTATTCTTGTTTTTATTAAGGCAACAAGCTACAGCACTGCGCCACGATACTTTTATCCCCAGATATCTAGTGACTGGTAACAATGGAAAGAATGCGGGCAGTTATTACCAGTGTAATCGCCATAATACTCGGCGTCACACTACTCTCCGGCCCGCTCGTTCCCGGCGTGACACTGGCAACGGAGCCAGAGCCGGTCGCCCTTGAAACTGGCAACGTCACCGTTTCAGAGGTCGAAATGCCCGAGAAAGTAACGCTTGAGAAAGGGTCCTACGGCGCAGCAAACTACTATCTCGACTCGCCGCCGGCCCACGTCCACTTCTCGAATCTGACCGGACGGCCGACACTCGTCTACGAACTCACAATCGAGGAACTGGGCTACGCACGGACGACGAACCATTTTCTGGACGAATCGACCGGTAACGCCTACGAACTAACGCTGGCGTCGGACACGTTCACCGACGGGGAGATAAAGCGCGATCAGTACAACGGCACAGTAACAATCAGCAAGCGCGACAGTTCGGGCCACGGCGTGGTGGCGACGCGTAACGTCACGATATCGGTGGTCGAATGACAGCGACAGAGTTCGTCGGGCGGTTGCGCCGGCGGACACCCGCGCTGTCGAACACGCGCCAGACGGTGTATTCTACACTGTTCGGCGACCGGCTTGGCCTGACTGTGTTTCTCGCGACGGTCGTACTGTTCGGGCTGCTGTGGCGGACGGCGTTCCTGATTACTGATTCCTACACGCTGGCAAACGGGTTGTACAGCCTCTCAAACGGACAGTTGGCGATGACCGAGGCGGTGTACAGTCCCGGACTCGATACGCCGGGGGCGAACCGCTACGGCGGCCAGCGGTTCGCACGCAACTACGGCGTCATCGTCCTCTCGTTGCCAGTCGTATTCGTGCTCGACCTGTTCACTGCCGTCGTCGAACTCCGTATCGCGCTGGTCGCACTCTGGTCGCTTGCGCTGCTGGCGCTGGTGGTCCAGTGTAGTTACTACGCCGACAACGGCTGGGTTCTCTACGGCGGCAGCGTCGCGGTTCTCGGGTTGTTCGGGCTGAACGTCGCGCTGGCACAGCCCCTCGACGCTGGTCGAATCCATCTATACGCGTTACAACTGACGCATCTCCTCATCGCGGCGTTCGCGCCAGTGTTCCTCTACCGGCTTCTCAGTCGGGTACAGACGCGTCAGCTGGGTCTCCTGAGCGCTATTGTACTTACAGCGGGAACGCCGCTGGCGTTCTGGGCGACGGTGCCGAAGCGCCACGTCGTCACCGGAACAGTGGTCGTCTGTATCGCGTACTGTCTCTGTCGAAGCCGTATGGCGGCAGATGGGCCGGTTATCACGCAGCGACAGACCTTCCGCGCGCTCGCCTATGCGCTGGTGGGACTGTACGCGTGGGTGCACGCTCCAGAGGCACTGCTGCTGTGTGTCGCCCTCGCGCTGGTCGATATCCCGACGGCCCCGGACAACAGCCCCAGAACGCTCGCTCGAATCGGCGTTGTCTTCGCATTGTCACTCCTCCCCTTTGTTATTACCAACGTCGCTATTTCCGGGTCCCCAGTCAAGCCCCCAAGGCTTATCTCCAGAGGCGGCTCCCTCGGTGGAGATATGGCGAGCGGTGCGGGCGGTGGGGAGAGCGGTGGCGGCAGTGGCGGCAGTGGTGGGCCCAGTGACTTGCTCGCACTGTTTGCACCCCTGTTCGGTATCGCTGAAAGCGGGATGCGACCGCTGTTGCTGCTGGGCGGCGAGCTCGGTTCGGGATTCAAAACGCTCCACCAGCAGCCAGCCGACGTGTATCACGCGTTCGTCCGGTCCGGAAGTGCGAGCGGCGCACTTGATAACGCCGGTGAGGAGTCTGTCAATCTCTCACTGCTCGAATCCGCGCCGGTGCTCGTTGCTATGCTCGGTGCGCTCCCTGTCGTCCGACGGTTGCGTCTGCCGTCGTCGGTAGCTGACCGGATACTCAGCGCCGACCGCGTCGTGGACGCATTCGCGATAACCGCGTTCGTCGGTGTCGTCCTGCTGTACAGCAGCCGCTTGCCCCTGCATGCACAGGTCACTGCCCGGTATCTGTTCCCGCTCTATCCACTCGGCGTGTATCTGTGCATGCGGCTCCCAGCGGTACGAAAGAGCCTCACTGACAATCAGCATCTGTTCCTCTGGACCGTTGCTGGCACGGTGTTAATCGGTGGACAGTTGACCCTCGCTTTCGCCGCACTGACGGTGAACGGCACCGGCGAAGCCTTCCAGTTGCACGCGCTTCTCGGGCTCGGGATAGCCGTCCCGCTCGGGGTCTGGGCACTGTCTGGTCGCTCGAAAGGAGTGACTGGGAAGGCCGGTGCAGTGCTTCTCGGTGCTGCAACGGGCGTGGCGGCTGTGTTTCTACTGCTGACGAGCGTCGAGTACTACGCATTGGGCGATACGCACCTCCTGCCGATGATGCGAGCGCTCGGTGAGCTACTGGCGCTCTACTGAGTCGGTGACGGAGAATTTTAGTACGGGCTTGTAGTACCGACGGCATGGACCGACTCAAGCAGTCCCTGCTCGACGCGCCGATCATTGAGAAGGAAGGGTATCACTACTTCGTCCACCCCATCAGCGACGGGGTCCCGATGCTTCGACCGGAACTGCTGCGTGAAATCGTCATCAAAATCATTCGGAAGGCGGAGCTCGACGACGTCGACAAGATCGTCACACCGGCGGCGATGGGCATCCACATCTCGACGGCCGTCTCGTTGATGACCGACATCCCGCTCGTCGTCGTCCGCAAGCGACAGTACGGTCTTGACGGGGAAGTGTCGCTGTCACAGGTCACCGGCTACTCCGAGAGCGAAATGTACGTCAACGACGTGTACGAGGGCGATCAGGTGCTCGTTCTCGACGACGTACTCTCGACCGGCGGGACGCTGGCTGCACTCACGGGCGCGCTCGAAGACATCGGCGCGGACATCCGGGACATCGTCTGTGTCATCAAGAAAGCCGACGGGACGAACAAGCTCGACGAGGCGGGTTACGACGCCAAGACGCTGATCAACGTTCAGGTCATCGACGGCGAGGTCACCATCGTCGACGAGCACGGCGACGACTAGGGCGGCTGTTGATCGGTTTCTGTAGCGAGTCGCGGGCGAGCCGCCAGTAGTCACCAGTAGGCTTACAAAAGCCTGAGCTGACACTTCCTGTTGTGTCTCCCTCCATTCGCTCCCTTACAGGGGATTTCGCGGCACTGTTCAGTTCACTTGTCCTGCTGGGACCGCTGACGCTCGGATTACTTGTCGGCGCAGCCACAATTATTGTCGGAGTTCTGGAGATTGCGGTTCCGAACGTGCTCGGCATCGTCGGCGTCGCCGTCGCCGTGTTACTGGCGCTCTGGATGGTACTTGAAGGGGCACTGGTCCAGCGGCACGGACTCGCCGTGATTGACCGCGGTGGCCCAGTGCAGCGCAGTGGCCGATATCTATTGGTCGGTGTCACCACTGTCGCTGGATTCGTTGTCTCTACCCGAGTTCTTGTACTAGCGCTCCCGTGGGCAGTCGAGACGCGAAACACGCCTGTACAGGTACTCGGCGTCCTGCTCGCCGTTGCATTGGTCGCCACAGTGTACCGAACACTCACAGCGGCCAGAGACGGGTATCGGAGTAGCGGTGAACGACGGGAATGAGCCTGCCGAGAGCGGTCACCGATGCGCTAAATTTGCTACTCACGATTAGTTCGAAGCAAAAGTACAGCGAGCGGTGGATTTGAACTGCGTCAAGCCGTGCTCGCTTCGTTGCACACGACGTGTCTCGTTCAGATCCACTGGACGATAATTGCCGAATTCAGCGTCATTCGGCGATAAAACGCCCCGCTGGAGAAGTGAGTTCGGCAAAATGATAGCGGGAGGGTGATTTGAACTACGCCCACGTCGCTCCCGCTGGTCGCTCGTGTTCTACTTCAAATCTACTCTGTAATAACAATCGCTCACGGATTTGTGAGCGACAGAATATAGCGGGAGGTAGATTTGAACTACCGATCTGCGGGTTATGAGCCCGCCGGAATCTCCTGGCTATCCCATCCCGCTACTATCTCGTAGTTCGGTCCCCTCATTAAGGGTTGTGATTCGAGTGCCGTCCGTGAGTTAGTAACGCGCCATGCTCACTCGTCCGCGTGGACTTGCCACGTGAAGACGCTCTCGGCGACGTAGTTGACCAGCATTGCGACCCCAATCGCGAGCGGACTCGCAGCGATGAACCACAGGTCCGTTCCAGCGATGACGAGTTCTATCGTCAACCACTGCGTGAGGAGCCAGTACACGGCCAGTTGGACCGCGACGCCGCCGGACCGAACCAGATGAGATTTCCCGAGCCGCGTGGCGAACGAACGACGGCCGACGTCACCCTGACCAGCGAACGTCCAGTGTTCGTTGACCAGAAACATCACGAGAATCGCCGTCTCGACGCCGGCGGCTTTAGCCCACATATCGCTCACGCCGAATACCAGTCCAAGCACAGCGAGGACGCTGTTGTCGCTGATTGCGCCGACGACGCCGACGGAGACGAACTGCCCGAAGCGGACGCCGGACACCAGTGCTTCGAACCGGTCCGGAACGACCCGACGAACCTGTTGTTCGATGTCGATCATCGGTCTTTCTCGATAAGGGCAGTTGGTTCGTCGAGATGCTCGGCCAAGGCCGCGTGGAAACGGTCATCGCGCAGTTGCTTCGACCGATGGCGAGCGGTTAGCAATGCCTCAAGCAGGTCTATCGACGTTCGTATCGGCGAGACCGTCGAGCCGGGTTTGTCCTCCCACTCGATGGGGACCTCCTCGATACACAGGTCCAGCGCCGCGGTGATGGCTATCAGTTCGACGTCCCACGCGAACCCGGGTTCGTACAGATGGTCACGGATGCGCTTCCAAGCGGCCGCGTCGATGGCTTTCGCACCGCACTGGTAGTCATACAGCTTCGCGTCGAGCAACTGGCCGGCGAGCCACGCGAAGCCGTCGCCGAGGAACCGTCGGGCGAACGTCTGATGGGTAGCGACCGTCGCGTCCGGGTGGCGGCGGGAGCCCACGGCGAGGTCTGTCCGGCCGTCGGTGACCGGGTCCAGTATCCGTTCGAGCGAGCGGACCGGTGTCGACCCATCAGCGTCGACAAAGGCCAGTACGTCGGTTTCCAGCCGCTCGAACCCGGCAGTGATTGCTGCGCCCTTCCCGCGACGGTAAGGTACGGTGTGCACTTCGACTGGAAGCGAGCGGAGCTGAGCAGGAACACCGTCCCGGGGCGAATCGAGCTCTACGACAATAGTCTGTGGCGCTATCGAATCGTCGATAGCAGCGATATAGGCCCCAAGCTGGTCCATGTCGGGACGGTAGGCTGGGAGGACAACCCCGACGGTCGGCGACATTGGCGAGTAGTCGGACAGGCGGAAGTAAAAACAGTTCGAAGCTTCGGGTCCCTGATCAGTTGATAACCCCGCGAGCAACGAAAAAGTGTATAGGCCAGCGAACCGGTCCCTTCACTGATGCAATACGGGCTCCTCGCCACTTGGCTCGCCCTCTACCTCTTGTTACTGTACGCTGGCGGGACTGTCGCAGGACTGCTGTTCCCTCGCTTTGCCGACCGCGGGGTCGCCTTCGGCGTCCCGGTCGCCGTCTCAATATTGTGGGTGATCACCTATTTTGTCGGTCGCTTCTCGCTGGCCGTGGGTGTCTGGCTCGGCGTCATCGTTCTCGCAACGAGTGTGGTAGCTGTCTGGCGGCTTGACGGCGGACCGACCGCCCGCGCGTACGCCGAGACAGCTGGCGTGTTCTCAGTCGCGTTCCTGTTCCTCGTCGGCGTTCGCGCGCTCGACCCAGCGATCATCCCGATCGGCGGCGAGAAGTTCCTCGATTTCGGATTGTTGCAGTCACTCGTGCGGGCCGACAGCCTCCCGCTAGAGGACATGTGGTTCGCCGGCGAACCGGTCGCGTACTACTACGGCGGCCACCTCATTGCGGCGATTCTCACCAGAATAACGGGGACTGCGGGACAGTTCGCGTACAATCTCGCGCTGGCCGGCTTTTACGCGACGCTGGTCACGGCGGCGTACGGACTGGCGGGCGCTGTCGCGGACGAGCGCGGTCTCCCACAGCGACTGGCCGGCGGCCTCACGGTATTCTGTATCGGCTTTGCCAGTAACCTATCGACACCCGCTAAGTTCATCCTCTGGCTCCTGCCCGATGGATTGGGCCAAACGGTCGTCGAGCGGGCCGGGTACGAGCTGGACGGGCTCGCAGCGGGCCCGGACTCGTTCAGCTACTGGGACGCGAGCCGCGTCATCGAGGACAGCGCTGCTGATTTCGGCACGTACGAGCCCGGCGCTGCGTTGGTTATCGATGAGTTCCCGCTGTTCGCCTGGCTCAACGGGGATATGCACGCCCATATGATGAGTACCGGCTTCCTGTTGCTGGCCGCCGCACTCTGTTTCAGCTACTACCAGACGCCGGCCGCCGAACGTCGCCGGCGGCTCGCGCTGCTGTTCGGCGCGCTTCCGGCCGTTGCCGGCATCGTGGCCGTCACCAACACGTGGTCGTTCCCGTCGATGGGCGGGCTGGCCCTGCTGACAGTCACCGTCGCGCCTGCCGACCCGACGACGCTCCTGCCGAAGCACGTCGGACAGCGGCTCCGGCTGAACGGGCCGAGCCAAGAGGGTGTCCGAATCGGGATGGGACTGGCCGTCGCTGCCGTCGTTCTCGTACTGGGACTGCTCTGGTCGCTCCCGTTCTGGCTCGGCCCGGCGAGCGGGCGCGAGATCGCGGTCCTGCCCGACCGGACCTCGCTACTGGAACTGCTGGCCGTCCACGGCCTGTTCGTCGGGCCGTTCTGGCTGTACCTGTACGCCCAGACCGGGCACGCCGTCGGGCAGAGTACGGCCCGCATCGTTGGCCTCGTGGCCGTCGGAACGGCGGCACTGGCGGCGACACTCGATATCGCGGCCGTCGGTCTGCTCGCCCCCTTGTTGATTGGAGCGTGGCTGTTCGCGCGCTCACCGACACTGGCCCGAACCGTCGACGCGGTCCCAGCACTCGCTGACGGCGGCGACCGGCCTGTCGGCTTCGAAGCCGTGCTGATTCTGGCGGGGGCAGGGCTGGTCCTGCTGGTCGAGTTCGTCTTCGTCAGGGAGAACATCGGCCGGATGAACACCGTCTTCAAGACGTATATGCAGGTGTGGGTGTTCTGGGGGGTCGCCGCCGGCCCCGTGCTGGCGTGGCTGCTCACCCGCTGGCGGCCGGTCGACGACCGTTCGCGAGCGTGGACCAGTATCGGTGTCCGTGCGTTCGTCGCCCTGCTGGTCTGTTCGGCGTCGCTGTACGGCGTGTTCGCGCTCTCGAATCACGTCGAGACTGCGGGCGACCCAACGTTGGACGGGCTGGCGTATCTCAACGACGACCATCCCGAAGAAGCTGAGGCGATTCGGTGGCTCGATGAGACAGCGACTGGACGGCCAACTATCGTCACCGCCGCACCCGCAAGCTACGAGTGGGACGCCGGCGATGGCGAGGGTGCGAGTGCACCGTCGAGTCTGACCGGACTGCCGACCGTCGCCGGCTGGACCCACGAGGCCCAGTACCGCAACGACACGGTGTACGATCGCCGCGTCGACGACGTAGAGACTATTTACACCGGGGACGCGACCGAGCAGCGCCGTCTTCTCAAAGCGTACGACGTGCGCTACGTCTACGTCGGTCCCGCTGAACGGGCCCGCTACGACGAGGTGACTGTCGACCAGTTACAGGGCGTGACCGTGGCAAAAGAGGCTGGCGGCGTCACCATCTACAGGGTCCACTCGGAGTACATCTGAGACAAAAACAGCGACGTGCCAGCAAGTCAGGACTCAGCGTTCGGCGGCGCGCGCTCGCGGAGGACAGTAACGGCTTCGGCCTCAATGTCGTCCGTATCCAGATGCATTGGGATGTATTCCTGCCGTTTGAACGTCTCTTCCTCGTCCTCCGAGCCGATGGTACACCAGAGCTGTGGCCGGTCCGGACCGTGCCAGTCACCCTGCCGTGAGACTGAGAACACCTCGTATTCCTCATCCTCGTACTCGATGCGGCCGCCCTTGCGCAGCCCCGGGTCGCCGTGGATAATGAGCTTCTTCATGCGCGTTCCTTTGCCAACAGCGTACTTAGTGACTTCGAAGGCGACTGCGACACAGCACACCAACCAACAGCGGACGACAGACGGGCCACTGTAACTAGAACAACCTTATATTCTCACCGAGAGTGTTTAGATGCTTAACATCCTGATAGCGGAGATTTATATATTCGAATCGATGACAGTCACATATGTTGAAACAACAGCAGCGGTCGTGCGAGCGGGCCTCGGTCGTGGTCGATCCGATGGACGACGATGGACGAATGGAGCTTCGGGACGTAGAAGCCGACGAAACCTACGAAATCGTGGACTACATCGACGACGAACTGGCGACGAAGTTAGAATCGCTCTCTGCTGGCGAAGCGGTGAAGCTCGAACTGCTGGCGGGTTCAAAGTCGGACGTGTTCGGTGCGGTCCGAATCGAATCCAGCGGACCGTCCGCTCGGTTTCAGTAGTCAGGTCTGCACCAGTGGGGGCAAACAGGACATGGGGCGGTCGCCAGATAGGGACGTGATTGTGCGGCACATGGTGGGTCCGAACCAAACGGGTTTTAAGCGGCCACGTCAAATCGCTCGGTAAGGCCGATATCTATGCAGATGCCACGACGATTCAATACGTACTGTCCGCACTGTAACGAGCACCAGGAACACGAGGTCGAGAAGGTCCGTAGTGGCCGCCAGACCGGCATGAAGTGGATCGACCGCCAGCGCGAGCGCAACTCCGGTATCGGGAACGACGGTAAGTTCTCGAAGGTCCCGGGTGGCGACAAGCCCACCAAGAAGACGGACCTCAAGTACCGCTGTGGCGAGTGTGGGAAGGCCCACCTCCGCGAAGGATGGCGTGCCGGCCGACTGGAGTTCCAGGAGTAACGATGGCAGGAAGCTTCATCACCGTCGAATGTCCCGACTGCGAGAACGAACAGACCCTCTTCGAAAAGGCCGCGAGTGAGGTCTCGTGTGCCGTCTGTGGCCACACAATCGCCCAGCCGACGGGCGGGAAGGCCGACATCGAAGGCGAAGTGACCGCCGTCGTCGAGGCCCGATAGGATGAAATACAGCGGCTGGCCCGAACCGGGCGAACTCGTCGTCGGCAAGATCGACGAGATCGAGGACTTCGGCGTGTTCGTCGACCTAGACGAGTACGAGGGCAAGCGTGGCCTCTGTCACATCTCCGAGGTCGCCAGCGGATGGATCAAGAACGTCCGCGACCACGTCAACGAAGGGCAGACAGTCGTTGCCAAAGTGCTGGATGTCGACGAGGACGCCCAGCAGATCGACCTCTCGATCAAGGACGTCAACGACCACCAGCGGAAAGAGAAGATTCAGGAGTGGAAAAACGAGCAGAAGGCCGACAACTGGATGGAACTGGCCTTCGGCGAGGATCTGGACGACGAGACCTACGCCGCTATCGCCAACGAACTGCTGGCGGAGTTCGGCTCGATGTACGACGGGTTCGAGTCGGCGGCGATCCACGGCATGGACGCCCTCGAAGACGTCGACCTCTCCGAGGAGGAGATCGAGGCCATCGTCCAGACGGCCCGGAACAACGTCTCCGTGCCGTATGTGCAGGTCACCGGCTACGTCGACCTGTCCTGTCCCGAAAGCGACGGTGTCGACATCATCAAGGAGGCGCTTCAGGCAGCGGAGGGTAACGGCGAAGTTCCCGACGAGATCGAACTCGAAGTGACCTACGTCGGCTCGCCCGAGTACCGCATTCAGGTACAAGCGCCGGACTACAAGACCGCCGAGGACGCGCTCGAAGAGAGCGCGGACCGCGCGGCGAAAGTCGTCGAGCAACACGGTGGCACGGGGCAGTTCCACCGTGAGCGTAGTGAAGACGACGAGTAAGTCGGTTGTCGCGCCAGTGATTTACAGCCGATGAAATCAGATATCCACGTCTGTACCGTCTGGGAATCCGAACACGACCGACCGGTGTACACGCTGGACGACACCTGTCCGGAGTGTGGGGCCGAGGCGGTCAACAGCGCACCCGCGCCGTTCTCCCCCGAAGACAGCTACGGCGAGTATCGACGTTCTCTTAAGCGCCGCAGCCGCGAATAAGCCGTATGGACGAATTCGACATCGAGCGCGTAGCGGACCCCGACCTCGACGAGCCGGTACTGGTCGAGGGGTTGCCCGGCGTCGGCCACGTCGGCAAACTCGCCGCAGAGCACCTGCTTGAGGAGCTCGAAAGCGAGCTCGTCCGCCGTGTTTACTCGACGCATTTCCCCCCACAGGTCAGCATCGACGAGGGCCAAGCACAACTCGCCTGCGCCGAGTTCCACGCCGTCACCCCCGACGAAGGTCAGGACCTGCTCGTGCTCTCTGGGGATCATCAGGCCCAGAACAATCAAGGACACTACGGCCTGACCGACACGTTCCTCGATATCGCCGAGGACTTCGGTGTCCAGCGAGTGTTCGCCCTCGGCGGTGTCCCGACCGGCGAACTCATCGAGGAGTACGACGTGCTCGGTGCGACAACGACCGAGGACTTCAAGCAGACGCTGGAAGACGCCGGTGTGGCCTTCCGCGAAGACGAACCGGCCGGCGGTATCGTCGGTGTCTCCGGCCTGCTGCTTGGCCTGAGCAAGCGCCGCGATGTGCCGGCCAGTTGTCTCATGGGCGAAACGTCGGGCTACCTTGTCGACCCCAAGAGCGCACAGGCCGTCCTCGAAATCCTGCAGGAGGTCATCGGGTTCGAGGTCGACTACAGTTCGCTGGAGGACCGCGCCGACGAGATGGAGGAGGTTGTCCGGAAGATACAGGAGATGGAACAGCAGAACTCCCCGTCGCCCGCCGACGAGGACCTCAGGTACATCGGCTGAGACCGGTGACTGCCTGAGAGCGGGAATTTCTTTATCGCTGACCCCATACTGCAGGGCGTGCAGACACAACCGGGCATGCCGCCGGAGTGGCTGGTCCTCGGACTCGTCCTCGGTGTCGCCGGAACCCTCGTCGTCGCCGGGCTGTTCGTCCTCGCGAACCGGGTGTTTCCGGCCGAGCGGCCGAACCGACAGGCGACCGACGGCGGTGAGATGCGCCGCCGGGCCGAACTCCGTGAGTACCTCACAGCCATCGACGAGCAGTTCGCCGAGAACCACTTCGTCGAGGGGCAACACGTCGCCTTCTACCTCCCGAAGCGCGACGTGGCCATCACGTTCGATGCCCGGGCGTACTACCGTATCGAGCGGTCCCCGACGGTCCCGGTGCTGGTCGAACACGAGATGCCCGGTGTTCACCTCGGCGCACGTTTACCCTTCGAGACGCCCGAAGTCGACCTTGGCCCGGATCCGGAGGAGGAACCACACCCGACAGTGCAGGCGTTCAGCGAACTGGGTCTCACACAGAGCGCGTCACTGGATGACGTGAAATCGGCCTACCGCGAGCGCGTCAAGGAGGTCCACCCGGACCACGGCGGCAACGAGGACGAGTTCAAGCGCGTCCGAGAGGCGTATACGACTGCGAAACAGCACGCGTCCGGAGCGTCGAGGCAGCAAGCGTCGTAAAGCAGTCAGACAGCGGTTCACGAGCGCACTGGTCACTCGAGAGTCGACCGCCGACGGGACGTGGAGATCGGCACCAAGCGTGGCAGCGATATCAGCACCTCGCCGGCCTCCTATGCGTGCCCCGTCACTGCCGTCGGTTGGCACGAGAATCGAGTTGACTGTCCGGGTCACGACGATAGCGTGATTGCTATTTACCGCTACGTTCGATTCTCATCACACTGTCTCATCGTAGATTTGAGACGGCCGTGCGCTACAGACGCGTACTCGGTCTTGTACCCCCCAATCGACCGACACAGGAGCCGTCAGAAACAGTTGATCGGATAGAGAGCGGGTCCAGCAGCCGGTGGTAATGCGTCGCTTATCTGAACCAAGCGAACCACCGTTTTATCCACAGCCTGACCGTAGTCCCGGTATGATCTCTACAATTCTTGTTCCGATGGACGACTCGGAGATGGCGCAGCGAGCGCTCGAATATGCGCTTGAAAACCATCCCGGGGCGGAAATTACTGTCTTGCACGTCGTGGGCGGACCGTCACCGTGGGGGGGAGCGGCGACGGCACTCGCTCTCGAAGGAGATATCGAAGAGGCCGCGAACGAGCGTGCAGAGGCAGTCTTCGATGACGCTCGAGAGCTCGCCGCCGAGTACGATATCGAAATCACCACCGAGGTTCAGCTGGGACATCCGGCTCGGGCGATTTTGGAGAGAGCCGACGACTTCGATGCGGTCGTAATCGGAACCCACGGCGGCTCGTTGGCCGACCGACTGGTCGTCGGGAACGTTGCCCAGAAAGTGTTTCGCAACTCGGCTGTTCCGGTCATCGTCGCCCGATAAGCAGTGGCGGCTGAGACCGATGGACGGACGCACTTCAGGCACCGTCAGCTAACGGGATACCGACCAGCTCTGCCGCGGTCCGTGCCGGAGTCAGTCCGGGGCAACACCGTCCACGACCCGCAGGAATGACTACGGGGTCACGACGAGCTTCCCGACGCTATCGCGGTCCTGCATCGCCGCAAACGCCGCACCAGTCTCTTCAAGCGGGTACGTCTGGTCGATTTCTGGCGTCAGTTTGCCGTCGGCGACGAGACCGACAAGCCGTTGTAAGTCCACCTGCGTCCCCATCGTGCTCCCGATGACGCGTTTGTGACCGAGGAACAGGTCGGGAATGTCAATCTCGGAGGTGCCGCCGGCCGTCCGTCCACAGACCGCCATCCGGCCACCGCGTCGGAGGGCGTCCAGCCCGACTTGCGTGTACTCGCCGCCGAGGTGATTGAGCACGCCGTCGACTGGCCCGATATCGGCGACAGTCTCGCGAATCTCGTCCGGGTCGGTGCTCTGGATAGCGTGGTCCATGCCGAGCGATTCGACGCGGTTCAGTTTCGACTCAGAGGACGATGTGCCGATGGTGTGAGCGCCGAGAGCGGCGGCGAGTTGTACGCCAGCGACGCCGACACCGCCGGTGACGCCCGGAATAAACACCAGATCGCCCGGTCCAGCCTCGACCCTGCGGAGCATATGCAGGGCGGTCATGTAGGCCGTCGGCAGCGCGGCCGCTTCAACAGTATCCACACCGTCGGGAAGCGTGACGAGCCGGTCGGCCTGCACGCGGGCCGCCTCAGCGAGGCCGCCGTGGTACAGCGAGAAGTTCTCACAGAGGTTCTCCGGCCCCTCACGGCAGTAGCGACAGGTGCCACAGGTCTCGTTCGGGCAGAGGACCACACGGTCCCCGGGCTCGACAGCCGTGACGCCCTCACCAACGGCGTCGACGGTCCCGGCGACGTCGAGGCCACTGACGAACGGCAGGTCGTCCGTGTCGACCATCGCGGAATCGCCTTCGAGAACCCAGAGGTCATGGCGGTTGATTGCACACGCTTCAACGGTGACCACCGCCTCGCCGCGTTCGGGCACAGGAGTGGTCTGATTGATAACCGAGACGCCGTCCGGGCCAGTGAGTTCGCTGAACGCTGCGGCGCGCATTAGGTTCGTGGATGGGCCAGAACCGTATAAACCACAGCGAAGTATGGACTGTCTGATCAGGGGCAGTATCAGTTCTCGCTCTCGGGTCGGCGAGCGATTTCTCAGATACCCTGACTCATGAGGTGGCTCCGCAGCAGGTCCGCCTCCTTGCTCCCGGCGACGGGGTTCACGAGGACGACCACGTCGTCAGCGTCAAAGGCACCGTCGTCAGCCAGTGCCCGCGCGCCGGCGATTGCCGTTCCACCGGTCGCACCGGTTTCCGGCCCCATCTCGCAGCCGTCGACAGCACCGGCAAGAATATCTTTGTCCGAGACGGCGACACCGCCCCCGCCCGAGCGGTCGAGCGAGTCTAGCGCCGCAACGCCGGCGGCGGGGTCGGTGACCTCCAGCGGGCCGACGATGGTGTCGGGGTGCTCGATGGTCGCCGGGTCATCGTCGCCCGCGCTCGCTGCGTCGGCGATGGCAGCGGTCGAATCCGGCTGTGCGGCGTAGATTCGTGGCACCGAGTCAGTGAGGCCGCTGTCGGCTGCTGTCTGAAAGCCGCGTTCGAGGCCGACGACCGTCTCGCCGTGGCCGGTAGGGTGGACCACCGCGTCGGGGGCCGTCCAGTCGAGGTCGTCGGCGGTCTCGAACGCGACGGATTTGGCCCCCTCGATGCGGAAGGGATGACCGGGCGCGATCGGAACCCAGCCGTCGGACGCATCGGCCAGTTCCTCGTCGAACGCCGAGACGGCGTCGTCGTACCGGCCCTCGACGACGCGCATATCGCCGCCGTGAACGTTCACCATCGCCTTGTTGAGGAACGGACAGCGGGATGGGACGAAGCCCTTCGATTCGATGCCGGCGCGGGCCGCGTAGGCGGCGTTTGCCTGTGCGCCGTTGCCCGTCGAGGGCGTCACGACGCGCTCGGCCCCGCGCTGGGCGGCGGCAGTGACTGAAAGCGAGAGCTTGCGGTCGCCCAGCGAGGCCGTCGGATTTCGCCCTTCGTCTTTGACGTACACTGATTCGACACCGAGTTCGTCGGCCAGATCCGGGACAGAGACCAGCGGCGTCGCCCCCTCGCCGAGTGATACCGTTTCGGCCCGCGAAAACGGTCGCAGCGGCTCGTACCGGTCGGGACCTGTCCCGTCGGGCAGCGCCGCGGGCGTCAGGTCCGGAACGTCGTAGTCGCCGACGAGGACTCCGCCGCAGTCTGGGCAACGGTCGGCCGTGCTGTCGGTTTCCGCGCCACACGCTGTGCAGATGAGGCCGCGAAACGCCGCAGTCGTCTCCATGTCTTCCCCTGTGGACGGGACGACCAAGTGTGGTCCGGTCCGGCTTCAGCACGCTCTTGTCCCGGGCGGCCGAACTGGGAGACATGACAGATGTCGTCGTCGCCGGTGGGGGACTCGCCGGGTTGGTCGCAGCCCGTCATCTGGCGGAGTCGGGCCGAGACGTGACCGTCTTCGAGCAGCGCTCGGACGTAGGTGGCCGCATCCGGACGACCCACGAGGACGGCTACACGTTCGACCGCGGGTTTCAGGTCATGTTCACCGCCTACCCCGCGGCAAAGCGTGAACTCGACATCGAGGAGCTGTCGCCGCGGACGTTCACGCCGGGGGCGACAATCGCCAGCCCGAACCACCGTTCGGTGCTGTCGGACCCGCTCCGGAACCCCTCGGCCGCGCCACAGACACTGCTGAACACCGACGTGCGCACGGCCGACAAACTCCGGCTGTTCCGCCTCCAGCGAGAGTTGGCCGGTATCGAGCCCGTCGAACTGCTCTCCCGGGGCGGGAGAACCATCCGGGAGTACCTCGCCGACTACGGGTTCTCACAGAAATTTGTCGAGCGCTTCGCCGCGCCGTTCTACGGTGGCATCACGCTCGACCGCTCGCTTGGAACGGACAGCAGCATCTTCGCGTACACCTACAAGATGCTGAGCGAGGGCGAGATATTCGTCCCCGCCGACGGGATGCAAGCGATGCCCCGACAGCTCGCCGACCGCGCACGCTCGGCGGGCGCGACCATCGAGACCGACGCGGCCGTGACGGACCTGCAGATCCACGACAGCGAGGTCACTGCCGAGGTGGGCAGCGAGACCGTGACGGCCGAGAGTGCTGTCGTCGCCACGGACCCCCGGACTGCGGCGGAGTTGACGGACATCGACGCGATACCGACCGAGCCCGTCGGCTGTGTCACCCAGTACTTCGCGCTCCCGACGAACCGCGCGCCGACGACCGGGAAACGTATCATCCTCAACGCGGCCGACGACCGGCCAAACACCGTCGCGCCGCTGTCGGCCGTCGCCAGCGAGTACGCGCCCGCCGGCATGGAGCTATACAGCGCCACGTTCCTCGGGACGCCGGAAGAAGACGACGCGGATCTGGCCGCCGAGGTCCGGAACGCGCTGCAGTCGTGGTATCCAAACGCGAGTTTCGACGCGCTGGAACTGCTTCGAACCGACCGGGTCCCGTTCTCGCAGTTCGCCCAACCGCCGGGGTATCCGGACGCACTCCCGGACCCGACAGCGCCGGACGGGAACGCCGTCTTGGCCGGGGATTACACCCGCTGGTCGTCGATACAGGGCGCACTGGAAAGCGGCAAAGTGGCTGCCGACCTGCTTCAGTAAGGGTAAAAACGGACGGCCACGCGGTTCTGCGACGGTCTAGGCGGCCGGACCGCCGCTATTCGTGTTTCCCTCGTGGTCGTGGCCCTCCCCTTCGAGGACTTCCGAGACGTACTTTATCGTCGCGAAGTACAGCAGCAGCAGCGAGAAGAGCGTAATCGCGATGAGACCCAGCGCGATCTGTGTCTGAACCATATTCCAGCGTCCACCGTCGTGGGTCAAATACTTACCGTTATAGCATGCGGCGGAACTCACCCAGCGGCGGGAACGACAGGGTCTCGCGCCCGCTCTCGTCCCAGACGACCGGCTCCAGTCGGTCGGCGTCGGTGATCAGCGGGGACTGGAAGTCGCCGGCGCGCATCTCGTTGACCTCGACGCCGGCGTTCAGCCTGTTGAACGACGGAAGCATCACCACGTCGCTGCCGCGGTACTGGCCGCTCCCGACGAGATAGCAGGGCCGGCGCTGGCCCTCGATGGAGATGGTCGGGTGGTCGTGGCCGACGACGTAGCGGTCGGCGTCGGCTTCGGGGGCCTCGTGGCCGTGGCAGACGACCGTCTCGCCGATCCGGTACTCCGACTCGGTCGGGCCGTCCCACACGCTGTCGAGCATCGTGTCGTGGTTGCCCGGCGTCACGAGCAAACGGGCACCGACCCCCTGACAGGCGCTTTTGAGCCCCGCAACGGTGCTCTCGACCGACCGAGGGACGGTCTGAAACGAGTGGAGCAGATCGCCGGCGATGACGACCTCGTCGGGGGCGTGGCGGTCGACGAGCGACTGGAACCGCTGGACCATATCAGAGCCAGAGCCAACCGGGAGTTCGAGGTTCCCACCGGTGCCTCGGCCGACGTGGAGGTCCGCGACGACGAGTGTCTCCCCGAGCAGGAGCGCCCGGTCGTCGTAGGTGGCTGTCATCGCCGTTCAGTCGGCACTGGTGACGGTTATATTGTCGGTCACGGTGGCGGCGGTGGGGAGGAGTCGGCCTGCAGTCGAATATCCCGGCCTGACGGTGTCGGTGGTATTTTTACCTGTGACTCCCGTGACTCTGGTATGGTCGACGTCCTGGAGAACAAGCGGGCCGCGACGCGGTTTCGGGTCCTCGTGGAGATCGCCGAGCGCCAGCCCGCGGTGAGTCAGGGCGAAATCGCCGAGGCTGTCGGCGTGACGAGCCAAGCCGTCAGCGAGTACATCCGGGAACTCGTCGACGACGGCTTAGTCGAGAAGGAAGGCCGGTCGCGCTACCGCGTCACGAAGGAGGGCGTCGACTGGGTGTTCCAGTCCGCCACCGACGTGCGCCGGTTCGCCGACCACGTCACTGACGACGTACTCGGTAGCGTGCAGGAAGACGCCGCCATCGCTACGGCAGACCTGTCAGAAGGCGAGACGGTGACGCTCTCGCTGTCGAACGGCCTGTTGCACGCCGACCCCGGCGGCGGCGACGCGACGGGTGTGACGACGACCAGCGCTGCTGAAGGCGAGGTCGTCGGTGTCACCGGATTCAAGGGGGTTATCGACCTCGACCCCGGCCACGTTAGCGTGATACAGGTCCCGCCGGTCCGGTCGGGACCCGTCGAGAACACCGACGACATCGCCACAGCCTGTGCGGACGTCCCCATCGTCACTGCCACGGGCGTCGAGTCCGTTGTTGCCCTCCGCGATGCCGGCATTGAGCCGACGACACACTTCGCAGCGGGCGAGGTGGCCGCCGATGCAGCATCCCGGGGACTTGATGCCGTCGTCGTCGCGACACAGGACACCGTCGGGCGTGTGACCGACGCCCTCCGCGACGCGAGTGTGGACTACGACGTGACGCAGTGAGCCGCAAGTAGCGGGACTTTTCCGGTCGGCTGCCGTCGGTGCCGCTATGAGCGACCACGAGATTCACGACGCTGTCGAGGAGTTTCTGAGCGAAGCCGACGACGCCTACGGCGAGTACGAACAAGGATACACCGACGCCGACGCGACGCTCCGGCGACTGGAGACGGCAATCGATGAATTGCGGACGGCGACCGAGGAGTAGGACGCCGTCCATCGTCGGGCGAACAGTATTGTAGGATTGGGCTCATGTAAACCGTATGACGGATGTGGTTCTGGTAGACGGCGCACGCACCGCACACGGTGAACTACTGGGAGGCCTTTCGGATCGAAGCGCCATAGAGCTCGGCACTGCGGCTGTCGAGGGACTGCTCGACCGAACCGGCGTCGGTGCGGACAGCGTCGACTGGGTTGGACTCGGAAACGCGGTGCAGGCAGGGGTCGGCCAAGTGCCGGCTAGACAGGTCGTCGTCGAGTCGCCACTCCCGGACGGCGTTGCCGCGACGACGCTGAACGAGGCTTCCGGGTCGGGACTGCGGGCGATCACGACCGCCGCCGACCGCATCGAAGCCGGGCGGGCGTCGGTCTGTCTCGCCGGCGGCATGGAGTCGATGTCGAACGCGCCGTATCTCGTGCCCGATATGCGTGGCGGCCGCCGGCACGGCAACAGCGAACTCGTCGACGCGATGATCTGGGATTCGCTGTGGGACAAACACTACGACGCCCACATGGGCACGCTGACGGAGGAAATCGCAGCCGACCACGACATCAGTCGCGAGGCCCAAGACGAGTACGCTCGCCGGAGCAACCATCGGGCCGGCGAGGCCATCCAGTCCGGGAAATTCACAGAGGAACTCGTCCCCGTGGAAACGGCGGACAGCCTCGTGACTGAAGACGAAGGGCCACACCCGGACACAACGGTGGACCAGCTGGCGGCGCTTCCACCGGCTTTTAGCGACGGCGGCACGATCACTGCCGGCAACGCCTCGAAACTTTCGGACGGGGCAGGTGCAGTGGTGCTGGCCGATGCCGAGACAGTCGAGCGCGAGGGACTGGGACCGATGGCCCACGTCGAGGACTACGCGGTCGCCTACCGCGACCCGTCGGAGTTCTCCATCGCGGTTCGGGATGTCGTCGCGACGCTACTGGAGCGCAACGACCTCGCAGTCGACGACGTGGACCACTTCGAACTCAACGAAGCCTTCGCTGCACAGATGGTGTACGTCGCCGACGAACTCGATATCCCTGCTGAGAAGCACAACCCGCTCGGCGGCGCGGTGGCGCTCGGCCATCCAATCGGGGCCAGCGGCGGCATCCTCACAACCACGATGCTGTACGCCATGGAACGGGAAGACCATCACCGCGGGATTGTGGGGATGAGCGTCGGCGGTGGCGGCGCGATTGCGATGTCTGTCGTCCGATAGAACCCGCCAGCGCCGAGGCGAGTGAGCGTCAGCGGTGGCGGCGCGATTGCGATGTCTGTCGTCCGGTAGTCCGTTACGAGGGAGAGTACGAATGCAGCGGCGCGCGCTCTCGCTCGCTCCGTCGAGCGAAACTGCCGTGCGAGGGACGAGTCGCGGAGGCGAACAGCGTGAGCCGAGCAACGCAGTCGGCTGGGGAGGGCGTGGCTGCCGCGGATCAGGTGGTGACTGCAAGGAGCCGCCCGCTGCGCGAGAGGACGCAAGGACCACAAGAACGACCGACGGGAGTGACGAGGACCGCAGCGAGTCACAGCCAGTGAGTGGGGGCTTTTGAGGACGGCACGCAGTGTCACAACGACACGAACAGTCCCACCGGAAAACAGCGCAAATCGGGAAGAATTATCGGTCCGGCCGCCCCCACACAGAATATGACTGGATTCTCTCGACGGGTAGAGCAGGTCTCGATCTCGGGTATCCGTGAAGTGTTCGAGGCTGCGGGCGAAGACGCAATCAACCTCGGCCTCGGCCAGCCGGACTTCCCGACGCCGGAGCACGCCCGCGAGGCGGCTATCGAGGCAATTCAGGCGGGGAAAGTCGACGCGTACACATCGAACAAAGGGACCGAGGAACTCCGGGAAGCCATCGCCGCCAAGCACGCCCGGGACAACGACCTCGACGTCGACCCGGGGGACATCATCGCCACGTCGGGCGGGAGCGAGGCGCTACACATCGCGCTGGAGGCCCACGTCGATGAGGGGGAGGAAGTCATCTTCCCGGACCCCGGATTCGTCTCCTACGACGCGCTGACGCACCTGGCCGGCGGGACGCCGCGGCCCGTCCCGCTGCGTGAGGATCTCACGATGGCCCCCGAGACGGTCGAGGAAGCCATCACCGACGACACGGCGGCCTTCGTTGTGAACTCGCCGGCGAACCCGACCGGTGCGGTCCAGTCCCCCGAGGACATGCGGGCGTTCGCCCGCATCGCCGACGAGCACGACGTGCTGTGTATCTCTGACGAGGTGTACGAGCATCAGGTGTTCGAGGGTGAGCACCGCTCGCCGGCGGAGTTCAGCGACACGGGCAACGTCGTCGTCGTCAACGCCTGCTCGAAGGCGTACTCGATGACGGGCTGGCGGCTCGGCTGGGTCACCGGCGCGACCGACCGCATCGAGCGGATGCTGCGGGTCCACCAGTACGCACAGGCCTGTGCGTCGGCTCCGGCCCAGTACGCCGCCGAGGCGGCGCTAACCGGCCCACAGGAGCCCGTTGCGGAGATGCGCGAGGCCTTCCAGAAGCGACGGGACGTGTTGCTGGACGGACTTGAGGAGATGGGGCTTGACTGTCCGACGCCCAAGGGCGCGTTCTACGCGATGCCGAAGGTCCCCGACGGCTGGGTGGACGAGGTCATCGACCGCGGCGTCGTGGTCGTCCCCGGCGACGCCTTCGGCGAACACGGCGCGGGCTACGCCCGCATCTCCTACGCGACGGATATGGAGACGCTGAAAGAAGCCATCGACATCATGGCCGACGCGACGGCGGCGGTTCGCTGAGGGCTCACGGGCGAAGTCGGCATCGCGCCGGACAGTCGCACCGAAATTGGAACAGTCTCGGAAGAGAGTGCGAAGAAACGCTTTATCCGTCGGCTGTCTTGCCTCCCGTATCCCATCGTGGTACATGCATCCGAGTCCAGCACGCTGTTCGACGGGGAGAGACAGGACTATACGACCGGCAGACGCAGGTCCCGGGAGGACAGTGGGATGGAGAAAGCGCTCTGGTATCTGCTGACGGCGACGCGCGGCGGCGCAAACCGGGCGCGTATCATCGACGCTCTCTCGGACCGACCGATGAACGCCAACGAACTCGCCAGCGAACTCGACGTGGGTTACAAGACGATCAGACACCACATGGAACAGCTAGAGGACCACGACGTGGTCGAGTCCGGTGACGAGGAGTACGCCAAACTCTACTTCCTCACCGACCGGTTCGATAACTATCGCGACACGTTCGAGGAAATCGTGGAGAAGATGGACGAATGACGGGGACACTCGCTGTGGCTGTCGCCGGACCGAGCGCGGCCGGCCAAGGGGAGGGACGGCGCTGATGGCGATGGGACCGCTCATCACCGCTGCGGCGGCGCTCGCGGGGCTCAACGTCCTGCTGTTGCTCCCGCTGCTTGGCGTCTGGGTCCGCAACTACGCGACGTTCCGGACGGGACTCGTCGCCGGCCTCATCGCCTTCGCCGTCGCGATGCTCGCCGAGAACGCCATCGCCGTCTACTTCTTCTTCTCGATGCAGAGCTTCTACGCCGGCGACCCGCACGTCCAGCAGGCCGTACTGGTCCTTCGCACGCTGCAGTTCATCGCGATTGCCGGGCTGAGCTACACCACGCTTCGGTAACGGTCGGCCTAATTACGAGTTCGTTATTCACTGGAGCAGCGGAAACGGCTGCGCAGTACGATTGCGTCTCGGTCATACTGCGGCGAGATCCGAGCACTTCACTCTAACACACGCTCGCGGTCAGTCGGTGCCTCCGCTAGTTCCTCAGCCTCAAGAAGTCGGTCAAGACGGCGCTGAAACTCTTCGTCACTGAGTTTACCTTCCGCATATCGTCGTCGGAGCGTTTCAATCGGAGCTTCAGTCGTTTCAGCTAGTTCCGCTTCGTCACGGGAGTTAGCCGCGGACGCCGCATTCGTCTGTCGGACCACGCTCAATGCTAGCTGCCCAGCGATAGCAAGAGTCA
The DNA here is from genome assembly GCF_008729015.1 of Haloarcula sp. CBA1129. Classification (NCBI taxonomy): domain Archaea; kingdom Methanobacteriati; phylum Methanobacteriota; class Halobacteria; order Halobacteriales; family Haloarculaceae; genus Haloarcula; species Haloarcula sp. CBA1129. The sequence continues at coordinate 2,261,564 of NZ_RKSM01000001.1, forward strand.
CAGCGCCGATCAGGAAAAACAGGAAGCCGAACTCTGTAGTTACGCTTCCGTTTGTGGGATCCAGCCCAATAATCCCGACCACCATCGATGGGAGACCAACGAGCGAAGCAATAATCGCGGTACTGGCTCGACCATCAGGACTGTCTGGAATGTAGCGGTGAATCAGTCCATACATTGCCCAGATATTGACAACCAAACGTCAAATATTCTTGGGAGACAGAAGGCTGTACAGCAGACGTGAAGAGAACATGGCTGTGAGGCCCGTGTGCGGGTAGACACAGGGAAGCCGTGCCGGTGGGTGAAGTGGGATGGACGTTCTGAGCAGCACCCTGTAGTGTCCGAGCAGCCATACGTGCCTTGAACTGGATCGGGTCCCCGTGGCCAGTGCTACATGAGAGACGAGACAGTACGCTCAGTCGACCCCTGTACACGCGTGCCGAGACACAGCCGGGGATACCGGCCGCCGTATAGGCGAACACGTTCGGGAGAAATGTCTGACTGGCTGGGACCGTCATCGAACGTATGAGTACAGACCATCAAGAGTCGGTGCGAGAACTCGATGTTCGGGACGTCGAGGGGGAACCGTTCGAACAGATCATGAACGCGCTCGACGCTGTCAGCGAAAGCGAGGCGCTCCGACTGGTGAACAGTTTCGAGCCGGTACCATTGTACGACGTACTCTCGAAGAAAGGGTACCAGTACGATACGGAACAGGTCGCCGACGAGGAGTGGCACGTCACGATCCGGCCGGAGTGAGATGCGACCCGAGCGTGCTTCGCGGTGGTTCGTCACCGTCAGCGCGCTGTTTTTTGTCGGTTTTCACGTCGCAATGGCGGTCGCCGCGCCCCGCCGCGTCGTCGTCGCGCTCGGCCTGTACGGATTCGTCCTGCACGTCCTGTTCGGGAAGGCCTACGCACTCGTGCCGGCATACTTCGACCGGGACCTCGCGTGGGAACTGGGGCCTGCCACCCAGTTCCCGCTGTCCGTCCTCGGCACAACAGGGCTGGCGCTCGCACCGCTCGGTCCGCTGTGGCTCCGGTCCCTCGGAACCACGCTCTGGGCCGGTGGCATCGCGGTCTTTCTCGGCACGCTCGGGTGGACGATTCGTGACAACATCACCGGCGCAGCGACGGGGACCGGCGGTCCGAACGTCCACCGGAAGCCGGTTGATAGAACCGCTAACGTCGCGGTCCCGATAGCACTCGGCTACCTCGCACTCGCCGCCGGTGGCGCGCTCGCCACGACCGCTGGCTTCGGGTCAGTTCTGCCCCAGCAACTGTCGCACTTGCTCGCAGCCGGGACGGCCGTGCTGTTCGTCTTCGGTGCCGGGTTCCGGCTGTTTCCCCGGTTTCTCGTCGCGGCGGTGCCGCGCCCGGTCGTCGCCCTCGTCATCGCTGCCGGCGCTGTCGGTCCGGCGCTACTCGGGTTCGGACTCTTCAACCGCACGCTCCTCCTCGTCGGCGGCGTCGTCGAAGCCATCGCAGTCGTGGGGTTCGCACTGTCGTATCTGGTGCTGTTCCTGCGGTCGGAGCGCCGCCGCGTGGGGTTCTACGCGGTGGTGGTGGCGGCCGCGGCTGGCGTCGTCGGTGTCGGACTCGGACTGGCGCTCGCTATACTCGGGCGGGAACCAGCGTTGGTCACTGCCCACTATCGGACGATGCTTGCGGGCTTTCTTGGGCTGACCGTCGTCGGAGCGGCGTTCCAGTTTTATCCGCCAGCAGTCGGTGTCTGGCCCTCTGCAGATGACCGGACGGCGCTGGTGTCGATTGGGCTGCTTGGTAGCGGACTCGGCATACAGCTACTCGGTCTCGTCAGCCGGTTCGGCTGGATGAGATCAGTCGGGACAGCGGCCGGGGTTCTTGGCGCACTTCTCTATACGTATCTCTTGTTGGCGGCGTTCGCTCGCCGGAGACAGTAGTGGCGACGCTCTGCAGGCCTACTCCGCGATGATGGTGTCGAGCAGTTTTGTCTGGGCAGCGGCGAGGTGTTCCGCGAACGTCGAAACGGAGATGTCCAGCTCCGCCGCCACATCGCCGGCGTTGGCCCCTTTCGGGTACTCGAAGTACCCCATCTCGACGGCCGTTTCGAGCACTTCCTGCTGTCGGTCGGTGAGTTTGCTCCGGTCGACCAGTATCGAGTCCACCGGGTCCACGTCGCCGTTTCGGCGCATCGAGCGGAGCGAGACGCCGTCGTACAACTCTTTCAGCCGCGTCACGATAGCACGAACTCGGTCAACATCTGGCGCATGGAACGTCAGGTAGAGCTGTCCGCTCTCGGCGCGGATGTCCGCGACCGGACAGTCATACGTTTCGACCGCCTCGCAGACGCAGTCGGTTCTCGCCCGGGAGAACTGATAGCGGGCCCCGTTGCCCGTCGCGAACACTTTGTCCATGTCTTCCCGTGCCTCGATTGCCGCTTCGTCAGTGCCCGTCGTAGTGAACTCTTCGATGACCTGCCCGTCTGAATCTGGGCTACTTCGGGCCACATCGGTCACAGCGGCACCCGCCTCGTCCGAGACGCTTGCCACCGGACAGGCTCCGGGGGCGTCGACCGACAGCTCCACTCGAATGCCGGAGTCGCTCATATAAGATACTGTGACACCACATTACAAAACGGGTGATGCGCGTTCCCACGGAGTGAAAAACCCCCTCAATCTGCTGGGTGCTGGTCGGGAACCGTCCCTTCGAACCCATCCGGCTGGTAGTCACACAGTGGGTCCGCTGCCAGCGGGTCCCCCGTCGTCGCGTATGCCCGGGACCGACTGCCGCCACAGACCGTTCGGTATCGACAGGCCCCGCATTTGCCCGTCAGCGCGTCGTCGTCTCTCAGTTGCTGGAACAGCGTCGAGTCCCGATAGATGTCCACGACGCTATCTTCCCGGACGTTGCCGGCCGATTTCGGCAGGAACCCGGAAGGGTACACCTCGCCGGTGTGGCTCACGAAGGCAAAGCCCTTGCCCGCGCGGATGCCCATGCGGCGTTTGAGCCCGCCGGCACCCTCGTTCTGGTTCTGCATCGCGACGCGCCGGTAGTGGGGCGCTTCAGTCGTCTTGAGCCCGAACGGGGCCTCCTCGCTGACCTCGTGGAGCCACGACAGCACGCGCTCCGCTCGCTCGGGATCAATCGGTGTCAGGACTCGCCCGCGACCGACCGGGACGAGGAAGAACACCGACCACAGCACCGCGTCGAGCTCCGCGACGAGGTCGCGGATCGCCGGCAGTTGCTCGACCGTCTCCGCGCAGACGGTTGTGTTGATCTGTAGCGGGATGTCGAGGTCACGGGCCGCCTCGGCCGCCTCCATCGTCGCCTCAAAGCTCCCGGCCTCACCCCGGAAAGCATCGTGAGACTCGCTGTCGCCGCCGTCGATGGACAGTGCCAGTCGCCGGAGTCCAGCGTCGTCGAGTTCAGCAAGTCGGTCCTGCGTGATCGAGTTCGTCCCACTGGGCGTCAGCGTCATCCGCAGACCTTGCTCGGTCCCGTAGTCGACGAGCTCCGGGAGGTCCGCGCGAGCGAGCGGGTCCCCGCCCGAGAGGACGACTAGCTGGCCGTCGCCGAACTCGCGGGCCTGATCCAACAGTGCCTTTCCCTCTGCCGTCGATAGCTCGTCGGGATGGCGGCGGGGCTGGGCGTCGGCCCGACAGTGTTTACACGCCAGTTCGCAGGCCTGAGTTACCTCCCAGATCAGCACGAGGGGCTGCTGGTCGAGGTCGAGTTTTCCGCGCATCTATGCCTCCCGGTGGACGCGGGTGACGTGGCCCCCACAGCCACACTGTTGGACGTACTCAGTCGTGATCGTATCACCGAACGCCTCCGCCAGCGCGTCGAACAGGTAGGTCTCAGGGTGGCCATGTGTGGCGTGGCTCACCAGATTGACGTGGTTCCCAGCCGTCGTCATCTCGACGGCGTCGATAGCCTGTTCGACGACCACGTCGGGGTCCGCAGCGTGTGCGGGCGTCTCTAGGTTCGCCGACCAAGAGTTATCGTGGACCTCGGTTGTAACCGGCGGCACGTCCTCGTGGGAATGGCTCATATGTACCGGTTATCGGTGTGTGTCCCTCGGTCCTCTCCCGAAGATGTTCGGGTTATTATATTCAACGAACGGAAGAGAGTGATTCGTCCGAACGGCCTCTGTGGCACTACGCTACGAGACCTGTTCGACGAGCCAGTCGAACTGCCTGTTCAGTTCTTTCGTGCGCTGTCGCGAGATGACAGTCGAGTCGATCATCTCGCCCAGTACCGGGAGATCGAGCGCATTGTACTCCGTGGTTGCCGTGACTTCGGTCCCGCCGTCGACGGCCTCGACCGTGTATTCTGTCATCATCGACTCGAAGATCCCCTGACGCTGTTCGTACCGCAGCACTGCATCAGTCTCGACGATTTCGAGGTCCAGTTCGATTTCGAAGAGTCCGACGCGGTTCGTGATGCCGAGGTCGTCCCCGTCGAGTGTCACCCCGTCGAACCCCGCCGCGCGCATGAACGGCGCCACGTCCGTTATCAGGGCAGTGACTGTCTCCGGGTCGGCCGGGACCGTCCGAGTCAGCGAAACGCGCTCCATATCAGACGGCGAGTGCCCGACGGAATAAGCGTTCGCCATACCCGAAGGTGTTCGGCTCGATGGGCTTGTGTGGCCCAATACCGACCTGACAGCACTCCCCAAGCTTCTTATCTCCATCCCGAATAGGCGAACATATTCGGGAACACGGCCGCGGCGGTCGGACGAATATATTCGGATACACCAATGCCACACGCAGAACTCACGCTCACGATTCCAGACGAGATCTGGATCGGCGACGTTTCGCGAACGTACGACGACGCGACGTTTCGGATCCTGTCCGCGCTCCCGGGCGAGGACTCCGGCGTGGGATTAGCCGAAATCACGTCGGACGACCTCCCCGCAGTTCTCCGTGACATCGAGAACCGGGAGTCTGTTACCACGCTGGAGATCCTCTCACATAGGGACGACAGCGCACTGGTCCAGTTCGAGACGTCGATGCCGCTCCTCCTCTTCCCGGTTCAGGGCTCAGGCGTCCCGCTAGAGATGCCGTTCACGCTAGCTGACGGCGAGGCCGTCTGGGAGATATCAGCACCGCAGGAGCGTCTCTCCGAGCTCGGCGAACAACTGGAGGAGTTCGGCATCTCCTTCAGCGTCGACCGCATCCAGCAACACCTCGAAACAGAGCAAGTACTGACCGAAAGCCAGCTCGAACTGGTTCAGGAGGCCATCGACGCGGGCTACTACGACACGCCGCGGGAATGCTCGCTCACGGAGCTGGCGGACCGCGTCGGTATCGCGAAGTCGACCTGCAGCGAGACGCTCCACCGCGCGGAAGAGCAGATACTGAAACAGTTCGTTTCGGACCTCCCCGGACGGTGACGGGAAGTCGAAGCGCGTAATACGCGCCTCTGTGAGAGGTACGACATATGAGTTCCGACGCGGCCGACGAGACGCACGAAAACGCCCGACAGGAAGTCATCGCAGTGGATGCCGATGACAACGAGGAAGGGCTGGTCAATCGGCTCGACGCCCACACCGGTGAGGGGGTTCGCCACCGCGCCTTTACCGCCTTGCTGTTCGATGAGAACGACCGAGTCCTGCTCGCACAGCGCGCCGCGAACAAACGCCTCTGGGACACCCACTGGGACGGCACCGTCGCCTCCCACCCGGTCGAGGGCCAGACACAGGTCGAAGCCACCGAGGAGCGGCTCGAAGAGGAACTGGGTATCGACCCCTCGCAGTACGGGGACCTCCGCGTGACCGACCGGTTCGAGTACAAGCGCTACTACGAGAACGCCGGCCTCGAATGGGAAGTGTGTGCGGTGCTACAGGCCACGCTCCACGACACCTCACTGGACCCCAATCCCGAGGAAGTCGACGGCCTCATGTGGGTCCCATACGAGCGACTGCGCGAACATCCCGAGTACTACCGCCAGCTCCGTCTCTGTCCTTGGTTCGAGATCGCGATGCGCCGTGACGAGGAGCGGTAGGTCGGCCCCGCCACCGCGGCGTCACGGCCCCCCTTCTTTTCGGCCCGGCCGCCCAACCCCGGGTATGGACGTGCCGCTCTATGACTCCCTCGACGGGCAGGTCGCCCTCGTCACCGGAGCGACGCGGGGCATCGGGAAGGCAATCGCCGACGGGCTGGTCGACCTTGACGCGACCGTGTACGCCGGTGCGCGCGACACCGACGATATCGAGGCATCGGACCGCCACGCCGTCGAACTCGACGTGACCGACGACGAGGGGATGGTCGCCGCCGTCGACCGCATCGAGCGCGAGCAGGGTCGACTCGACGTGCTGGTCAACAACGCCGGCGTGATGGACTCGCGGGAACCGCTCGACACGATGCCGACCGACGTTATCGACCACACTCTCGACACGAACCTCCGAGGGGCGGTTCTCATGACAAAGTCTGCCCTCCCGCTGTTGCTGGCAGACGAGGGCGGCCGCGTGGTTACCATGTCCTCCGGCTTAGGGGCCATCACAGAGAGCCAATCGGGCGGAACACCGGCCTACCGCATCTCGAAGACCGGCGTCAACGGGCTGACGAAGTATCTCGACGGCGAGTACGCGGCTGATGGCCTCATCGCCAACTCGGTGTGCCCGGGCTACGTCCAGACGGACATGACTGAAGAGAGCGCCCCGCGGACGCCCGAGAAAGGGGCCGAAACACCGGTCTGGCTCGCTCGCTTCCGACCCGATGCACCAAGCGGACGGTTCTGGCGTGACAGAGCCGAAATCGAGTGGTAACGGTCGCGGTCAATCAGCGTTCTCAGTGCGGGCCGCCGCCTCGTCCGTCGCGTGGGCGGGCTCTGCCGCCGGCAGTTGCAGTTCCACAGTCGTTCCCGGCTCGTCCGTAGCAGGGAACGACATCCGGCCGCCGAGGTTCCGGACGATCCAGTTGACGAGCCAGAGCCCGACACCGGAACCGTGTTTGAGCGGCGTTTCGGTTCCCGAACGGATGACCTCGCGCTCGTGGTCGGTGATACCGGGGCCGTTGTCGTGAACGGCCAGACGGACGCCCGGCGTTCCGTCGGTCCGTATCGCCGTAATATCGACCTCGGCGAGATCGGCGTCAGCCGCCCGATGTTCAACGGCGTTCTCGACCAGTTCCTCCAGTGCGATACGGATCGACGGACCGCCCTGTATCCAGAGATCATCCTCGCAGGAGAGCGTGATCGCCACGTCGGGGTGACGGTCTCGGGCATCGCTCACGACTGATGCCAGCAGCTTCTGAAGTACTGTCGGGCTGTGCTGTTCGGTCTCCAGAGCTTCGGTGACTCGGCCGATCTTGTTGCTGCGGTCGACAATGTCGTCGACTGTGCTGATAATACGGTTGAGTCGCTCGCGTTCGTCAGCATCGGCCGTATCCCGAAGCAGATCCGCGTTCCCCTTGACGACGTTCATCTCGTTTCGGATGTCGTGACGGAGCAAGCGGTTGAGCACGTCCAGCCGCTGTTCGCGCTGTCGCCGCTCCGTAATATCCCGGAGACTGATGAGATGGCCCGAGACGACGCCGTACGCGCGGTACAGTGGTATCACGCGCACGTCGTAGTACCGAACGCCGCCGTCGTGTTCGAGAGCCGTCTCGGTCTGCGTTCGCTCACCGGGGCCGGGGACTGTCTCGGCGAGTGCGGGTCGCACACGCGGTAGCGAACAGCCCAGAAGTGCGTTCTGGTCACCGTCGAACAGCGCCGTGGCGGCCGCGTTGACATCGACGATGCGGCGCTCGTCGTCGACGATAATGACCAGATCGTCCATTTCCGTGAAGATGGCTTCCCGACCCAGTTCTCTGGTCACCGGTGCCACGTCGAGTAGTTGCCCACGGAGGATTGCAACCGAGAGGACAGCCCCCGACGCGACGTACCCGAGACTCGTCGGGTTGAAGGCGATCGGCAACACGCCAAGCACGAACAGCGTCTGGATAACCGTCGGGACAGTGATAGCGAGCAGCAGTGCAAGCCCCTGTCCCTGAAACACCTGATTCGACCGGAACAGCATCCGCAACAGGAGGACACTGCCGGCGAGGATTAGCAGCAAGATGTAGGACATGTGCCCCCAATACAGAATTTCGTACGCGGGAACAAGCGCGACTGACGATGTGGAGACGGATTGGGTCCCGTGACCTGACCAGATGAGTCCGTGGGCATGATTCGACCACACGAGCGTGACAAACACCGCCGGTTCGACGACCAACAGTGCTGTTCGGCGTTGCGTGAGCCAGTGTGGGTGCCCCGTGTACTCGATAACCGTCACGAGCCACGCGACAGGGATGATGACCGAGAGCGTCAACTGTGTCTGGACGAGTCGCTCCATGGTGGATAAGCCCGGCACAGCGAGTTCGATACCGTACGTAACGGCCCAGAGACTCGCCGCGACGACGAACACCGCCAGCGGTCCCGCACTCGGTCGGTCCCGGTGGAGCCACACCAGAAAGGCGACGCCCATACCGACGACACCCGACAGTAAAACGACAGTAAGCGGCGACAGGACCATTCAGTAGCGTAGTAATGGCGTCCCAGACATAACTATTCCCGGTCACTCCGATTGTGAGCGAACCGCAGACCACACGGCAAGAGCACCAAGCGCGAACGCCGGAACAAGCGGGAGCGTGAGATAGGCGTCCCGGAGTGTGAGTCCAAAGCTACTGATAACACTCTGGGCGGACGGCAAGAGCAAAATTGCGCCGGGAACGAGCAGAAACGCCACGCCGATCATCCCGACGAGAAGCCACCCACTCGTCCCGAACTCGGGACCGTCGGCCGCTGCCGTCCCTGTCTCACTGTCCGCCCGAGGGGCGTCTGCGGACTGTGGCTCCGTGTCAGGACGATGGACGTAGCCGGACTCGTCGTCACCCATCAACACGCACCCCGTCGCGCCCATGTAAACGATGACGTCACGATAGGACCACCTCCAGTAATGCCGACGGAACAGCGTGGCTGCATATCTCGGAATCAGGCAAGCGAGCGCAAAACGCTAACGGTCCCGCTACTGCGACAGACCGGGGGTTTCCTGACTCGAGATGTCACGCAGGCTCATCCGATGTCCGCTGGCAGAAGCGTGTGCGTCCCGCTGACCCTCCGCGACCGACGAGTCTTCGTACAGTCCCTCGAACGCACACTCATGGCAGACGACGTGGTATCTCCCAGCCATACATTTTCTTTCTTTACACTATATTTTAAGCCTACCGCTTTCAGATATTATATATGTATTGCAGTCACGCAAGCGGTCGTCAGAGTATTTATCCACCGCGGCCGTTGGACTAGTATGGTGGATTTCCAGTCCCGCGACACACGCCGGGGCCCGACTGACGGGGAAGACGACGAGACAGGTGAAGGCGAAACGGGGGACAACGAGGAATCCGCAGCGGTCGATACTGACACTGAGGCATCTACTTCAGAGCCCAGCGAAGCAGCGGATACAGCGGCGGGAAACGACGACGTAGCAGCCAGTGAGGGCGACGGTACAGAGCCGGCCGCGGTAGCCGACACGACGGGAGACAGTGATCAGACCGCAGCAGAGCCTGAAACCGACAGCGCTGTCACAGAACGAATCGACGAGGCGGCAGAGCAAAGCAGAGACAGCCAGCCAACGGACGACACACAGAACACCGAGAGAGTTGATGATTCGAGGCAGGAACCTCACGACGAACCCCACCCTGAGACACAAGCAACCACCCGACCGACGGAGACACCGCAGGGCGAGACGGCTCCGACAACGCAGACAGTGACCCAGAGCGACGCGTCACAGGAACAGTCAGTTGCCGTCGCCGTCGTCACGGTCGGGACGACGACGGAGGAGGGCGACCCCACGGGCGAAGCGGTCGAGACAGCACTCGAAGCGGCCGGACAGGACGTCACAGCCCGTGAGCGCCTACAAGGAGGCTACGACAGCATCCAAGGGGCCGTCGACAGACTGGTCGGGCGCGACGACGTGGAAGTCGTCGTCACCGCAGGGGGCCTCGGTGTCGCCCCGTCGGAGCAGACTCTCGAAGCGGTCCACCCGCTGTTCGAAAAAGCCCTGCCGGGATTCGAGGAGGTGTACCGGGGCCTCCTGTTCGAACAACAGGGCACCGGTGTCATCACCGTCCGTGCGACTGCCGGAATCGCCGGCGGGACGCCAGTGTTCTGTTTGCCCGCGGACCCAGCGGCCGCACGGATCGCTATCGACGAGATCATCGCGGCGGAGGCCGGGAATCTCGTCGCCGAACTTCCCTGAGTCGGCCCAGCGGATTCGTGGTATCAGTCTTGTGTCCGTTTAGCCGGCTTACTGCGATATTTTCCGGTACGTCACGGGTCGCTGATTTTTCCACGTTCAGTGGATGTTTCTCCGCGATATCGGCCGTTTAAACGTTTAAATCGCCGTGAAAGGTCGTTAACTGCGTCCCCCATTGAAGTGCAGACAGCCCACAGGCTCGGGTGTCATGTCCGATTGCAACGCGACACGACGTGGCGTACTCAAGGGTATCGGCGCGACAGCTGCAGCCGCACTGGGCGGGGCGACCCTCTCTGGGACGGTTGCGGCGGCCGATCCCTGGGCGGCCGTCGAGTCCCCAACCGGGAACACCCTCCACGATGTCGAATACACGGCCGCCGGCGCGTACGCGGTGGCGGGTGGCGGTATCGTCCTCGAACGGACCAGCAAGGGCTGGCGGAAAGTCGTCGGCGGCGGCCCGACCGGTAACGGCAACAACCTCTACGGGGCTGACGTGACCGACGACGGCAAGGCCCTCTGGTTCGTCGGCTCGTCCGGCGCTATCGGCGAGTACGACGTGGAGTCGGGCGTCCTCACCGACCACAGCGCCCCGATGGACGTCACCAACAACTTCAACGACGTATCCGTGACCGGCAGGGCCGGCGAGGCGAACGTCTACATCGCCGGTGACTCCGGGAAGATGTACTACAGCTTCGAGAACGGCGCGAGCCAGACGTGGGACTACACCACGCCCGGCTCGGGGTCGGCCATCAACGCCGTCGACTTCCACGGCGTCCGCTCGGGGCACATCGTCGACGGGAACAAGAGCGTCTTCGCCACCGACGACGGCTCGACGTGGAACAAGATCGGCCTCGCCGACGCCAACGTCAACTTCTACGGCGTCGACTCCGACGGCCCGGACGACGTGTGGATCTCCGGCGGCGGCGGCATGATCTTCCACTGGAACGGCACCGAGTGGACGCCGACAGACACCGGTGACGCCGGCCTGCGCGACATCGAGGTCACCGACGGCGACGGTTCCGGCGACACGGTCGGTGGCGGCGGCAAGGTGTACGCCCTCGGCGGTGGCGACTGGACCCAAGAGGAGACGCCCGCCGGCGAGAACCTGAAGGCCGTCGTCCGCGGCAGCACCGACATCGCGGTCGGCTCCGGCGGAACGATACTGGAAAAATGACGACGACACGGTAGCGCTGGCCGGTTCGAGACAGGGGCGAGTCGCAGCCACTGACTTTTCACCGACCCCCTCCAACACCCTGCATGGACGAGATTCAGGTCCAAGGAACGTCGGTCCCCGCACTCGGCCTCGGAACGTGGCAGCTCACCGGCCCGTCTTGTACCGAGACCGTCGAGACCGCCTTGGAGATGGGCTACCGCCACGTCGACACCGCACAGGCGTACGGCAACGAGCGGCAGGTAGGGCTGGGAATGGAGGCCGCCGCCGTCGACCGCGAGGACGTGTTTCTGACGACGAAGCTCGACGGCTCGAACCGTGACGAGCGCAGCGTCCGCCGGTCGACGCGGGAGAGCCTGAACAAACTGGGGACAGACTACCTTGACCTCCTACTCATCCACTGGCCGAACACGCCGTGGATGGCGTCGCTGTCGGAGACGCTCGGGGCGATGAACGACCTCGTCGAGGAAGGGCTAGTCCGGCACATCGGCGTCAGCAACTTCTCGCCGTCGCTGCTGGACGAAGCCCGAGACCTCTCCTCGGCCCCCATCCTCACCGACCAAGTGCAGTACCACCCCTACTGGGACCAGCGCAAACTGCTGGACTACTGCCGCATCCACGACGTGCTCCTAACGGCCTACAGTCCGCTTGCCCGCGGCGGCGTCCTCGACGACCCGGCACTCGTCCAGCTCGGCAACACGTACGAAAAATCCCCGGCGCAGATCGCGCTCCGGTGGCTGGTCCAGCAGGACGGTGTGGCCGCGATTCCGAAAGCCTCCAGCCGCGAGCATCTGGAAGCGAACATGGCCGTCTTCGATTTCGAACTCACCGAGGCGGAGATGGAGCGGATACGGGACCCGTCGAAGGTCAAGACGGGACTGCAGTTCGTCCGGTCGCAGTTGCCGTTCTGAACGTGGTCAGTGCCGTCCTGTATCGATTCATATCCCCGCAGGCGACAGTCAATTCTACCAATATTTTTGATTCTGGAACATAGACAGCTATGTTTGTTGTCTCGGTTGCAGCAAATATTACGAGTCACACAACAATCATAAGCTGTCTGGTCGATGTTTTCGTGTGGTGTGTTACCAATAGAGTCCAAGACGGGAACACACCGCTGCATCCACAGCGAGGCCACTGTGTCAGTACACGAATCCGAACCGATACGGCGGAGCATTGAGGTGGAGTACTGGGTCATCGACGACGCGGGCCGGCTGGTCGAGCCGGGCGCGCTCGTCGATGCAACCCCGGGAGCGGAGCGGGAGTTCGTCGAGCCCCTGCTAGAAGTCAAGACAACGCCGTGTGAGACAGCGACAGAGTTGCGCGAGGAACTCCTTGACCGACTCGGGGCCGTGTTGCGGCGGGCCGACGAGTTCGGGAAACGCCTCGTTCCGCTCTCGACCCCGGTCAACGCCGACGATATCCGGGAGCTGCCGAGCGACCGGACCCGGATTCAAAACTGCGTCGTCGGCGACGACTTCGAGTACGTGCGCCACTGCGCCGGCACGCACATCCACGTCGAACAGCAGCCGGGACGGGAAATCGACCAGTTGAACGCGCTAATCGCTATCGACCCCGCACTGGCGCTCGTCTCGTCGTCGCCGTACTTCCGCGGCCGGCGGCTGGCCGACAGCGCCCGCTCGAAACTGTACCGCTGGATGGCGTACAACTCGGTGCCACATCAGGGGTGGCTGTGGTCGTACGTCACCGACAGGGCCGAATGGGACCGCCGACTCGAACGGCGCTACGACGAGTTCGTGACCGCGGCTGTCGAAGCCGGTATCGACCGTCGAACCGTCGCGGCGAACTTCGAGCCCGAAAGCGCCATCTGGACGCCAGTCCAGATTCGTGCGGAGTTCGGAACCGTCGAGTGGCGGTCGCCCGACGCTGCGCTGCCGAGCCAGGTTCTGCAACTGGCCGACGCCGTGGCGTCGCTCATGGACCATCTCAGGGGGACCGAGGTGCGTATCGAGGGCGAGACGGGCCGTGTTACCGACGACGAAATCGTGCTCCCGGAGTTCGATGCCGTACTGGAGTACGCGAACGACGCTATCCGGGACGGAGTCAGCGCCGACAGCGTGTGGTCGTATCTCGACCGGATGGGATTCGACGTGGACGCGTACGAGCCGGTCGCGCCGACGTTCGACAGGCCGGAACCAATCACGGCTCGCGACGCCCGAGAGATTCGACTGGAGCACGCCGACCGCCTCCAAGACGACGTGCGACAGGCCGCACCGGTCGCACTCGATTGAAACGGGTCGCCGAAACGCGACCGTGACCAAGGGTTTTGACGCCGCCGCGCCAACCCCGGGCCATGGTAACGGCGCTCGCCGACGACAGCTGGTGGTACGATCTCACGGGCGTCAACGCGACGCTCGTCGACGACGACGGAACGCTAACGCTCGTGGACACGGGTTTCCCATGGCACGGAAACGAACTCGTCGCCGGCCTGAGCGACGCCGGGTACGAGCTCCGGGATCTGGACCGGATTCTGCTCACGCACTTCGATTTCGACCACGTCGGCGGGCTGACGGCCTTCGACGGCGTCGACGCGACAATCTACGTCGGGAAGCGGGACGTGCCGCTGGTCACCGGCGAGCAGGCCCCGCCGCTGGGAAATCACAAGGGCGCGTTCCAGCGCCTCGTTTCGCCCTTTCTGGACGCACCGGCTAACGACGTGGTTCCCCTCACCGACGGCGACACCGTCGGCAGTTTCACCGCCTATCACACCCCGGGTCACACGCCGGGCCACGTGAGCTACGTCAGTGAGGAACTGTCGCTGGGACTGCTCGGTGACCTCGTCAGGGAAGACAGCGGCCGCTTCGAGCCCTCGCCGTGGCTGGTGAGCTACGATACCGACGTGGTCAAGCAGAGCATCAGAACGCTCTGCGAGAGCGCACCGGAGTTCGAAACGGCCGTGCCGGGCCACGGCGTCCCCTTCCAGCGCGGCGGCGATGACCGACTCGACCGGCTCGCAGCGACGCTGTGACGGGCCCTTATTCGCCGTGGAGCCGACCGGCCACGAAGTCTTGGCCGCCCAATCCTACCGCGAGCGCGAATCCGATACCAATCGGGAAGACAACTGCGAGTAACAGCACGGCCAGCAACAGCGAGTCGACGCCGGCGAGGTTGAGCGCGATGACGACGGTGAACAGGTAGACGAGCGCCTGCAGAGCACCCGAGACGAGCGAGCGCGGAGCCCAGTCCTCGATGTCGTCAACCGAGGTGACCACTGTAGCGACGTGGTCCGCGACGAGCGAGCCGAGAACGAGAACGACCAGCCCGCCGATCAGCGCCGGCGTGTACAGCAGCCCCTCGTAGAGCAGCCCCGCGACCGGCGTAATTGTGAGCGTCGCGGCGGCAACGTACAGTGCCGTCGCATAGATGTAGTACTCGACTAGCAGTCCGGTGACCGTGCCCACCGTCTCGTCGTCGGCGTCGAGTAACTGACCGAAGTGCGTCTCCGGAAAGTCAGTGGTGAGTGTCGTCCGCGAGACGAGACCGGGAACGAGCGTGCCGAACAGTCGACCGAGGCCGAACCCGACAACGACGAAGACTACGGCAGCGACGATATTCGGGACGTACCCGAACAGCGAGCCGACGAGCGTCTGAAGTTCACGGATATTCAGCACCCGCACTGCCGCGAGGACGGTGGTCAGGTAGACGAAATACCGGGTGAGCAGTCCCGCAGCAGACGCGACTGCGTCCGACTCGGTCGTGACGACCGCCACCGGTGTCTCACTGGCGCGGTCGTCGAGGCCGCGTTCCAGCGTCCAGTCGTAAACAGACTCATCAAGGTACTTTCCGACACCGTAGCCGATAGCAAGGACGATCGCTGCAAGCAGAACCGTTCCGGCGGCCGAGATCCCGTTAGCGACGAGATCAGTCAAAAACTTGACGAGGCGGTCCCCGAGGTTCGCTTGCAGTAGCAACGGTCGTTCCGTAACAGCCTGGATCTCAACCATAATCTAGTTCGTTCCAGTATCTATTAATCTATCTATTAAATTCGTCGAAATAAGTGTAGAATAATCAGCGAAAGAGACGGGCTGTGATCGCAGAAGCGGAGCATTCAACGAGAGACGGCGAAAAAACGGCGGAGTAAGTCCTCAGTCGAGTTCTTCGGCGACCGCGTCGGCGTCCAGCAGGTCCGGATCGACAACGAGATCGGCCTGTCGGCTGGCGAAGTCCGGTAGCGACCCCTCGGCGTAGACGACGACCCGCAGGTCGGGATTGAGGTCCTTGGCGACGGCAATCGAAGTGGCCTGTGACATCTCGGTCAGCAGGTACACGTCGGCCTCGTGAATGCCGGCCTCCTCAAGACCGGGTCGGTTGCCGACATCGGCAACCGTGACCGCGTGGCCCTCGGCATCGAGCGCGTCTCTGAGTCCGTTCGGGTCCGAACCGACGAGAACGACCTTCATTCGTACTCGATGGTCGCCGGCGGTTTGTGGGTCACGTCGTAGACGACGCGGGCGACGTTCTCGTGGGCCCCGGTGATGCGCGACTGCATGCGCTGGAGCGTGTCCCAGTCCAGTTCCTGAGCGCGGGCAGTCATGCCGTCCCGGCTCTCGACGGAGCGGACGGCGACGACCCAACCGTGGACGCGGTTGTCGCCCTTGACACCCGTGGCCTTGCCGATGACGGCGGCGAGTGCCTGCCACGGCTCGTACTCCTCCAGTTCCTCCTCGACGACGTGGTTGGCCTCACGGGCGACTTCCAGTTTCTCCTCGGTGACTTCGCCGATGATGCGCACGGCAAGTCCGGGGCCGGGGAACGGCATCCGCTCGGAGATGATCTCTTCGAGGTCGAGCGCGCGGGCCACCTCGCGGACCTCGTCCTTGTAGAGGTCCCGCATCGGCTCGACGATGCCCTCGAAGTCGATTCGCTCGGGGAGGCCGCCAACGTTGTGGTGGGACTTGATCGTTCCTTCGCTCTCGATACGGTCGGGGTAGATGGTCCCCTGCACGAGGTAGTCCGCGTCGACCTCGCGAGCGACCGTCTCGAACTCCCGGATGAACTGCTCGCCGATGATGTGGCGCTTCTCCTCGGGGTCGGTCTCGCCTTCGAGTTCGTCGAGGAAGCGGTCCTGTGCCTCGACGATGCGGAGCGAGTCCATGTAGTCGAAGGTCTCGCGGATCTCGTCGGTCTCGCCTTTCCGCATCAGCCCGGTGTCGACGTAGACGGCGGTGAGCTGGTCGCCGATGGCCTCGTAGGCCAACGCGGCGGCGGTCGAAGAGTCGACGCCGCCAGAGAGCCCGATGACAGCGTGCTTGTCACCGATCTCGTCCGCGATCTCTGCTTTCGCCTCCTCGATGAACTCGTCGACGTCCACCATCAGTGGCTCACCTCCTCGGTCGTCACGCTGTGCGGGTCGTCGCCGAGCACAGCCTCAAGGAGACCGACGAAGGGCGGGCTGGCACGCGTCGGTCGCGAGCGGAACTCCGGATGGAACTGCGTCCCGATGAAGTAGGGGTGGTCCTCGGGCGCGAGTTCGAGTATCTCCATACGGTTTTCGGCGTAGCCGGAGAACTTCAGCCCGGCGGCTTCGAGGTCGTCGATGTACTCGGGGTTGACCTCGTAGCGGTGGCGGTGCCGTTCCGTACAGGACTCGCCACCGTACAGCGTCGCCGCAAGCGTGTTCTCGTCGATTTCGGTCTCGTGGGCACCCAGCCGCATCGTCCCGCCCATGTCCTCGATCTCGTACTGCTCCGGGAGGATATCGATGACGGGGTGGGGCGTGTCCTCGTCCAGTTCCGCCGAGTGTGCGCCCTCTAGATCCAGCACGTTACGGGCGTACTCGACGACGGCCATCTGGAAGCCGAGACAGAGCCCGAGGAACGGGACGTCGTTCTCGCGGGCGTACCGGATGGCTTCGATTTTACCCTCCGTGCCACGGGCACCGAAGCCGCCCGGCACGACGATAGCGTCGGCCTCGCGCATCCGGTCGGCGTGGTGATCGTTCATCTTCTCGGAGTTGACCCACCGGACGTTCACGTCGACGTTCTTCTCCAGCCCGGCGTGTTTCAGCGCCTCGTGGACGGACATGTATGCGTCTTCGAGGTCGTACTTGCCGACGAGGGCGACCTCGACCTCGCCTTCGGTCTTCTGGGTGACGAGGTCACGCCAGCGGTTCTCCCGTTCGTCCTCGGGCAGCGCCTCCGACGCGATGTCGAGTTCTTCCATCACGTACTGGTCAAGGCCCTCTTCTTCGACCATCAGCGGGACGTGGTAGATGTCGTCGACATCGGGATTCGAGAAGACGGCTTCTGTCGGTACGTCACAGAACAGCGCGATCTTCTCCTTCGTGTCGATGTCGAGTTTGTCCGAACAGCGGCCGACGAGGATGTCGGGCTGGAGGCCGATAGATCGCAGTTCCTTCACGGAGTGCTGGGTGGGCTTGGTCTTCTGCTCGCCGTTTTTCGAGTAGGGCACGAGCGTGACGTGGGTAAAGAGAATATCGTCCTCGTCCTCCTCGTGGGCGAACTGCCGGAGCGCTTCGAGATAGGGCATTCCCTCGATGTCGCCGACGGTGCCGCCGACTTCGATGATACAGACGTCGTTGCCCTCGGCGGCCTCACGGATGCGCCGCTTGATGTCGTCAGTGATGTGTGGGATGATCTGGACCGTACGACCAAGGTAGTCGCCGGACCGCTCTTTCTCGATGACGTGCTGGTAGGTCTTGCCCGTGGTGACGTTGTGGTCGAAGGTCATGTCGATGTCGAGGAACCGCTCGTAGTTCCCCAAGTCGAGGTCGACCTCCCCGCCGTCTTTGAGCACGTACACCTCGCCGTGCTGGAAGGGGTTCATCGTCCCGGCGTCGACGTTCAGGTACGGGTCAATTTTGACCGCTGTAACGTCGAACCCGGCGTTTTTGAGTAATCTGCCTGTACTGGCGGCGGTGATGCCTTTCCCTAGGCCAGACATCACACCACCGGTGACGAAAATGAACTTCCGACCCAGCTCGGGGTCGTAGTCCGTTTCAGGTTCGGTCGGCATACCGACGGTGAACCCCGCGTAGTCTAAACGGTTTCGGAGCGCGCACTGTTCGCCACCCCGCCGCACTGTCAACGGGGCTACAGTGTCGGCTGCGTGAGGACACGCCACACGGCAACGAGGACAGCGAGAGACAGCGCCGAGAACACCGCATCACCGGGACTGGAGCCGATGGCGAGGAACAGCAGATAGCCGGCGATGAACCCACCCAGAAATGAAACCGCACCGTGCCGTGTCGACTGAGACACCGCCTTTCTGGTGTGTGTTGACATAGTACATTATTGATCAGTATGTAGTATAAGTGTACCTCCGGAATCCGTGATCGGGCTCGGTGACGGTCAGGACTTGAGTACGCCGGATCTGATAGCGACGTAGGTCCCGAGACTGCCGACTGAAGCGAGGATGAGCGCCCGGGCTGGTCCGCCGGCGACGAGCGCCGTCTGCATCAGTACTAACAGCGCCACCAGCGTGGCGATGAACGAAACGGCTGCGAACGCAAGCGGGCGGTTCATGGGCAGAGATTGGGTCGACAGCGCCTCTGTCTTTCGATACTGTCCAGCAGGCGCAGCAGGCGCGGCTATCAGCGATGCGTCGTATCGCTTCTGCACTGGCGGTGAGAATTAACTACGGACCCCGAACAGTGGTTCCCGACAGCTACAGGTGGTCACGGAGGAAGGGGCCGACAGTCTCGGCGATACGGCCGCGCTGACCGACGAAGTGATGGTCGGCCGGCAGGCGCTCGACAGCGTGTCCCAACTCGGCGGCCCGGTCGACGACCGGCTCCCAGTCGACGGTGTCGTCGCGCTCGCCGACGACGACCTGTACCGGGCAGTCGATAGCGTCGAGCGCGGCAGTAGCATCGAGGTGCTCGGTCAGTCCGGCCGGTGGCGCGAGCACTGACAGGACCGCTGGGCCGGCGTCGCCATCGACCTCGGCGGCCGTCCGCAACGCCACAGCCGCGCCGAAACTGTAGCCGAACAGACCGACGGCGTCTGTCTGCTCGCTCGCCCACGCCAGCGCGTTCTCGGCGTCGGCCCGTTCGCCGCGGCCCTCGTCCCACGCGCCGTAATCGAAGCGGAGACAGCCGATTTCGGGTGCAATCGCGTCGCTGACCGCTTCGAGGCGACTGTCAGACCGAGAGCCACCGTACTGTGGGTGTGGCGGGCACGCGACGACCACGGTGTCCGATGCTGGGCGGTCAAGCGACGCGGTGACGCCCCGCCCACCCGGTATCCCGACGGTAGTCATACGTGTTCACTCGCCAGCCCTCTGTAAGAAATTTAAGGTTGGAGAGACCAATGCGCATGTATGGGAATCCTCTCGCGCGCGTCGTACGTCATCCGCTCCAAGCTCAACGCCGTCCTGAACCGAGCGGAGGACCCGACAGAGACCCTCGACTACAGCTACGAGCAGCTCCGTGACGAACTGCAGGACGTCAAGCAGGGCATCGCGGACCTGACGACCCAGAAGAAGCGACTGGAGATACAGAAGCGCCGCCTCGAAGAGAACGTCGAGAAGCACAACGAACAGGCCCGTCAGGCCGTCGAGCAGGACCGGGAGGACCTCGCACGCCAAGCTCTGGAAAAAAAGAAGCAGAAAATGAGCCAGATCGAGGAGCTGGAAGGCCAGATACAGGACCTGCAGGCCCAGCAAGACCAGCTCGTCGAGCAGAAAGACGAACTCCAGAAACAGATCGAGCAGTTCCGGACCAAGAAGGAGACGATGAAGGCCCGCCACGAGGCCGCCAAGGCCTCGGCACGTGTCAACGAGGCAATGACCGGCGCGGGCGACGAGATGCAGGACATCAATCAGGCCATCGAGCGCGCGGAGGAACGCACCGAGGACATGGAAGCCCGCTCGCAGGCGATGGACGAACTCCGCGAGGACGGGGTGCTCGAAGACCAGCTCTCAGACAAGAGTACGCTGGAGCGCGAGCTCGAAGAAGTCCAACAGAAGGGGTCTGTCGACGCCGAACTCGACACGCTGAAAGCCGAGATGGGGAAAGCCGAGGACGGCGACGGCGAATCGACCGACTCCGAGAGCGCCTCGGAGTCCGAACTCGAACAGGAACTCGCCGACGAGTCCACGCAGGTCGACGTGGACGAGAGCGAGGTCGAGGCCGAGTTGGACGAACTGAAAGAGGACGAGCAGTAGCGACGACGACACGCAGCGCCGATACCGGCGTTTTCACAGCGGCCAGACGACCGATACCGAGAGCGTCGTGACCACGCACAGAAGCAACTGGAGCGGCGCGCCGACGCGCGCGAAGTCGGTGAAGCGGTAGCCGCCGGGGCCGTACACCATCAGGTTCGTCTGGTAGCCGATGGGCGTCAGGAACGCCGTCGCGACCGCAAAGGTCACGACCGCGAGGAACGGGAACCCGGCGACGCCGATTTCGGCGGCGGTGGCGACGGCAATCGGAATCATCAACACGACGGTCGCGGCCGGGGTGATGACGCTGGCGAGGACGGCCGTCAGGAGATACACCAGCGCCAGCAGCGCGAGCGGCGGGAGGACGCCGGCGGCGTCGACGAGGAGCGCGCCGACGAACGCGGCCCCGCCAGTGGCCTGCATCGCCTGCCCCAGCGGGAGCAGGCCGGCGAGCAGGAACACGACGTTCCAGCTCACCGCGTCGTAGGCCTTCGACGCGCTCAGCGTGCCGGTCGCGACTGTGGCGACGACGCCGCCCAGCGCGGCGATGTAGATGGGGAGCAGGTCCAGCGCCGCGAGCGCGATGACGGCGAGCAGGGTCGCGAGCGGGACCGCCGCCGAGGCGTCGAGCGACGCCGTCGTCCCGCCGTCGAGCGCGTCGAACAGTTCCGGCGGCCCTTCAGTCAGGACCAAGTAGCCCTCGTCTTGGAGGTGACCCACCTCGTCGACGGGCGTCTGGAGCAAGAGCAGGTCGCCGCGGGAGAGTTCGACCGCTTCGAGGTTGTCGTGGATGATTTCGTCACCCCGACGAACAGCGAGGACTGTCACGTCGAACCGGCTGCGCAGTTGCACGTCGGCAAGGGTTCGCCCGCGGAGCCGCGACTCCCCGTCGATGACAGCCTCGGCGAGGACACCCGGATGGTCACCCGCTGCTAAGAGGTCCGCCGTGACGGACTCGCGAGCGAGGTTCCGCAGGTCGAACGTCTGCGCGAACTGATTGACCGCCTGACGGTTGCCGCGGACCGTCAGCACGTCCCCGGGTTCAAGCGGCCGGTCGGTGGCCGTAGCGAAGAACGATTCGCCGTTGCGGTCGATCTGGAGCACGTCGATATCGAGCGGGTCGCTCGCGGCGAGGACCTGTTCGACGGTCGCGTCGGTCGGCAGTGACTCCCCCGCGCCGACCGCCTCGGCCACGTCGTCAGCGACGCCGCCTTCGAGCGCCTCCTGAACCGTCAATCCGATCAGCGGCGACGCCTCGCGGACTCGTAACTGCGCCAGATGTCGGTCCATGTCGAACTCCTCCGTGAAGTCGGCCGCGGGGTGAATCCGTTCGGGGACGAGTGCCCGGCCAACGGTCAGCAGGTAGGCCACACCGACGACGAGGATGACGATTCCGACGGGCGTCAGCGTGAACATCGAGAACGAACGGTCGAGCAACTGCGCCGAGAGGTCGCTGGCGAGTAAGTTCGTTGACGTCCCGACCAGCGTGAGCGTCCCGCCGAGCATCGCGGCGAAGGAGAGCGGCAACAGCAGGTTCGACGGGGAGATGCCGTACCGGTCCGAGAGCCCGGTGACGAGCGGGATGAAGACGGCGACTACCGGCGTGTTGTTGACGAACCCCGCGCTGACGCCCGTCGTGCCGACGATGGCGGTCAGCAAGCGCCGTTCGTCCCCACCCGTCAGCGCCGCCAACTTCCCGGCCAGCCAGTCGACGACGCCCGCGGACTCGACGCCGGCGCTGAGGATGTACATCGCGACAATTGTGACGACCGCCGGGCTGGCGAACCCCTCGATGGCCGTCCGGGCCGGGACGCCGGTGTACGGTTCGAGAACGACCAGTGCGACGAGGACTGCGACGGCCGTTATGTCCGGCGGCAGCCACTCGGTGACGAACAGCGTCAGGGCGGCGGCGACGAGCGCGAACACCACGAGCGCGCCCGTCGAGAGCGGGGGCATACCACGTCTCTCGGCGGACGGCGATAAAAACGTCCGGGAATCGCCGGTCAGCGGTCGATGCGTTCACTCCGGCGTCGGCTCGTATCCCGGACCGACCCGGAGCGTCAGCGCTGTCTCACGCACTGACAGCGGCAGCGTTTCGTGCGTGCTGAGTTCGCCATCGCGGCTGAACGTGATGGGCTCGCCGTGGCCGTCGACAGTGATCTCATCGGCCCGGACGTGAGTCACCCCGTCGGTGTCCAGCGCCAGCAGTCGCTGGCCGATGGCCTCCGCGACGAGGTTCCCCGTTGGCATCTGTTCGACGATGGCCACGTCCAGCAGGCCGTCCTCCATGTTTGCCTGTCCGCCTTCGGCGACGAACTTTCGGGCGTTGCCCACCAGTAGACAGGCGGCCTCACCCGACCACGTGAACGGGCCGTCCTCGCCGACGGCCTCGATGGTGATGTCGAGCCCGTCGAAGCGGAGCGCCTCCTGTGCCCCGGTAAGCAGAAACGCAAGTGTCCCGAACCGCTCTTTGAGTTCGCCGGAGGTCGAGACGCTGGCGTCGGCGGGGAGCCCGGCGATACAAGAGACGAGGAACGGTTCGTCGCCGGCCATTCCGACATCCACGGTCCGCTTCTCCCCGGTGTCGGCGATTTCGATGCCGTGTTCGATGTCACCGACGCCGATGGTCCCCGCGAGGAGGTTCGCGGTCCCGGCCGGGATGACGCTCAGTGTCACTGAATCGAGGTGGCCGGCAGCATCGAGGCCGCGGGCCACCTCGTTTATCGTCCCGTCACCGCCACAGACGGCGACCTCAGAGGCCTCGGCCCGACCGGCCTCGCGGCCGAGTTCGACCGCATCGCCCGCCGTCTCGGTTTCGGACACCTCGAACCCACGGGCCTCCATCAGCCGCGGGACGTAGTCGGCGTGCTCGCCGTTGCCGCTGGCGGGGTTGAGGATGCACCGACGCGAACCAATCTGCATGGTACTATCGAATTCAGACCGGCACTTATACCGTGGTGATGTGGCACGGCATCACTCCCAGTCGACGTCGACGCTCCGGTCCGTCTCGCGGAGGATGAACGGGCCGATGGCGAGCGTTCGTTTGGTTATTGTGACGATGCGAAGGACGTACGAGATCAGGACTGTAAATGGCAGCAGCGATGCTGTCGTCGTCACTGCGAGGAGCCACAACACGTCGGGGACACCGGCCGTGACGCCGACGAAACCCTGCACATCGAGGAACAGCAACGAGGTGATTGCGACGGTAAGTGCCGGGATAGCGACGTACAGCAGCGTTCGAGAGAGGGCCGACAGTTCCCATTGGAAGTACAGCGTTTTGAAGTGTTCTCGGGCTGGGCCGAACAGTTCGAGCGTCTCGACGAGGTCCGCAAGCGAGTCGTCGATGTCATCAGTGAGTTCGTCGGCGTAGGCCTCGCGGATGCGCCGACCGATGTACAGCTTCCAAGAGTAGTTGTAGTTCAACGCGGCCTTGAGGACATCGAACTCGCCGAAGGTCCCGCCTTCGAGCTGGCCAGTGACCCCGTCGGCGTTGCTCCGAACGTCGTCCAGATAGGTCGACAGCAGCGCCGTCAGGTCATCATCAAGCGTAGTCGCGTCGACGGTGTCTTGAATCGTCTCAGCCTGTTCGGCAGTCCCGCGGACCAGCGACCGGAGAAACGCCGAGGGCTCTGCCGGACTGACTGGCGTGTCGACGGCCTTAGCAACGTCGGCGCGGAACTGCATCGACCCGTCCATCCGCTCGCGCTGATCACCGACAGCACCGAGTTCCTGTGACAGGACGAGCTGGTTCAGTGTCAGGACCAAGGTAACGGCGGTTATCGTCCCCGTGATCAGCGCCTGAAACAGCGTTTCAACGGGGTCGCCGCGAGTCAGCAGCGTCAGGGCCGGTGTGGGGTGTAAGAGCCCGACCGCCAGAATTCCACAGAACAGGACGGCAGAGAGCAGGCCGGTGACGAGCCAGCGGTTCGCATCGAGGAGAAACCAGAGGAGTCGAGTGTCACCGGCGGCGCGCTCCCGCATGGTGTCGCTCGACTCCCCGCTGTCGGCGGTCATACAGGTCGGCTCGCCCGCCGGGGATAAAAGGGCGCGCCCGGGACGCGCTGAGAGTCGATGGATGGTCAGCGAGAATCAGTCGTGAGCAGCGACTACCGGCCGGCGAGGAACGTCACGGCAGTTCGCTGCTGCTCGATTTCGGTTTCGAGGTGGTCGCGGAACTCGGCGATGTCGATGTCCTTCTCTTCTCGTTCCTTGCGGTCCCGGACCGAGATGGTCCCGGCTTCCTCCTCGTTGTCCCCGATGACGCACATGTAGGGTACTCGGTCGTCATGGGCCTGCTGGATCTTCTTGCCGACGGTCCAAGAGCGGTCCTCGATGGTGACCCGGAAGTCGTCGAGTTCGTCCTGAATCTCCTCGCAGTACTCGATGTTGTCGTCGCTGACCGGGAGCAGGCGAATCTGCTCGGGCGCGAGCCACGGCGGGAACTTCCCGTTGTAGTGCTCGGTCAGCACCATGAAAAAGCGCTCGTAGGAGCCATACAGCGCGCGGTGGATCATCACCGGGCGGTGTTCCTCGTTGTCTTCGCCGGTGTAGGAGAGATCGAACCGCTCGGGCATGTTGAAATCCAGCTGGACGGTGGGGCCGTCCCAGTGGCGGCCGAGCGCGTCCTCGAAGGCGAAGTCGATCTTCGGGCCGTAGAAGGCCCCATCGCCTGCTTCGACGACGTAGTCGATGTCCTGTTCTTCGAGGACAGCCTCCAGTTGGGACTCGGCTTTCTCCCAGATTTCGTCGCCGCCGACGGATTTCTCGGGTCGGGTAGCGAACTGGACGGTGTAGTCGAGGTTGAACGTATCCAGCGTGTCGAGGATGATGTCGACCGTCGCCAGCACTTCCTCCTCGATCTGGTCCGGGCGGACGAACAGGTGGCCGTCGTCGATGGTGAAGGCCCACGTTCGGGAGAGCCCGGAGAGTTCGCCGCGCTGTTCCTTGCGGTAGACCTTCCCGTCCTCGAAGTACCGCACCGGCAGGTCCCGGTAGCTCCAAGAGTTCTGCTCGAAGATGGTGGCGTGACCCGGGCAGTTCATCGGCTTCAGGCCGTACTCCTCGTCGTTGACGTCGAGCAGGAACATGTCGTCGACGTAGTTCTCGTAGTGGCCCGACTTCTTCCACAGTTCGGTACGGAAGACGTGAGGCGTCTCGACCTCGTCGTAGCCGGCGTCGCGGTTGAGCCCGGCGACGTAGTCCGAGAGTTCGTTGAGGATCTTCTTGCCGTTGGGTTCGTACAGCGGCAGGCCCGGCCCCGTCGTCTCGTCGATGGAGAACAGGTCCATCTCCTGACCGATCTTGCGGTGGTCGCGCTCCTCGGCCTTGCGGCGCTGTTCGAGGAACTCATCGAGCGCGTCCTGCGTCGGGAAAGCGGTTCCGTACACGCGGGTCAGCGTCTCGTTGTCCTCCTCGCCGCGCCAGAAGGCCGCGGAGATTTCGAGCAGGGCGAAGCCGCCGATTTCGCCGGTCGATTCGACGTGGGGGCCCTGACAGAGGTCTTCGAACTCGCCTTGGCTGTAGAAGGAGACCTGCTCGTCGTCTGCGGCCTCAGTTTCGAGGATATCCTGCTTGAACGGGTTGTCCTCGTAGCGCTCGGAGGCCTCATCGCGGTCGACGAGTTCGCGTTCGATGTCGAGGTCCTCCTCGATTATCTCCTCGGCTTCGGCCTCGATGGCTTCGAGGTCGTCCTCGTCTAGATCGACGCCGGTGATGTCGTAGTAGAACCCGTTATCGGTCCACGGCCCGATTGTGAGCTTCGCGTCGGAGTAGAGCCGCTGCAGGGCCTGTGCGAAGACGTGGGCGGCGGAGTGCCGAAGCACGTCGAGATACTCGTCACTGCTCTCGGTGACGATTTCGAGCTCAACGTCGGCTGTCAGCGGCGTGTGCTTGTCGACAAGTTCGCCGTCGACGACACCGGCGACCGTGTCATCACCTAGCCCTGGCCCGATTTCGTAGGCGACATCCTCGACCGTGCTGCCACGCTCGACCTCTAGGGGGGTCCCGTCGGGCAGCGTGACCGTGACCGTACTCATATCCGAGGATACGACGGCGGCCGGGGATAAGTGTATTGAGACGCGGGCGGCGCTGGCGTTACTCTGGCAACAGCGGGTCCGAGTCCTCGTCGAAAGTGTCGACCGCTGGCGGGTCAGACTGGGCTGGCGGCCGTGCTGCGCTTGCCCGTTCCAGCGATGAGAGCGTCAGTTCTTCCTCTCCTTCAAGCATGGTAAGCCGGTCCATGACGGTGACCGTCTCTCCGTCGGCCGTGTGCGGAGTCACGCACCTGAGCTCCGACCCGTCGTACTCGGCTAATAGTTGGACCGGGAACACGAGCGCCCGGTACTGCTCCCCCGACATCTCAGAGTCAACTGACCGGACCTGAAACGCGGGTTCGAGTGAACAGTTGTTGCGTTTCGCCCACTCCTGAAAGACGCTGACTCGGTTGAGCGCGAAGAGCCCGAGTTCGGTCCGTGCCTCCGCTGGCGTAGACGGTATCTGCCGACCGATGACCTGAACAGTGACATCTGACAGAACGTCGGTGTCCGACAGCCCCTGAAGCCGGTCGATGACCGCAGCCTGTTGCTGCGTGTGCCCGTCGGGCAGGAGTGAACGAACGTACAGTTCTGCCCGTGTGTCGTCTGGCTGCGTGCTCCCCTGCATCGTATAGGAATGAATGGGTAGCGACCGGCAAAAGTATTCCTGTTGACAATTAATGGTTAGAGCGATTATACACTGAACGACGGAAGCTGAATCATACGGTTTCGCCATCGGTTGGACAGTCACGGACCGTGTTAGCGTGATAGGGAGTACTATGTGGGCACAGTTCGCATGAGAAGCCGCATATGTACGATTCGGTGCTCGTAGCTACGGACGGCAGTTCGGGAACGACGGAGACGCTCGCACACGCCACCTCCATCGCGCGCGACAACGACGCGACCCTCCACGGCCTGTACGTCGTGGACAAACGGCTGTACGTCGCGGCCGACAAGTCCAATCAGGACGAAGTGCGCCAGTCGCTGGAGGAAGAGGGTGAGGTCGCGCTCGATGACATCGCCGTCGGCGGCGAGGAGGCCGGTGTCGAAGTCGTCACGAACATGGAAGAGGGCATCCCCCACAAAACGATCACTGACTACGCCGAACAGGAAGACATCGACCTCATCGTGATGGGAACCCACGGCCGCACCGGACGGGATCGGGTCGCAAATCTCGGGAGCGTCACCGAGCGGGTCGTCCAGAGCGCGCCCGTCCCTGTCCTCGTAGTCCACATCGAATAGCTCAGGTGGGGCTGGCAGCCGCTCGACAGCGAGCAGACCTCCAGTAACCCCCCGTTCTGACCGGTATCTTTTCGAGCCGCCGACACGATGGAGCAGTATGGACAGCCGAGAGTACGCCTTCGAAGGAGCCACGCCGGACATCAACGGATACGCCCACGTCAGCCGCGAGGCGACGCTTGTGGGCGATGTCACCGTCGGCCCGAACGCGAACGTCTGGCCCGGCGTCGTGCTGCGCGGTGACGTGGCACCCGTCGAAGTGGGCCGTGAATCGGCAATCGGCGACGGGGCGATCGTCCACGCCTCGACGGTCGGCGAGAAAGTGATGGTCGGCCACGGGGCCGTCCTCAACGACGCCCATGTGCGCGACGGGGCGCTCGTTGGCTTCAACTCGACGGTCAGCGACGCCACCATCGGCGAGGGCTCCATCGTCGCGATGGGAACAGTCGTTCCGCCGGGCTACGAGGTGCCTGCGGAGTCGTTCGTCCGCGGAAGCCCGGCCACGGTGACGCCACTATCCGAGACGACTATTGATCCCAACGAGGTGTTCGAGGCGTTCAGCTCCGGCGATTACGCCAATCTCGCAGCCCGCCACGAGGACCTGTTCGAGTAACGCACAGTATCAGATCTGCGAACGAACGACGGGTCACTTATAGTGGAAGAACCCACACAGTACCGAGCATGGACGATATCGTCGACCTGGTGACCCGGTCGCTCGCTGACGAGACTGCCGCTGAGTTCACCGAGCGGGTCGACGAACAGGCGATGCAGCTCCGGAGAGCCATCGAGGCCGGGGAGTTCGACAACGAAGCGTTCTCCGTCGGCCTAGAAGTCGAGCTGTACGCCATCAACGCTGAACCGGACCCGCCCGAACCGGACGAGGAGGAAGACAGCGAGGCAGTCGCCGAAGAGAACCTCGACGACGACCTGAGTAGCTCGGGGGACGGGGCTTGGAGCGGGTCGCTCGAAGCGCCGGCTGAACCGGAGGGCGGTGGTGGGGCGTCGCTCGAACCCAGCGGTGGAAACGACGCGTCGCTAGAACCGGACGATGGCGACCCGCTGGAAGCCGCCGACGAACCCGCGGATTCGTTCGGCCCCGGAGAAGGGCCGTCGCTCGACATCGATCCGGACAGCCCGCTGGCCGAGGACGAACCCGAGACGCCCGAAGACGAGGCCGAACCGGCCGTCGAGTCGTCAGTCGAGGAGGAAGCAGACGACGAGCCGTACATGGACCCCGAGGACTGGGACGGGCGACTGACCCGCCTGCCCGACGCGGTGTTCGAGGGCGAGGCCAACAAGGAGCTGGGCCTGCACAACGCCGAAGTCAACACCGAACCGAACAGCTTCGACCAGACCGGGATGGAAGTCCAGACGACGGCGGTGGAGATGCAGACGAAACAGGCCCGCCAGCAGGCGAGCAAGCACAACTGCGAACTCGTGCTGGACGCGATGTGGACCATCCCCCCCGAGGAGGGTAGCGAGCAGTACCTCTCGGCACACGAGACCCGCGACGGGGTCGTCCTCGCGGACAACATGCGACAGGCCCCCAGATACGTGGCGCTGGACAACGAGGCGCTGGACCGCGCCGGCGGCGACATCGACTTCGACGTGCCGGGCTACAGCGGGCCGTTTCCGACGATCCTGTTCGAGTCGCTGGCCACCTCGATTCAGCCCCACCTCCAGATTCCCGACGCCGAGGCGTTCCCCGAGTACTACAACGCCGCGATACGGACGCTTGGCCCGCTGCTCGCGCTGTCGGTGAACTCGCCGTTCCTGCCGGCGGACATGTACGACGACACCGACGGCGAGTGGCTCTGTGCCAACACGCACCACGAACTCCGAATCGCGGCCTTCGAGCAGTCGGTCAACACAAGCGAAAATCCGAAAGTTCGGGTCCCCCGGGACCTCGACAGCACGACGGACGTGGTCGGCCGCGTCGCTAGCGACGACCTGTTCGCCCCGTTCCTCCGGGAGTTTCTGCACGACGACGACCGGGCAGCGTTCGAAGACGAGTTCTGGGAGTTCGACCACAAGCGCGGGACGTACTGGCGATGGCTCCGCTGTGTCGTCGGCGGCGCACCCGTCGACGGCGCAAGCACTGAAAAGTCGCTGCGCATCGAGTACCGCCCGCTCCCGACCCAGCCCCACGTCACGGACATGATCGGGCTGCAGGCGCTGACAGTCGGCCTTATCCGCGGGCTGGTCGTCGCCGACCACCCTGTCGCGGAACTGCCTTGGCAGGAGGCTCGACGGAGCTTCTACAACGCCGCAGCGGACGGCTCGGACGCCGACCTCTCGTGGGTGACAGCGCAGGGCGAGCGGACGGCCGACCACGATGAAATCTACGACGAGATTTTCCAGTACGCCCGTCTGGGGCTGGCCGAGCAGGATGTGCCGGAGGCTCGTATCGACGAGTATCTCGAGCCGATTGAAGACAGATACGACGCCGGACTGACCCCGAGTGACTGGAAGATTGCCCGCGTCCGCGAGTATCTCGGCGACAGCGACGACCTTTCGACGGCCATCCAGTCGATGCAGCGGGACTACATCGAGGCGAGCCGCGAACACCACTCCTTCGTCGAGTGGCTGTAAACCGCCAGTCCCACCGTGGAGTGGAACCGGGGTTGCCCTGCCGGATGACGGGTGTTTATTCGAGTGACGCCGTTATATTCCGGTGATGGTATCCACAGGCGACACAGCGCCGGACATCTCGGCGACAATCGCGAACGGTGAGGTAGAGGCCTTCGAACTGAGCGACCATCTGGGCGACGGGCCGGTCGTGCTCGCCTTCTTCCCGGGCGCGTTCACGCCGCCGTGCTCTAACGAGATGGTGGCCCTGCAGGAACACCTCGGGGACTTCCACGACGCCGGCGCGACGGTGCTCGGTGTCAGCGCTGACTCGGCGTTCTCGCTGAACTCCTTCCGTGACGAGCACGGTCTGGAGTTCGACCTGCTCAGCGATATGGGCCGGTCGGCGATTCAGGACTACGGCCTCGAAATCGATATCGAGGACCTCGGGCTGCTCGGCGTCGCGAACCGCGCCGTGTTCGTTGTCGGCGACGACGGCGAGGTCACCTACAGCTGGGTTGCCGACGACCCGACGAACGAACCCGACTACGAGGCACTGCTGGACGCCGTCGAGTCGGCGTAAGCGCGCAGCGTTACCCCGTTCTCACAGTTCTTTCGACATACGAATAGCCAGTCGCGACTGCTATATCGAAACGTCGACCGACGTCTCGCCGTCACCGTCGGAGATGGTGAGTGTCGCTTCTGTGCGGCCGGTCGTCTCGACGTCGACGTGAGACTTGAACGACGTCTTCAGTCCAGTTACTGTGCTGTCCATGTTCGCGCCGATATCGGCGCTCGTGTCGATCGCACAGACGCCGATACCGTCGCTCCGCCTGACTTCGGTCAGGAACGTGGAGTTGAGAAAGCGGTACAGGGATCGGGTGTCGTCGAGTTCGCCGGCAAGCGTCGAACAGAGGAAGATCCCGGTCCGGAATCGGTCGGTGTCCTGCTGTGAGTCGGCGGCGAGCGCCGAGAACTCCATCCCAATCCCGGTGAGGTCGGCGAGGTCGTCGATTGTCTTGATGTCGTCGCCGCTCGGGCTTCCCGCAGCGGTGAGTATCGACGACCGGTCCCCGGCACCGCGTTTCGCGCTGTTCAGGGACTGTTTAACCGTACGGCCGCGGCTGTCGGTCGCGAGGACGACACTCCGCTCACCGTCGGCGGGGGCCACGACGCGGGCGAACACCGACTCCAGCGCGTCCGTATCGTCGCCCGTCAACAGAACGCTCGTCCCGCCCTCTAGGGGCCCGATTCCGTCGGGCACCTCGAACTCGGTTCCGGAGAGCGAGCTCATTGCGCGACCTCCGCGCCGGCGGCGTCGCGGACGCTCTGCCTGAGTTCCAGTATCTCCATCGCCGTGGCGGCGAAGTCCTGAAGTTCGGCCTGCTCCTCGGCGTCGTAGCCCCGCGGCTCGTGGTCGAGCAGGCACACCTGTCCGATGACCTGTCCGTTGCTCGCGGTCATGTTCGCGCCGGCGTAGGAGCGGATGCCGAGGTTCTCCAGTTGCTCGTTCTCGGCGAAGCGGGCGTCCTGCATGATGTCCTCGACGACCATCACGTCCTCTTGGAGCATACTGTGCGTGCAGATGGTGTTCTCGCGGGTCAGCGTGTCCAGATCGCCGCCGTGGCAGGCTAGGAAGTTCTCCTCCTCTTCCTCGATGAGCCCGATGAACGACACCGCCGCGTCGAAGTGGCTGGCGATGAGGTCGGTCAGGCGCTCGAAGCTCTCCTCGATGGGGAGGTCGTCGACGTCGTACTGCGCGAGCGTCTCCAGTCGCTCGTCCTCGTCGTCCGGGCGGATGAAACTCGCCTGAGCGCTGTAGTCGATCACGTCGTTGGCGACGAACCCAAGCCGGTCGTGCGCGTCGGGAAGGTCGCGGTTGAGGTACTCGACGATGCTTTCCTCGAACGATGCCGTGTCAATCTCCGCGGGCGGAACGTCGGTGAACAGGACACAGGGCGTCTGGGGCGCGGTTTCACGGATCGCACCGACGACTTCGAGGCCGGTCCCGTCAGGAAGCTCGTACGCCGTAACGACGCAGACGATGGGCTCGGCTTCGAGCGTCTCCCGCGCTTCCTCGACCGTCGTCGCCGTCTCCACCGTCAGCGACTCGTCGTCCTCAATCGCCGTCGCCACGTCGTCTATCCGATCAGCAGTATCAACACAGAGAACTGAGCGTGCCATAACTATTACTCACAAGAACCACACAAAACGATTCGCCACGGATTATCACCGATGATTCCTAAGTCCAGTTCCGAGTAGCAGGGGGCATCGCAACTGCTCACACCGATTCAGCGAAGGCCGGATTTCGCGTCGTACCGGTGCCGGCCGACACCGCGGTCAGGTCGAACACGTCACCATCGAGCGGGACGCCGGTGTAGGGGTCTGATTCCAGCAGGAGCGCCCCGTCGAGGTCGACGTAGTCGACGAGCGGCGCGAGGTGGACCGCCGCGGCGATGCTGGCGTTGGACTCGACCATGCACCCGAGCATCGTATCGAGGCCGTGAGCCGTAGCGGTGTTGAGCAGCCGCATTGCGGGCCTGAGCCCGCCGCACTTGACGAGTTTGGCGTTGGCGATGTCGCAGGCGTCAGCGACTCGCGGCACGTCCGAGGCTGTGACACAGGACTCGTCAGCCGCGACCGGAATCTCGGTCGCCTCAGTCACCCGCCGGAGGCCATCGATGTCGTCGGCCTCGACCGGCTGTTCCAGCATCGTCACGCCAGCGTCGGCGAGCCAGTCCGCCTTGTCGATTGCCGCCGCGGCGGTCCAAGCGGCGTTGGCGTCGACACGTATCTCGGCGTCGGGGGCCGCTTCACGAACCGCATCCAGTCGCGCCCGGTCGTCGTCGGTCCCGAGTTTGACCTTCAGGTGGTCGAAGCCGTTGTCGGCCGCAGTACTGGCCTTCTCTGCCATCCGCTCAGGCGAGTCGATGCCGACCGTGTAGGTGGTCGGCGGGACCGCGTCGGGATCGAGCCCCCACTGGCGGTACAGCGGCAGTTCAAGGCACCGAGCCGCGAGGTCGTGGACGGCGATAGAGAGCGCCATCCGGGCCGCGGGCTGGTCCGGCGCTCGCTCGCCGAGCGCCCGCTCGATGCGCTGCTGGGCGTGTGGGTCGCCGATTCGGTCGACGACCTCACAGAGCGAGGGTAGCGTTTCGGCGACCGACGCCGCGCTCTCGTCGTAGTATGCCGACGGCGTGACAGCGCCGGTTCCGGTGGTTCCCTCGTGAGTGAGTTCCACGACGACAGTCTCGCTGGTCTCGCTGGTCTCCCGCGAGATACCGAATGGGTCCGACAGCGGCAGGTCGTAGCGGTCGACACTCCAGTTCATAGGATGGCGTCCAGTACCTCGTCGGGGACGCCGTGGCGGACTGGGTCAGTCGCCGGTGCGTCCAGCGCGTTGCTGTACCCCGAGACAGCATCCGCGGCCTCGCTGTCGCCGAGGTGGCGCGTGTTCAGCATCCCCGCGACGACCGACGCGTCAGAGATAGGTGCGGCGAGGCGCTCGTAGATGTCGACGTACTCGGAGAGCGGCGGAATGTCGAACGACTCGTAGCCGTGGATGACCTCGCGACCGGCCTCGTGACACATGACGAGCGCGTCGGGAGCCGACCCGTGGAGGATGCTCGTCGTCACGCCCGAATAAGCCGGATGGGCCAGCGCGCCCTGGCCCTCGACCACGAGGAGGTCCGCCGCCTGCGCTTCTTCGACCAGTCGCTCCACCGCGCCGGCGGCGTAGTCGGCGATGACGCGGTCGATGACGATGCCATGGTCGGAGATAGCGATGCCGGTCTGCCCGGTCGGGACGACGGCGGCGTCGAGACCGCGCTCCCGCGCCGCGTCACGAATCTCGAACGACGCAGTCATCTTCCCCGTCGAGCAGTCGGTGCCGACAGTCGTGATGACCGTCGCGTCGACATCGCTGGCAGTCCCCGCTGCCACGGTCAGGTCTTCGGGCGGCTTACGGAGGTCGTGGAGTGCAGCGTCGTGTTCCGCGGCGAGACGGGCGAACTCTTCGTCGTCGGCTAGGAAGTCGTGCAGTCCAGCGTACACGTCACAGCCACGTTCCAGTGCTGTCCGTACGTCTTCGCGCCAAGACTCGTCGAACTCGCCGCCGATAGGCGAGATGCCGATGACGAGCGCGTCCACCTCGGGCGCGTCGGCCATCGACGCGACGATTGGAGCGTCCTGTACGTCCGGGAGCGCGTCGTGGACGCGCTGTCCGGCCCGTTCGCGGTCGACGAGCGCTCGGACTTCGCGGTCACCGTACCGCAACAACCCGACTGCGGTCTTGGCTCGGTCGGGGAAAGCCTCGTGTGTTAAGATGGCTACGGCCATAGCCGGAGAGAGTCACCGCCCCGCGAAAAAGCTACGGAACCGGTACCGACGGAACTGCGATGGACAGGCCCGAGCTACGGCACGCGAAGTCGAACGGTCCACAGCGACCGGACGGCGTCGTCGAGCGCCTCGTCGGGCTCACCGGTCGCGTCGACCGGCTTCGTCGCCGTGGCGAGGTCCTCGAACTCGTGGATGACCGACCCCTCGCCGACGACGTACAGCCTATCGGGCGACACCGCCTCGATAGCGGCCCGGCAGCGGTCGAGATGAGAGTCGATCTGCTGGTCCCGGAGCCGCTCGAACCGGCCTTGGGAGAAGCCGCCCTTCGAGTGTTGGCTCTTGAGCTCCGAATCAAACCCGTGGAACGCGGTCCGTTCCCGACCGTTGTACTCGCCCAGCGCGAACAGGTCCGAGCGGACCAGCGCGACGACGTGCTCGCCGGTCGGTTCGAACCACGACCGCTCCAGCCGAACGCTCTCGTTCCACTCAGTGAACGGCGACGGCGGCGCAGGGACGGACAGACACGCCGACAGGAGGCCGGCGTCGTCGGTCACCGCGAGACACGGTGCAGCGCTGGCGACCAGCGACGCGCGGTCGCCGAAGGCGTCCCGGACCGGGCCGGGCAGGGAGCGCTCCGCGTCGACGTAGGCCGTGAACACGCCCTCCGGCTCCGTCTCGAAGGCTTCCAGCCGGTCGATCACTGCACTCAGTCGTGCTCGGCTGAGCGTCTCCTCGGCCCGGAACGTCGATTCCCCCTCCTCGGCCTGCAGACGCTCGACGCGATCTTGTAGTTCGGCGACGCGGTCCTCCAGCCGGTTGACCTCGGCCTCGGCCCGCTGGCGTTCGGTCGCTGCGTCGGCGCGGCGCTCCGTCTCGGCGTCGAGCTGTCGTTCGAGGTGGTGGTTCTCCTCTTCGAGTTCGGCCACCCGTTCCTTCAGCGACGCCCGTCCCAGCAACCGGTCAAGCATCACTGGATGGCGGACGGGGACGGGCTTAAAAGTGACTTCCCGAACCGTCACTGGGTCCAAAAGCCGGTAGTCAGTCTGGCACTTCGCTGTCATCCCGCAGCGACGAGATGATGAGTCGCTTGATCCCACGTCGGAGGAGACCACCGGCTGCCGGCTGCGAGATATCCAGATCGGCGGCGACATCGCCGAGGGTCGCGTTCCGTGGTTCTTCGAAATACCCCGTTTCGAGTGCAACGAGGAGCGCTTCTCGCTGGCTGTCGGTCAACCCAGCGTCAGTCTCCCCTAAGCTGGCGTATTCGTTCACGCGCAGTAGATCGATATCGATCTGATGCTGCTGTGCGTAGTCCCAGAGCGAACCCAAGTCCGTTCGTTCAGGCATCCACACGGTTAGCATCCAAGCGCTCCCGTCGTTCTCCATGTCAAGGATGACGCCGTTCGCGGCCGAAATTACAGGCGAGAGGATCTTCGCTTCGTCCGTATACTCGAAGCTGTAGATGGCCTCATCGTCTCGGGTTTCGATGACCCGTTCAAACTCGCCAATGGTACCGTCGTTCCGTAGTCCCTCCTCGAACTGCTGGAAATCAGACGATTCGATGTGATAGAAGAACTTGCCCGACGTCGGGTCTGTTCCCGCCTCTGACACCGACCTGACTTTCGAACTCCGGTCGTGGGTAACGGTCTCCGTGAGCACTATGTCAGGATGCTCGGCCCGGATGACCGCCTTGATATCGCTCATTGTTCTGTAGGGTAGTGGTTCTGGTGTGTCAAGACGTCAGGAGCTTGTTTGAGACGCTTGGTGAAAAGCGATATTACGCTTCTCGTTACCGGGGGTAACGGTCGCCGTGCGGTAGCGTAACTGAGTCGGTTGGTCGTGGTTTCTGAACACGTAGCTACTGTCCGATTCTCCTCGCCGCAGACGCACTGATCAGTCTGAGAAGGGTCCTCAGAAATTGTCCCACAGTTCAGCGTGTTCCCGCGAAGCGATCTCGGTGGCTCAGACGCGATGGTTGAATATCTTGGCCCAGACACGCCCGAACCAGCCGGCTTCGGATGACGGGGTGACCCCGGCTGGAAGGTAGAATTTGGACTTGGTCGCTCTGTCCCACTCGTCGGCGTGGTTCCGCTGTGACATACAATGTAATAGAAGCCCTTGGTCCGCATTGGTCTGTAGCTTAAGCGTATAACCCCCTTATAACCGAACTCGAGAATGCCATGCATTCCCGCCTCCTCCAAACACCGGTCGATGGAGGTGGTGAACGTCACCAGAGCGGCGAGGCTACGCCATCAGACCGCTGTATCGGGGAGTGTCGGCGTCCCCTCAGAGATAGAGAGCAGTTGTGCGGCGTGGTCCGCCTTCGCTAGGAACACCGCTTCGAGGCTGGGTGGGTTCCGAATGTTGGCGTCTTCAAGCATCGTTTCAGGAACAACGAGTGTGTCTGCCGGGACCTGTTCGTCCCCGTGGACGGCAAAGTGCTGGGAGCCGAGTTTCATTACAAGCGGATAGTCCATGCGCTCGACCCCGTCCCCGGAGGCGTACAACTGTTCGTTCACTCGTTCGTGCTGCTCGCGACACATCGCAGCCGCCGCGTCGTCTCGCGGTTCGACGTAGAGGCGGCCGAGGTAGTATCCGCGCGAAAACTGTTCAAACATCGGTGCAACTGAATGTGTGTCATTGACATACATAAGTGTTCGCCGGCAGCCTTTTGCCGTCGTGCAAACAGCGCGGATTCGGTGCTGGGTCCTGTCCGACAGGGCTTTGCCACGGCCGGCCCCGAGTCGACCTATGAGCGAGCAGCGGGGGCCGTTGCCACGTCGGTACGCGCGGTACTACCTAGAACAGACGCCGAGTCTCGTGTGGTTGCTGGTCGTCAATGCTGTCGCAATGCTCGTTGGCGTCCGGTTCTACGTCGAGACGATGCCGGGTCAGAAGCAGCTTGCGGACGTGTCGACGTTCCTCTGGCCGCTGTTCGCCGACTCGCCGGCCGCGCTATTTTTAATGACGCTGTCGGTAGCCACCCTCCTGCCGTTCCTCGGCAAATCGCTCGACGAAGTTCCGCTGACGGTCCCGCTCGCATACCTCCACACGATTGCGTTGGTCTGGCTGGTCAAGATGGGGCTGTGGACCGTCGTGGCGTTAAACATCGGCTTCGACGCCTACTTCCCCGCCCCGTGGGCGTATTTCGGCATCATCGTCACTCACCTCGGCTTCGTTGCCGAGGGGTTATTGGTCCCACACTATGCCCGGACGACGAGGGGCGCGCTCGTGACCGCGCTAGTGCTGGCACTCGGCAACGACGTGCTCGATTACGGGTTTGGCTATCATCCGCCGTTGCGGTACGACCCGGGACTCCTCTTACCGGCTGCCACCGTCGCACTCTCGGTACTGTCGGTAGTATTCGTCTGGCGACTGCTTCCGATGGAAGCGCCGAGGCAAAGAACAGCTTAAACGCTCTTGGACTATCTGCGCTTGTTTCAGGTGTCCGTGAACGGCGCGAACGAAGGCGTTTCTTTTTGATGTGGGAGGGCAGAAGTAGGGATAGGAATGAGCCCACGTCAGGCCACGCTCCTCACAATGCTGGTCATCCTCGGGACTGTCGCTGTCGGCCTCCCGGCCGTGACAGCGCAGGAGACCGCGACGGAGACAGTGGCCACGCAGAACAACTCTGCTAGCGGGATGGGAACGCAACTAACGGCGTTCCTTCAGTCGAACGCTGCCGCCGCGAACGACACGGTCAAGAACGGGATGTGGCGGTCGGCATACAACCAATCGAACGGAACCGAACGGGCCGAGCTAGTCACGAAGCGAGCGGGCTCGCTCGAACACCGACTTGAGCGGCTACAGGAGCGCAACGCCACGCTCGAACAGCGATACGAGAAGGGGTCGCAGGCCTACGTGGCTCAGCAGAGCCGGCTCACTGCGGAGATCGCAGGCCTGCAGACCGCGATTAACGACACCGACACGGCTGCCAAACAGACCGGTGTGAACGACACCGCACTGGAGCAGCTGAAACAGAACGCCAGTAAGCTTTCCGGTCAACAGGTCGCATCGATTGCTCGCGGTATCGCCGGCCCACCGGAGAGCGCCGGCCCACCGGAAAGCGCCGGCCCCGATCAGCAGGGACCACCGGACGACGTTGGGGCCAACGAGAGCGAACGAGGACCACCTGATGACGCCCCCGGACAGCAGGGAAACGAAACCGACGGAGACCCACCCGTTGACGGGGGTAACGACGGGGAAAGCGGAAACTCCGACAACGCGGGCGAGGGCGAGGGAAACGGCGCTGACAGGAGTACAGAACGGGGCAAGGATAACGGAGATCGTGGAGCGTCCGGTGCCGATGACAGTAACGGGGACGAGAGCGACAGCGATGACGATGTTGGTTCAGACGACGCGTCCAGCGCCGGCGAGTCCGGTGACGCCGCAGGCAACGACGAGTCCGACAGTTCATCCGAGACGAAAGATTCCAACGGTGGTACAGACGGCGACAGCGACACCGCAAACGACGGGGCCAGCGACGAGGGAAACGATAACGGGGGCGCGCAAGGAAACGACGGCGGCGACAACCAAGGAAACAGCGACGGAAACGACCAGAGCAGTGATCAAGAGGACGACAGCGGTGACAATCAAGGAAACAGCGACGGAAACGACCAAGAGAACGACGGCGGCGACAATCAAGGAAACAGCGACGGAAACGACCAAGAGAACGACGGCGGCGACAATCAAGGAAACAGCGACGGAAACGACCAAGAGAACGACGGCGGCGACAATCAAGGAAACAGCGACGGAAACGACCAAGAGGACGACGGCGGCGACAACCAAGGAAACAGCAACGGAAACGGTCAGGGCAGCGACCGAGGAAACGGCGGCGGCAATCAGGGTAGCGGGAACAGCGGCGCATAGAGCGAGGCGTAGGCCCACCCAGTAGCTTCTCGAGGGACTCACCAGCAAACCACCCGACGAGAGTCATGCTTTTGAACCGTGACCCGCTACCTACGTTCGATGGACTCCGCCGAGTTACTCAATCTCCTTGGAAACGCCAACCGCCGGCGGATTCTCAAACTACTCGCTCACAAACCCTGCTACGTCACGGAAATCAGCGAATACATCGGTGTCAGCCCGAAAGCAGTCATCGACCACCTCCAGA
Organism: Haloarcula sp. CBA1129; assembly: GCF_008729015.1. Classification (NCBI taxonomy): domain Archaea; kingdom Methanobacteriati; phylum Methanobacteriota; class Halobacteria; order Halobacteriales; family Haloarculaceae; genus Haloarcula; species Haloarcula sp. CBA1129. The sequence goes on from NZ_RKSM01000001.1 coordinate 2,301,378, forward strand.
AGCTCGAAGACGCCGGGCTCATCGGTTCCCGGACGGACGACCAACGCCGGAAGTACTTCTCGATTGCCCGAAATCTCCGTCTGGAGGTCCGTGTCTCGCCATACGAGTTCGGTACCAAGAGCGCCTATCCGGCAAATCCCGAGTTCGAGATGCCCTCCTGTCGCCATCTCTCGATAGACGTGGGGTCCACATCCGATGGGGACTTTCACGACTTGGCGCGCGAACTGGAGCATCTCCAGCAGCTAGAGAACGAACTGTCGCTGGCCCAGCGATGGGTGCAAGCCCGCATGACCGACGTACGGGACCGGATCGATTCCGGCTTCGAGAACGGCGACGGACGACTGTACGCAGAGCTGGTCAGCGGACTCGCAAACGGTACCGATACCGTTCCGGCGCTGGCCCGAGAGATTGAGGCTCCGCCGGAAATCGTCGAGGAAGCGCTCACTCGGCTTGCGGAGGACGATGTGGTCGAACGGACCGACGACGGCTGGGAAATCGTCTGAGCAGGCCGGTGTTTCAGAAAGTGGACCGTCTCAGTCCGCTTTCGAACCGTACGAACTCGGAACCTCGACCGACAACTGTTCTGAGAGCAGGTACGTCACAGACCCGACAGCGACCAGTCCGATAGGGAGCGCAATGTACGCCGAAACGCCGTAGCCGGCCAGCAGGAACAGCCCGGTTGCGACGATGCCAGCCAGCACTGCGTAGGGAATTTGGGTGTTCACGTGGTCGACGTGGTCGCTTGCGGCGAACATGCTCGACATCACCGTGGTATCTGAGATCGGCGAGCAGTGGTCACCAAACAGCGCACCGGTCAGAATCGCAGCGATGGCCGGAGCCAGCGGCGCGCCGAGCGCGTGTCCGAGCGGTATCGCGACAGGGAACAGGATGCCCATCGTTCCCCAAGATGTGCCGATGCTGAAGCTGATAATGACCGCGCTGAGGAAGATAATGGCGGGCAGCATCTCGGCCGTGATAATCCCCTCACTGATAGCGACGACGTAGGGGCCGACGCCGAGCGCCTGACTCACGGCACCGATGGACCACGCAAGCGAGAGCACCGCGACGGGGAACATCACCATTTTGAACCCCTCGAAGATGGCGTCGCTCACTTCGTCGACCGCGATCCGTGCGTGTCCGACCAGAATTGTCAGGATAACCAGACAGGCCGAGAACGAGGCCCAGACGATGGCATCTGCGGTGGCCGCATTCGACAGCGCGTCTGTGAGACTTCGGCCAGCGAACCCACCACCGGAGTAATACAGCGAGAAGCCGGTCACGCCAACGAGTGCCGCGATTGGCGCGGCGAAGTACCACCACCGCGGGTCGACGTGGTCGGGCGTCACGATATCGTCCTCCTGTGTCTCCATCAGCGGGTCCGCGTTGTCGCCGAGGACTTTCCCCTCCTCTCTGGCTCTGCGTTCGGCCTTCGCCATCGGGCCGAAGTCCATGTCTGCGATGACGACGATGAAGACCATCGCAAGTGCAAGCAGACTGTAGAACCGATAGGGAATCGATTCGAGGAACAGCAGGAACGCGCTTCGGTCCACCCCGATTGTGGTCAGTTGCTCAGCGATGAGTCCGACCTCGAACCCGAGCCACGTCGAGACGACTGATATCGACGCGGTCGGTGAAGTAGTGGAGTCGAGGATGTACGCCAACTTCTCGCGACTGATGTCGAACTTATCGGTGATCGGGCGCATGACCGACCCGGTAATCATCGTCGAAGCGTACGAGTCGACGAAGATAGTCATCCCCAGTAGTGAGGTCCCAAGCGCCGCCTGCCGGCGGGTCCGAATACGCTTGACCATCTGTGACGCCAGCGCACTCATCCCGCCGGAGAGGAAGATCATCCCCAGCATTGCCCCGATGAGGAACGTGAACAGTAGCAGCTTGACGTTGAACGGCTCAGTCACGTTATCGACGACGAACTGGAGGCTCCGAGTGGCTCCAGCGGCCGGATTCCAGCCGACGAGCACCGTCGCGCCGATCCAGATGCCTGCAAACAGCGAGAGGAGTACTTGGCGAGTGAACAGCGTCAGTACAATCGCGAGCATCGCCGGAAACAGGCTGATAAGCCCGTATGTCTCTGGTGCCATACGTTCTGTTCCGGGGTTTACATACGAGCGTTATAAGAATTACTAACTCAAGATATCGTGTATGAAACACGAATAGAAGAATCATATGGTCATATTAGTATTTATATTTTGGACGGATGCTTCTATTCTATCGTTATTCGGCGAGACGTAGACAATCAATAACGGACGATAAAACCGTTGACGTTGAAACCGGAGGCGGTCTGTCCCTCCCGCAAACGAGAGTGTCAGCAGAAGACAGTAACAGAGTGTGTTCGACTGCTACTGTCGACCGTACCTATTGTAAGATATGTGCCACTCCGGGATGGCATAGTTCTTGACAGCCGTCCAGCCCACAGTATGAAATACTTCAAGTTAGCTGACAAGGCCCTGAAAGACAGTGCAACAGGTCCGGCAAGTCTGATCGCGGCACTGACCGGCATCAGTCGTCGGAGGAGCTACAAGTCTTTCGTCAGCCCGCTACGGAGGTCACGGCCGAAGTAATGGCCGACGAGCGCGAGCACGAGGCCGACACCGCCGGCGATAGCAAACAGCCGGGTCCCATTCAACCCCGCAGCGAGCTGTGGGAGGAGGGACAGAACGGCCGTCGCACCGCCGCTGACACCGCCCGCCAGCCCCAGTTCGACGTATCGGCGCTCGCTGGCGAGCAGTCCGTAGACGAACCCGCCAAGCAGGATGCCGACCAGTTCCGTGAACGGTACGAGCGGTATCACCCGCCGAGGACCATTCCGCCACCGACCGCACCGAAAGCGAACAGCAGCGCCCGGAGCGAAAAGTAGCTCCCGGACTCTGTCGTTGACGCCTCGGCGGCAGACGACTCCGCGCCGCGCGATTCCCCGACAGTACCGTCCGTCTCTACCGACGCTGTCGTGCCGACATCGACGCCGAGGTCACCGTCCGACTGCGTGTCCGCGTCGCGGGTCCGTTCCTCGGTTCGTTCGGCCATACAGAGTGTGGGGCCGCAAGTAGTATGGTCCTTGTGGGGTCCGCCGGCAGTCCGAGAGATAGCGGCGTGTCGCTCAGATACCCAGCCACTCGTCGTTGCGAACCGAGTAGCCGTTCGACCGGCAGAACTTCGCCGCCTGTCGGCGTACGTCACGAGACCCGGGGGGCTTCTCCTGCTCGTGGATGCGCTCGATAATCCAATCAGCGATAGCCCGAATGCCCTCATCGTCGTCATCCGCATCGATAGCCCGCAGTTCCCGGAACGTCCGCTCGTAGCCGTCCCGCTGTGAGGCGCCAAAGGACGCGCTCTGGTGTTCGGCGGCGGCCTCCACAACGCGTTTCATCGCCCCCGCTACCGTCGGCCGCTGGACTCGCGTCCGGACTTCGGCCGGCGACTCGAAGGACTCGACCTCCGCATCAGGCAGGAGGTCTGCGACAGTGTACGTTCCGGCGACGGACTCGATCTCGTGGTCGCCAACCGTAGCGACCACGTCAGCCGCTGTTGCCGGGAATTCGAGCACTTCGAGTTCTGTCTCGAAATACGCGAGTTCCGTCGGGTCGACCGGCGGCTCGGGTTCGTCCGCGCGCTCAAGCTCCTCAGCGATAGCGCGCTCCCGCTGGCGGCGCTCCTCGTTTTGGGCCTGGGCTTCGCGGCCGTTCTTGTTGTCTGCCATACTTGTTAGGAGAATGTCGAGTGGGATAACATTGTGGTCTGGTACCGTTTGCAGTTCACAGTAACGGATGTCAATGTCCCGGACCGGAACCGCGGCGGACACCACCCGCCGACCGGGTGGCAGGTCCAGCGTGTGGCCGAGATCGCTCGCCGAAACGAGTGGGTTCAAGTCCCACCGGCGGAAAGTGCCGCGCATGAACGCAGGCGACCGGGTCCGCGTCGAGCGCGCGGCCCAGACCTACGAGGGCGTGGTGCTCCCGTCGAGTACGCCCGACCACCTTGTCGTTAAACTCGACGGCGGGTACAACGTCGGTATCGACCGTGAGGGCGCATCCGTCGACGTGCTTGAGTCGGACGTGTACGACGTCGAGAGCGCACAGGACGAACAGGGGACATCGGAAATCGAGTTCGACGACGACCTCCCGACAGTCTCGCTTATCTCCACTGGCGGAACCATCGCCTCGACAATCGACTACCGGACCGGGGCAGTGACGGCCCAGTTCGATGCCGAGGACGTACTGCGGGCGGTGCCGGACCTCGCCGGCATGGCGAACTACCGCGGCCGCGTCGTCGCCAACATCCTCTCGGAGAACATGACCCCGGCGGTCTGGCAGGACCTCGCGAAGGCAGTCCACGAGGAAATCGAGGCCGGGGCGGACGGCATCGTCGTCATGCACGGCACCGACACGATGCAGTACTCCGCGTCGGCGCTGTCGTTCATGCTCGATACGCCGGTCCCCATCGTGTTTACGGGGAGTCAGCGCTCGGCGGACCGCCCGTCCTCGGACAACGTGATGAACGCCGTCTCAGCAGTCGAGGCCGCCACGAGCGACTGCGCGGAAGTGCTGGTCTGTATGCACGCCCACGAGTCCGACGACCGCTGTGCGCTCCACCGCGGCACTCGCGTCCGGAAGAACCACACCTCGCGTCGGGACGCCTTCGAGACCATCGGCGCGAAACCGCTTGGCGAGGTCGATTACGACATCGACGGCGAGAGCACGGTGACGTTCCGCCGGGAGTACGCCGAGCGGGACGCCGCCGATCTGGCGCTGCACGACGACATCGAGACCGACGTGGAACTCCTGAAGTTCTCCCCCGGGATGGACCCGTCGCTGCTGAAAGCCGCCGCTGAGGACAGCGATGGCATCGTCATCGAGGGAACGGGACTGGGCCACGTCAACACCGACTGGATCGAGACTATCGAGGAACTGGATATCCCGCTGGTCATGACCAGCCAGTGTCTCGAAGGGCGGGTCTGTGACCGCGTCTACGACACCGGCCGGGACCTGCTCGACGCCGGCGTCATCGAGGGCGAAGATATGCTCCCCGGTACCGCGAAGGTGAAGCTCATGTGGGCGCTGGCAAACAGCGACGACGTTGCCGACACTATGCAGGAGCCTCTAGCCGGCGAGATTCAGCAGCGCTCGACGCCGTGGCTGTAGCACCGAGCGGTGTGGTAGCCTGCGCGTGACGGGTCGGGCCCGGCGCATCGAAGCGACCCTTTTTTACTGTCGCGAGAGAGCCTGCCCGCATGTCGCCGACTGTTCGGACGGCTCGTCACGACGACTACGACGACATTGTCGAACTGACCAGCGACGTCTGGGCCGACCGTACGATGGCCGATTACATCCCCGACGTGTTCCACGACTGGGTCGACGCCGACGGCGCGGACCGGAAAACCCTCGTCGTCGAGGGTGACGGCCACGCTGTCGGCCTCGCTCAGGCCGTCATGCTCACCGAGACCGAGGCGTGGTTCCAAGGGATGCGCGTCGACTCGGACCACCGAGGGAAGGGGTTCGGGTCGCTGTTAACCGACCACCTCATCGACTGGGCGGCCGACGCCGGTGCGTCAGTCGGTCGGAGCATGGTGTTTTCTTGGAACGAGGCCGGCCTCGGCCAGTCGCTGGCGACCGGCTTCGAAGCGGTCACGTCGTTCCGCTGGGTACACCCAGATCCGGCGGACGAGACGCCTGAGATGAGTGTCGGGAACGACCCCGCCACAGCGTGGCGCTGTTGGCAGGAAAGCGACGGCCGAGACGTACTGTCCGGCCTTGCGCTCGATAGCGGGGAGAGCTGGGCGCTCTCGACGCTGACACGGGCGACACTCGACAGTTTAGCGACCAAGCAGGCGGTCCTGACCGTCGGCGATAAGCCACGAGGAATGGCGTGTCGTGTCCGGACGACCGAATCTGACGGCGAACGACTCGCGGAGTACGCGGTCGGGGTGTGGAGCGATGTCGACGCCGCACGGGCGTTATTCACTGCGATAGCCGCCGATGCGGCGACGCTCGGCGTCGACGGGACACGGGTCCTTATCCCCGAGACACCGCGCCACGTGGCCCAAGCCGCGTACGCCGGCGGAGACATTAGCGAGTGTCCGGACTACGTGTTCGAGATTGACGGGATCGGTGAGTTATCATAACCGATAACGCGGACATAACACTCATTCAGATGCCAGCCATACCGATAGTAGATGAATCTGGTTGGGAGTTCACCAGCATTTCTCTTATATGTCGTGGCATACGGTCTCGCAGCAGTCGGCTGCGGTGTCGGGCTCTACAGAGCGACTCGTATGGAAGATCCCGATACCCGCCGCGGGATGGTCGGGCTTCTCCTCTGTAGCGGCGGCTGGGCGGCGCTGGAACTCGGCTTCCTGATCACGCCCGGAACACTTGGCTACGCGTTCTACCTCGGCAGCCTCATCATCGGTCTGGCGACGGTCGGGGCGTGGCTATACTTCTGCTCGGCATACACCGGGCGGGCCTTCCACCGGAACCGACTATATCGCGTCGTCGCCGTCAGCGTGTACCTCGCTATCGTGACAGTGAAGCTGACGAATCCGCTTCACGGGCTCTACTTCGCCACGCAGTTCGTCTCTGATCCGTTCCCACACTTGGCGATCACACACGGCGTGTTTCACTGGGTGGTGACAGGGCTCTCCTACGCGCTCGTCACCGTCGGCTTCTTCATGCTGTTCGAACTGTTCCTCGAGGCCGACTACGACACCCGTCCACTCGGCGTTCTTGTCGGTATCACGGCGATTCCGGCAGTGCTCGATATCGTCGGGTTCGTCAGCGACATCCTGCTCGACATCAATCACGAACCGCTCGGTGTCGCACTGTTCGCGTTCGGTGTCCTCTACGTGTACGACGAGGCGTTTCTCGCCGTGCAGTTGACCGATGGCGTCGACGAGGCAGTGGTGTACCTCGATGATGGGCACCAGATCAAGGAGTCCAACGGTGAGGCACAGCGGCTCTTCCCCGCGCTGTCTAGGAGCCGCGGACAGCAGCTTGAGGCGGTGTTGCCGGCCGTCACAGAGATACTGCAAACGGACGAGCAGATTCTCGAACGGAACCGGGACGGCGGGACAGAGTACTACCTCGTCAGCGATACCTCGTTTTCGCTTGGACAGGTCGATATCGGTCGGATGCTCGTGTTCACCGATGTAACCGAAAGCGAGCAGCGACGACGCGAGCTTGATCGACAGAACGAGCAGTTGGAGGGGTTCGCCACCGCAATCAGACACGAGCTGTTGAACACGCTGCAGATAATCACCGGCCGTGTCTCCGTCGCCGGTGACGCCCTGAATCGGGGCAACGTCAGTCTGGCAAAAGATTCCCTCCAGTCAACGTCTGAGACAGCCGATCGGATGTCCGAAATCGTCGATGGACTCGCGACGCTGGCTCGACACGGGCAGACAATCGACGAAACGACGGCCGTCGACCTCCAGCCAGTCGTCGACGGAGCCTGGGAACGCGCCGACACCGACGGTCTCACGATGGCGGCTGACGTAGATGGAGCGGTCATCGCCGATCCGACCCGCCTGCGGGATCTCTTCGAGAGCGGGTTCACGTTCGCAGCCCACAACGGCGCGTCGACGGTCACCGTCGAACGGGAAGCCGACGAGATCGTCATCACCGACGACGGGACCCCAGCGGGCGAGACAGCCTCGGAGGCCTTTTTCGAGTACGGCGGCGCGATGCCGGACGCCGAAGCGGGGATGACCCTCCCGAACCTGCGGATGCTCGCCCGGACCCACGGCTGGGACGTGACGCTCGACACTGCGTATCAGGACGGCGTTCGCATCGTTATCTCAAACGTGACAGTGGCGGGGCCACTGGAAAAATAACCTGACCAACAGTCCGCATCAACCGCCGCTAACCGGCGGGAACAACGCGAGTTCCGTCTCCGCATCGACTGTTGTCGCCAGTCCCTCGCCAGCGGCGAACGGGTCTTCACCGTCGACGAGCACCCGGATGTGGTCGGCCAACTCCTCGTTCTCGTCGAGCACCTCCTCGGCGAGCGCCGGTCGCGCCGCGAGCAGCGAATCGAGCGCCGTTTCGACCGTGGCGTCTCCCTCGATATCGACGCTGACCGACTGGCCGTCGGCCACGTCTCGGAGGTGTGCGAACAGTTTCCACTCCATACCCGTACTCCGAGCGTCCGGCAAAAGAGGGTTCCGGACCGCGGTGTGGCCGTTCAGGCGGGCGGGAGACGGACAGTCTGCGACGGCGTACGTCTGGCAGTACGATACCCCCACTCAGTTTGGGTTCTCCGACTCGTCGCCAGCGGTCGGTTCGTCGTCTACGCTGTCTCCGTCCGCACCCGGCGCGTCGGAATCCGCCGAGTCGCTGCCGTCGACTTCGTCGGCAGCAGGCTCTTCGTCCACCTCCCCGATCCGCTCTTCGGGGTCCCACACCTCGACGGTATCGTCGCCGTCGTCCGCCGGCAGGTCGTCAAACGATTCATCCGCAGTCAGATCGGTGCTTGTGTCCTCCACAGCAGCGTTCCGAAGTGACTCCAGTGGGTCGTCGTCCGGAGACTCGTCGCCGGTCTCGGTCGTGCTGTCGTCAGCGTCAATATCAGCCAGATCAGCGTCAGCAGTAGTAGCAGCCGGCCCATCCTCAGCGGCGGTGTCAGTCGCTCCATCGACAGTGGCGCTGTCAGCCGTGGCTGTGTCCGCGTCGGCGTCGGTCTCAGTCCCGACTGGGTCGACGTCACCCGCGCTGTCGTTGGTATCGGCATCAGCAGCAGTCGTATCGGCCGCTACTCCTGTCCCCGCCGTCCCATCGGTCTGGTCGTTCGGGTCAGCAGAGTTGGACGACGCTGACTGGCCATCTTCGTCGCCAGTGCTGTCTTCCGACTCATCCGTCACAGCCGCTGTCGTAGCCGTTTCGCCTGTCCCCTCCGTGGCTTGTTCCAGTCGCCGCAACGCGTCCGGGGTGGCGATTGCGTAGATCGTGTCACCGGCCGCGAGGACGCGCTCGCGGGACGGAATCGTCTCCGGCGCTGTGTCGTCGCGGGTGATCGCGACCACCGAGACCGCCAGACTGCCGACCGGTGCGCCGTCGAGCGTGCTCCCCGGTTCGACAGTGGCAGTGCCCATCGTCTCGTCGGCTGCCCGGAGCAGCGACGCGAACTCCCGGTCGGAACGGTCCTGAACCGGGAGCGTGACAAGCTTGTACTGCGTTTCCGGGTCGAGTTTCGGCGTGTCGGCGGCGTCGATAGCGACCGTTACTACGTCGTCAGCAACGCCACGGAGTTCGCCGGTGAGCACGCGTTTCGCTGGCGATTGCTCCCAGACCTGAACCAGATCGCCGGCACTCGCAGCATGAGCCGGATCGGCCTGAATAGCGACGGCATTCGTCGAGGGCGGTAGCGTCGGGCCGATACCGGCCGCTCGCGAGCCAATCGCGAGGTAGTCGACGGTCCCGTCGTCGGCCAGTTCGACGTCTACGTGGCCGACGCCGTAGTCGGTCTTGAGCCGGACGACCAGCCGGTCCCTGAGTTCGTCTTTCGTCAGCCGCCGTGGGAAGAGGAACCGCCGGTCCGCGAGGGTCTCTTTGGTCTCGTCTGGCATCGGGTCGTAGCCGATGATGTCGTCGATGTCCTCGGGAAGGCGAACGGACGTGACGCGGCCGACAGTCTGGACGATCTCGCTCACGTCGGCGTCGATGTTCCGGCCGCCGGTCGCGGCAAAGAGGTCGACGCCCAGTCGGTCCCCGACGCGCATCCCACCGTAGGCCCCAACGCCGCCAGCGAGGAACGCGGCGATATTCAACAGGACTGCGCCGGCCGCCAGCACGTCCTCGTCGCCGAGGATGACCTCACTGAGCGCAGTTGTCGCGCCGATAACGAGGACGACCGCAGTCAGTCCGAACAGGAGCGCCAACCCGGTCTGAATCCGTTCACGGACGTACCAGCGGTAGAAGACGGCGATAGCGCCCGCCGGCGTCGCGGCGAGAATCGCGATGGCGAGGAGCCAGACAACGCCCTCGACCAGTGCCCGCGGCACCGTTCCCAGTTGCAGGTTCGCCCCGACCTGTGCGAATAGTGTCGGACCGAGCGGCGTCATGCGACCGCCTCCGCGAAGGCATCGAGGTCGGCGCGGCGGCCAATCGCGTACAGTTCGTCGCCGGCCTCGACGGTCGCGTCGCCGCGTGGCGCGACCTGCCAGCCGTCCGGCGTCCGGATAGCGACGACGGCAACGTCGTAGGCCTCCCGAACGTGGGCGTCCCTGAGCGTCGTCCCGTCCAGCGGGCCGTCGGCGCGGACCGTAAGTCGCCGAAATCGGCTTCCGGCCCGGCGGAGCAGGGAGACGAGTTCGTACTCCCGGTGTGTCCCGCGGGGTTCAACCACGACCTTTGGCTGGACCGACCGCAAGAGCGGTTGTACGTCCGTCCGGGTCACAGCGACCGTGAGTCGGCCCTCACCGCCGTCGGTCGTCGGTGCCTGAACCGGCGTCGGGGGCGTCTCGGCGTCGGCTATCTCCGGTTCTGTCGGCGTCTCAGCGGGCGTCTCGTCGACCGACGGGGTCGACCGGGCACTGACGACGGTCCCTCGGACCTGTGCGTCCGCAGTCAGCACCGTCACCTCGTCGTTGCGGGCGAGACCGGTCGGCAACAGCGCGTCCACCGAGACGCCGTGGCGGTTGTCGCCCACGCGCTTCGACAGGCCCGAAAACGGGGGCGCAGCGACGACCGTCGCTCGTCCCTGCTCGTCGATTGAGACGGCGGCATCGCCGAGATCGAACTCCGATTTCAGGCGCTCCTCCATCCGCCGTTCGAGTTCGCCGATACGGAGGTCGGCCGGAAACCGCCACTCCTCACTCCGAATTTCGGCCCGAAGTGACTCCGACAGCGGGGGATACCCCTCCATGTCGGCCACATCGCCGACAACGCGGAGACGGACCTCGTCGCGGCCGCCGACGAATTCGACCACGTCCGAAGAGAGTTTCTTCTCGCGCAGCCCCTTCAGCGAGAGGCGCTTCGGGAACTCCGCGCCGAGCTGGTCACCCTTGCTGTGTGCGTACAGCGACACCATCCCGACGAGAACGATTGCGGTGATGATTCGCTCGGCGTTGGGAGCCTGCGTAATCGACTTGTCCGCCAGTGCCATGAGGCCGCCGCTGACGCCGGCAAGCGCGATTGCCAGCACGACGACACCGAACCCCGGCACGGTAATGCCGGTGAAATACTTGAAACTGAACCCCAGCGCCCACGATACGAGCGCCGGGATCACTCCCACCAATAGCCCCAGATAGATCCCCATCAACACCTCGACCGGGAGCGAAGCCATGTCCACATCCTGCGTGGCCGGTAGTAAATCGCTTCCGGCCCGCGGACAGTACATTTACACCGACCGCTGTAATCTGGATGGGTATGGACAGACCACGGGACTGGCTCGGGGCGCGGGCGACCATTCTCCTGCCGGTGATAGTGGCGGTGCTGTCGTTTATTACCGGGGTTGTCAACATCAGCGCCGTGTCCATTAGCGGGCCGCTCGGGGACCTCATCCCGCCGAGCATCCAGCGGACCGCCGGATTCACCGGTGCGCTCACGGGGTTTACGCTACTTGTCAGTGTCATCGGGCTCCGCCGTCGGCTGCGGGTCGCGTGGTACGCGACCGTGGTCTTGCTTCCCGTCGCGGCAGTCCAAGGCCTCGTACAGAGTTCAGCAGTGTCGCTCCCGCTCGTCGGCACCGTGCCGAGTTCGACGGTTTCGGCTCCGCTCGTCGTCCTCTCGATAGTCTCGCTCCCGACGATGCTGCTGAACCGGCGCCGGTTCGACCGCCCGATCGACCTCTCGACGGCGCAACTGGCCGCGGGCGCTGCGCTCCTCGGTTCGCTCATGTACGGGACGGCGGGCTCGTACGCGCTCCGGGACGAGTTCGCCAACCTCTCGACGGTGACCGACGCGTTCTACTACACGCTCGTGACGGCCAGTACCGTCGGGTACGGCGATGTAACCCCACAGAGCCAGCAGGCGAAACTGTTCGGTATGTCGGTGGTTGTCCTCGGGACAGCCAGTTTCGCCATCGCGCTGGGGTCGCTGCTGGGCCCGGCAATCGAAAAGCGGCTTTCGGAGGCACTCGGAAACATGACTGACGCACAACTGGACCTGCTCGAGAACCACGTACTGGTGCTCGGCCACGGCGACCTGACGGAACCGATTATCGAGGAACTGACCGGCGCGATAGAGTTCGTGGTCATCACTCCAGACACGGAGACGGCCACGCAACTCCAGCAACGGGACATCGCCGTCTTGACCGCGGACCCGAGCGACGAAGAACCGATGCTACGGGCCGGTATCGAGGACGCAGCCGCAGTCGTCGCGGCGACAAACGACGATGCACAGGACGCCTTGGGCATCCTGACGGCACAGACACTCAACCCAGAGGTCAACATCGTCGCCGCGGCGACCGACCGCGAGAACATCGAGAAGCTCCGCCGGGCTGGCGCGGACACGGTCATCAGCCCGGCAGTACTCGGTGGCCATCTCATCGTCCAGTCCGCGCTGGGCCGAGAAGGGATGGAGAACATCGCCGACCACCTGCTCGACGTGCGCGACGAGGACGACGCAGATATCTAGGCTCGGCCGCGGTCGACGATAGCGACGTCCGTTTCCACGTTTTCCAGTCGTTCGAACGTCGGCGGCGAGATGAACCGTGACGCCTTGCTCCGGTCGCGGCTCGCCCCAATCATGACAAGGTCGTACTGCGGAGCGGTATCGGACAGGAACGTCTGGATGTCCGTCCGGGGGACCCGTGTCTCGAACGCACCCTCGTACGGGTCGATGAGGTCCGCGAGCATCTCCTCTGCCCGGCGGCGGTCTCCACGAGAGCCGATGCAGGTCGCGACAGCGACCCGCCCGCTCCGACCGGCCAGTCGCGTGGCGAAATCGACCATGTTGTGGGCCACATCGCTGACAGACCGCACGGGGACAATGACGTGCTTCCAGCGGGTCCGGTCGCTCCGTGACCGATGGACGACGATGTCGCTCTTGCTGCGGAACAACCGCTGTAGATACGGCGTCAGCGCTCCGTGTTGACTCTCATAGGGCGCGACGATAAGGTCGCAGTTCGTTTCGGTTGCGGTCTGCAGCGTCGTTTTCGCCGGTGACCCGTCGTCACTTGCGACGACGACCTGACAGGAGACACCAGTCCGCGTCTCGATTCGGTCGGCGTGGGTCTCAAGCCAGTCGATCTCCGCTTCGAGGTCCGTCTGGTCGGGCGACACCGACGCGTTTGCTGGGTCACCGCCGTCGGCGACAGGACGAGTCTGTGCCGATGGCGAGTCCGACCCGTTCTCCGACCGGATATCCAGCTGTATCGTGTCCCGCGTGAGCGACTGCTGGGTCGTGGTGGTGTTGCTGTCTGAAACCATGTCCAGCAGGACGACTTTCCCGGCCTCATGGGCGGCGGCGAGCCGCGCGCCCAGCATTGCGGTCTGCCCCGCTGAGTCGCCGCGCATTGGGACGAGAACGTGGTCGTCGCCCGACATCGACTCGTAGAGGTATGTCGCCCGCTGCTCGTAGAACTCCTCGCGCCAGACAACAAAGAGGGCTGCCACGAGCGAACTGGCGAGGAAGATGCTAGCGACGAACACCGCCCGCTGGTTCGGTTCGACCAGCAGCGCCAGCAGGGCGGTAGAGTACGACGACGGCTCCTCGATGTCGAGTGGCCAGTGACCACGCCAGTCGCGAAGACGGCGAGGCCGGCACCGAGCGCGCTGACGCCGAACTGGCCGCCCGGGGCCATGAGATAGCTGTTCGAGACGGCGAGTGCGCCCAGCCCACAGACCGCACCGATGGTGAGTCCCGCGACGAACCGCTTCGGGTCGGCGTACTTGCTCGTCGGGTCGACAAAGAGCGTGTACGACCCCGCTGCAAGCGGCGGGAACAGCAGGAAACTCAGCTGTGGAACAGCGTTCGCCAGCGTCGTCACCAACACGATAGCCAGCGGGACGAACACCAGCATCGAGAGGTGGACGAGGTTTTCGGTTACCTCGGCCCACCGCCTGAAGTCCTGTAGTTCGCGGCGCTCGACCCGCCGGAGTCGTCTGGCCGCCGCGTGGAGTCGCTTCCGGAACTGGTCGAGCATACCGTTTTGCAGGGGAGATGGTCTGTTAAGCCCTCCGCCGGGAAGCGGCGCGACCGCTCGCTCACACGGGTCCGCCAGCCCGACGGGCCGTTGAAGTCCGACAGTCCCGACGCCTACAGCGACGTGGTCGCTGTCAGACTGATTTCGATGGCGCGCTCGACGTTGTTCTTGGCTTTCTCGGGGAGCTCCTCGTCTTCGGTTTCGCCCTTCTGTGTCCCCTCGACGAGGTTCCCGTCGACGGTACAGATAGCGCCCGAGCGCAGGCCCTTGCGACGACACAGCGAGAACAGCGCGGCGGCCTCCATCTCGACGGCGAGCAGACCGGCGTCTTCCCAGTCGTTGATGTACTCGTCCGTCTCCGCGTAGAAGGCGTCGTCCGTGGCGATGGGGCCGACGTGAACGTCTTCGTCGTTCGCCTCGGCGGCGTCGACTAGCGACGAGAGCACGTCGTAGTCGGGGACAGCCGGGACAGACTTGGATTCGTAGCGCTGGGACGTTCCCTCGTCCTTGGCTGCGCCGTTAGCGACGACCATGTCGCCGATTTCGATGCCTTCCTGAAGCGCGCCGGTCGTGCCAACGCGGATGAGGGTCTCGACGCCGACCGCTTCCAGTTCCTCGACAGCAATGGCCGTCGACGGCGACCCGATACCGGTCGAGCAGATCGTCAGTTCGCGGCCGTCGTAGGTCGCATTGACGAGCTTGTACTCGCGGTTCTCCGCGACGACCTCGTGGTCGTCACAGAGGCCTGCAATGCGGTCGACGCGCCCGGGGTCGCCCGGTACGAGCGCGATGTCTGTCAGGTCACCCGGTTCGACGAGTAGATGGGGTTGTTTCGCCATACCGGCCAGTCGGACGGAACTATTTAGTAGTCAGTGGATTCCCGTCGGTCGCAACAGTGAGGGCGGACCCCCGAGAGAGAGGACATATGGCAGACGAAATCTCGCTGTTCGACAGGCGAATGCGAGGGCCGGCGGGTATCGCTATCGCCGCCGGCGTCGTCCTCGGACTGCTGACCGGCTACACCGTCGGCGCGGGAACGCCGGGCGGCCCCTCGTGGACCCTCGTCGTCCCGTTCGCGCTGCTTGCCAGCGTATTCCTGTATCTCGGGGCCTACAGAAACCTCTCGAAGCGGGTTGAGGACACGTAGCTTACAGCCATGTGACGAGCACCGGGACGAACAGCGCGAGCGCCGTGCCGAAGATAAACGCCGTGAGTGCCCACTGTCGGATGACCTCGTCAGCGTCGTCGCGGACGCTGCCGCCGAAGCGGGGCATGGCGATGCGAGCGAAAAAGTAGTAAATGAACGCGGAGATGCCTGCAACACCGAGGAGATGGGGTATCAGCGGGACGCCGTTGAGCGAGATTGCCGTCGGAAGCACGAACGAGAGCCCTGCGACGACCGCGCCGTACAGTAGCGCCGCGACGAGGGCGGTGCCGTGGTGCACGGCGACGGCGAGGGGGCGACCCACTGCGGCCGGGTCGGCACGGGTGAGTCCGGCCGCGGCGACGTGCGCCGGCAGGTACCCCTCGTCCTGTGTCATCATCGGGATGTTCAACAACAGGCCGACAACCGCGCCAGCGACAACACAGGCGAACGCCCACTGGGTGATGGGGTAGTCAAGCACATGTTTCCCTTGCTCGCGGTGCCAATGAGCATTGTGTCATGCCATCGGATCAGAGAAGAACCACCAGTTCCGGCGAAACGGTGCGATAACGCGGGAGCGCTGTGAGGACACGCGACTCCAGAAAGATCACGGAACGCGCTAGCGGTAGCGGTTACACTGCGACAGTCACGACAGCAGTGTATCATGTCTCCGGCAGAGCACGCTATGGCAGCACAAGGTCACCAAACTCGGCTCAACAGCACTGTTGTAGCGTTCCGGGTCCGGCCGGTACGCCCGGACTCGGGGACCGATTCACCCAATATATCACACCACAACAATATATATGCCGTCATCTCAATATCTACGATAAATTATACTATGACACAACAGCGCTATCAGAACGGGAAGCGGGTGATTAAGCGCTGGGACGAGGTTTTCAAGGCCGTTACGGCCGAGCCACGGCGGCAGCTCATTATCGCGTTGTCGGATGCCCACCCGGACGAGACGGTCCCGCTCCCCGAGAGTGCCGTCAATCCCAACGTCCCGCGCGATCCGGAGGTCCTGCGACAGAAACTGTACCACTGTCACCTGCCGATGCTGTCCGACCACGATTTCATTACGTGGGATACAGAGCCACTGGTCGCCGGTCGCGGACCACGGTTCGAGGAGGTAGCCGCCGTGTTCGAGTCACTGCAGTCGAACGCAATAGACATTCCGGAGCCGCTCGTGTTCGGGTGCCAACGACTCGAACGGGAACAGCAGGAACGACTCGACGATTCGCTGGCAGAATAGGTTCTCCTCAGACCGGACTGAACAGGAACAGGACGATGTTGTTCGTGGCCGGGCCGATGCCAACAGCGGTCACGAACGCGAGCAGAAGACTTGCTTCGACGGGGTCCTCTTCGAGATAGTCATCCAGCAGGAAGACGACCCCAATCGCGACGAGCAGTTTGACGAACACGAACAGCCAGCCTTTGCCGAGATACGGGGCTGTCGGGAGCGTGCCGGCAAACTCCATGATGCGGGCCGGAATTGGGGTTCGTTCAGTGATGCCGATAACGTCAGCGCCGACTGCCGTCGAGACGCCGTCAAGCATATGTGCGAACACGACGGTCGGGGCCGCATAGCGCATCCGAACCACGACCGGCGTTCGCCACAGCGCGACCGCGAGCACTGTCACGGCGGTGACGACAGTTGCGACGACGACCGCGACGGTGGGCCAGATGAGCCCCAGCAGACCGGATTCAAGCGCCATCACGACGGCGATGACGAGCAACACCGTCAGGAGTCCGATGCCGATGTACCCCAGATTGCGTGATATCGTCTCGCTGTGGCCGCGTCGGACGCTGAACAGCGTCAGCGTGATCCAGACGACGCCCAGCGTGACGAACGTCGTGAGATACACCGCCGGTGCGCCGAACAGCGGCGCGACCACAGGCCGGTAGGCCTCAATCGGCGGCTGGTGGAACGCGTGGAGCGCGCCGCCGAGTGCCATCCACGGCGTCAGCGCAACCACAGTCCGCTGGTCGATCGGTGGTTCGAGGGCGTACAACAGCGCTGTCACCACAAGCGTGCCCGCAAGCAGCGCCACGGTGTACTCAAGCGGCGGGAGCGCTAACCCCGAAGGCAGTACCATGTCCCTCACGCCGACGCCGATGTGGGAAAAACTTCCGAACGCGGCCGACGGAGGGCCCATCAGGACGGGCGGCGACCATCGGGAAGCGATTACGGAAAGACAGGAGAACCACACCGCCCGCGGCCCACCGTCTTTACGTAGACACCACGTGTCACCCCATCTATGGACGACGTCCCAGACCGGATCGAGCATACGGTCCTCGGACCGACGACGACACCGGCCGACATACGAACCTGCCTCGACGAAGCACTGCAGTACGGGATGCGAGCGTGTATCCCGCCGTGGGCGCTTCCGTTGGCGACTGAATACGCGAACGTCCCGCTCACGGCCGTCATCGACTTCCCGCACGGCCAAGGTCAGACAGATAGTGTCTGTCAGGCGGCCAAGCTAGCTTGGGACGCCGGGGCCGACGAGCTGGATATGGTGTGTAACATAGGATTGCTCAAAGCCGAGGAGGACGACGCCGTTCGGGACCACATCACCGAGGTCGTCGCGAGCGTCCCGGTTCCCGTGAAGGTCATCGTCGAAGCGCCGTTGCTGACCGACGCTGAACTCGAACGGGTCGGACAGCTCGTCGCCGACGCCGACGCGGCGTATCTCAAGACCGCGACAGGGTTCAGCGAGGGCGGCGCGACGGTTCACGACGTGGAAATCCTCAGCAAATACCTCCCGGTGAAAGCCAGCGGCGGCGTCGGGTCGTGGGCCGACGCCGAGGCGATGTTCGAGGCCGGAGCCGAACGAATCGGGGCCTCCAGCGGCGACACCATCGTTCAGGAATGGCAGGCCGCGACGGGCAGGGCGGAGGGTGACGCCGCACCCGAACCGAAGAGAGACCGGGACGACGCGGGTACGACCGACGGCTACTGACCGGACCAATCCGTCGCCCTTTTGCCGACCTAGCGATAGTATCTGGATGAATGGCCCGGTATCACATCGAGACGTACGGGTGCACCTCGAACAGAGGTGAGACCCAGCAGATCGAGCAGGCGCTCCGGGAGGGCGGGCACCACCCCGCCGACGGGCCGGAGTCCGCCGACGTGGCGATACTCAACACCTGTACGGTGCTTGAGAAGACCGAACGCAATATGCTCGCACGGGCCAAAGAACTCGATAACGAAACGCCGGCAGACCTCGTTATCACGGGCTGCATGGCGCTCGCACAGGGAGAGGAGTTCCAGAGTGCCGACATCGACGCCGAGGTGCTTCACTGGGACGACGTGCCCCAGTACGTCCTCAACGGCGAGTGTCCGACAATCACGCCGGACACCGAAACGGTGCTCAACGGCGTCGTCGGCATCCTCCCTATCGCCCGGGGCTGTATGTCCGACTGCTCCTACTGCATCACCAAGCAGGCGACCGGGAAAATCGAATCGCCCTCAGTCGAGGAGAACGTCGAGAAGGCCCGCGCGCTCGTCCACGCCGGCGCAAAGGAAATCCGCATTACAGGTCAAGATACGGGCGTCTACGGCTGGGACACGAACCAAGGGACGAGCCTGCTGCCGGAGCTACTGGACCGCATCTGTACCGACATCGACGGCGACTTTCGAGTCCGTGTCGGTATGGCGAACCCCAAGGGCCTCCACGGCGTCCGTGAGGAACTCGCAGCGGTGTTCGCCGAGCACGACGAACTGTACAACTTCATCCACGCGCCGGTCCAGTCCGGCAGCGACGACGTACTGGCCGATATGCGCCGGCAGCACGCCGTTTCGGAGTATCTGGAGGTCGTCGAGACGCTGGACGAGTATCTGGACTACTGGACGCTGTCGACGGACTTCATTGTCGGCTTCCCGACGGAGGAGTCGGCCGACCACGAGCAGTCGATGGCGCTGCTGCGCGAGACCCGCCCCGAGAAAATCAACGTCACACGCTTCTCGAAGCGGCCCGGGACCGACGCCGCCGACATGAAGGGTCTGGGCGGGCAGACGAAGAAGGACCGCTCGAAGGAGATGAGCGAGGCGAAGATGGAACTGATGGCCGAGGCCTACGAGGAGATGGTCGGCCACACGTCCTCTGTGTTGCTCGTCGAGGACGGCACCGACGAGTCGCTGGTGGGCTACGACGAGGCCTACCGACAGGTCGTCATCGCCGACGCACAAGAGCGTGGCCTCGAAATCGGCGACACGGTCGACGTAGAAATCACGAGCCACAACACCGTGTACGCATTCGGCGAGCCAATCGAGCGGGCGCAGTTGGCGGACTAAACGGGTCGCCGGCTCACGTTTTCAGTGGGGTTCGACTGAGTCGTCAGTCGCCGCTGTAGGCCTCACGGAGGAACGCTAACGCCCCGCCGAACATCGCGAGGTTCCCGAAGAAGGCCAGGCGCTCGCCGCTCCGGTCGTCCGGATCGGCGTTCCAGAAGTCGTGCATCGTCGGAGTCACCACGGCGAGGAACGTGGCGACAGCGCCGGTCGAGAGACGCGGGAGTCGCCAGAACGCGGTTCCCAGCCCGCCGACCAGCATCATCCCCGAAGCCAGCGGGGCCAGCAACTCTGGCGCGGGGACACCCGCCGACTCAGCGTACTCGATAGCGTCTTCCATGTCCCGGAAGTCCTCGGCAGCTTGGAGGGCCACACCGAGGCCAAAGAGCAGTCGTCCAAGCGCTAGCCGACTCCGTGATGAGTCATCACCCATATGCCACTGCATGGCACGGCAACTATTAAAACGTCACTCAAGGTCGGCGAGCCGTTCCACTTCCTCGTCGTCTTTCCACTCCCCGAGTTCCTTCGGGTCGACGTGGATGAACGCGTCGTCGACCTCCGGGAGTTCCTCGATGGATTTGATGACCGCCGTCTCGATGTCGTGGGCCTCGAACAGCGTCAGGTCGCCCTCCACCTCGATGTGGAGGCTCACGTCAATCTCAGGACCGACGTAGTGGGCGATAACGTCGTGTGCGCCGCGGACCTGTGGGTGGTCCAGCGCGCTGCGGAGGATTTCGCGACGAAGGTCCTCCGGTGGTGCGCCGCCGACGAGATAGGTGACGTTTTCCTGTACGACTTCGATACCGGTGTAAATGATACCGATAGCGACGACGAGTGCGGCCAGCGGGTCGGCGATGGGGTAGCCAAGCATCGCGCCGCCGACACCGACCAGCGCCGCTCCCGCGGTAAGTATGTCGTTGCGATTGTCCTTCGCCGTCGCAATAAGCGCCGGGGAGTTCCGGTCTGTGCCCGCACGGAGACAGTAGCGATAGAGGGCGTACTTCGCGACAGCCGAAAACGCGAGCACGAGGACGGCGGCTGGACCCTGTGTCACCGAAATGTTTCCGCTCAGCAGGGCAGTTCCGGCATTCCAGAGGACGAAACCGCCAGCGGCGAAGATACCCGCGGCGACGAACAGCGAGACGAACGGCTCGATGCGTTCGTGGCCGTGGGGATGCTCGAAGTCCGGCGGACGCGTCGTCAGGTACAGCCCAGCAACGATGACCAGCGAGTAGGCGGTGTCGGCGGCGCTGTTGACCGCCTCGGACTGGACGGCGAAGCTCCCGGTGGTGAGCCAGACGCTGGCTTTCAGCAGCACGAGGAGAAGGTTGACGCCGAGAACGAGCAGGCCGACCCGCCTGAGCGTCGCGCGGCGTGACATTGCTCCCCCGTTGTCGGGCCGCCGTCAAAGCCGCTTCGACACTGAGCTACTCCTGTGGCCGAGGCCGGGACGCAAAGGTCGCCGTCGTTGGCGAAAACGGATCGTATACCGACTGGTGGCAGTTACAATACACCTTGTCGGCGGCCTCGAACTTCGCGCTCCCGGACATCGTTTTATACCCGGGATTACAGCAGAGGTGCGTACAGCGGTTCACCCATGCGATGAAATCTTCGTCAGTGGCCGCGTTCAAGAACTCACGGATCTCACCGGCGAGGTCGCTGTACTCGTCTTCACCGGCGACCATCTTCGAGACGGCGGGTGTCCGGAGCACCTGCACCTGAATCTCTTTGACGTCCTCGCCCTGTGAGCGCCAAGTGGCGACCGCTGGCTTGCCGAGACCGTCGCTGCCGATGTTGTTTCCCCACGACTCGTAGTCCTCGAAGTGTTCGACGCGGAGTTTGTCTCCGTCGTCCAGCTGTGATTGCCAGTTATATGTCGCCTTTGACCTGAGGAAGCCGTCACGCTCGGGGTCTGGCTTGAGTCCCGCGGCGGTTTCAAGCCCGCAGTACTGGAACCACTGCTGGGAATAACTCACGCCACCCAGCTCTCCGCTGGCGATACGGAAGGTAGTACCGCCCGCTGTCACTTCTGAGACGGACGGCCACATGCCACGAAGTGCGCCATCAGAGATCTCCAGCGGGACGATTGGCATCGGCCGGTTCGCCGGTCCAGCGATATTCCGGATGCCGACATAGGACACGGTACCGCCACCGACACCGCCTTGGTCGGTCGCCGAGTCAACTGCGAGGCCGCCGACAGTCGTCACTCCCGACAGCGCACCTGCGCCGACCAGTCCTTTAACGAAGCGGCGGCGACCGGACGGGGATGGGTACTTATCACGCGGACCGTGATTTGGAGGGCTCTCTTGTGTCATGGGACCATGCGACAGTTTGGAGGCCACTGAAAAAGGCCCACCCGATGCTTTTCAGCTGGCGGAAATCGGCTGTTTCACCACAGATCTACGTGAAAAGACGACATTTCAGACGGGTTGGCCGGGACGGCCGAGGTTACTCGATTCGGACAGCCCCGTCGTCGGGAACGGTCGTTCCGTCCTGTGACGCAAAGGCGGCGTAGAGTCGGTCGTAGGTGTCTTCGACGGCTTCGACGATGACTTTCGTGTCGCTGATGACCGGCATGAAATTGGTGTCGCCGTTCCACCGCGGGACGACGTGAGTATGGAGGTGGTCGTCGATCGAGCCACCGGCCGCGGAGCCACCGAGGTTCAGCCCGGCGTTAAACGCGTCCGGGGACAGCGCGGTTTCGAGGGCGTCGAACGTCCGCTGTTTCAGTCGGGCGTGGTCCAGCAGCGTCTCGTCGTCGAGATCGCCGTACTCACCGGTGTGGGTGTGGGGAATGACCATCACGTGCCCGGGGTTGTACGGGTAGTTGTTCAGGAGGACAAAGGCGTGGTCGCTTCGCGCCACGAGGTTGTTCGCCCGGTCGTCGTCTTGTGCCTGAAACGCACAGAACACGCAGTCGACATCAGGGTTGCCTTCCTCGCGTTCGACCCACTCGATGCGCCACGGCGCAAACACCTTGTCCATACCGCCAGTTGTCGACCCACCAGCAAAAGCGACGTGACTATTGCCGCAGAAGCACCTCATAAAGGTTTTGGCCGTTCACGGCCACAGACCACTTTCTGCAGCTTTAGGAGAGTTATTAAACATTTTCCGCTCCTCTGAAGCCGTAACTGCCAAAATACGGCTGCCGTCTGGCGATAAACAGTGCTAAACAGACCAGAACGGAATGCGGTTTTTATACTGTGTACCCGTCTTGTATTGACTGGGATGGCAGCGATAAACGACGGCGTTGACATGGCTGAACACTGTTCAACGTGTGACCGTGAAACACCACACGGCGTGCGTGTCCAGATACAGACAGAGTCCGATAAACGCGAAAACGCGGCGTTTTCCCGAGAACCGTACCGGGTCAGTGAGTGTCAGATCTGTGGCACGACCACGTCTACGCGGATGAACAACGCCTGACCATCCCCACACCCCCACCCCATCGTTTCCGTACGCCACGCGGTCTCTGACTGCGTGGCCCACACACCCCCCACCCCACCGTTTCCGTACGCCACGCGGTCTCTGACTGCGTGGCCCACACACCCCACCCTTTCATACGGATCACGGAGGAGGCCACTGACAGTGCTTGAAAACAGTCGCTCGTCGTTTCGTAGCCGTATTACCGCGAGCGCGTCGTCACTTCACAGCCGTCCTCAGTGATGATGACGGTGTGTTCCTTCTGGCTGACGTACGCGCCGTCCTGCTCCTTGAGCACCGGGTAGCCGTGGACGATGTCCTGCTGTTTCAGGCGACGAAGCGCCATCTCTGCCCGGGGCGAGTCCAGCCAGCGGGCGGCAAACGGCAGCGTCCGGTACTCCTCGGTTATCTGTTCGAGGACCTGTCGGGCCTGTCGGTTCCGGACCGACCCCTCCCGCTCGAGGGCAAAAATCTCCTCGTCGGCACCCTCCTGCACCTTGCCGCGGCCGTCGGTGGCGA
The DNA here is from genome assembly GCF_008729015.1 of Haloarcula sp. CBA1129. Taxonomy (NCBI): domain Archaea; kingdom Methanobacteriati; phylum Methanobacteriota; class Halobacteria; order Halobacteriales; family Haloarculaceae; genus Haloarcula; species Haloarcula sp. CBA1129. The sequence continues at coordinate 2,324,852 of NZ_RKSM01000001.1, forward strand.
ACGGCTCGATAGCGACCACGTCGCCCACGTCAAGCGTCGCACCCTGTGCGACCTCGCGGTTCGGGATATTCGGTTGGGTGTGTTGCTCCCAGTGACCGAGTCCGTGGCCGGTGAGGTTCACGACGGGGTTGTAGCCGTACCCCTCGATGACATCCTCGACGGCTGCGCCGATCTGACCCACGTCGACGCCGGGGCCGGCAACGTCCAGCGCGGCGTCCAGCGCCTCTGCGGGAGCTTCGGCGAGTTCGTCCTGCCCGGAGAGGTCGACTGTCACGGCGGTATCGGCGAGCCAGCCGTCGACGTGGACACCGATGTCGAGGTTGACCATCTCCTCGCCGAACGTCGCATCGTCGTCGCGCTCGGGCGTGGCGTGGGCCGCCTCCTCGTCGATGGAGATGTTGACCGGAAACGCCGGCTTGCCCCCCAACTCTCGAATCTTGTCCTCGGCCCACTGAGCGATTTCGAGATGGGAGACGCCCACCTCGACGCGTTCGGCCGCTTCGTCGCGCACCTGTGCCAGAATCTCGCCCGCTTCGCGGCATTTCTCGTACTGCTCGGAATTGAAGTCCACGTCAGTCATGCACGCCGGTTAGTCGGTGGCGGGCAAAGGGGTTTCCCTCTGGCTATCGCCTCGCGGTTTGCATCGCGGCGGTGTTCCGTTCGGCCCCGGTGTGGCCGGCGTGGTCGAGGACAATCACGCCAGCACGGCCGCCGGTAGCGTCCTCGAACTCGGCAATCGCTTCTTCGGCGGCCTGTCGCGGGCCGTACGTGTCAAGCAGTTCGACGGCGCGCCGGGCCAACCCGAACCGAGCGATGGTCTCTCCTTCACCGGTCGCGCTCGCGCCGCCGCGGGAATCTGCGTAGAACCCAGCGCCGATCTGTGGCACGTCGCCGACCCGACCCGCCAGCGCAAACCAGCGCCCGGCGGTCGATGTCGCTGCTGCGAGCCGGTTTCCGTCGGTCGCAACCGAACCAACGGTGTCAGTGCCGCGGAAGTGCTCACGGACCCAGTCGAGATGGTCGGCGGGGCCACCGTCAGGCGGGTCCGTACGCTCGTATCGCTCTCGCGTCTCTGCAGTCGTGAGGTCGCGGCCGGTTTCGATGCCTATGCCTGCCGCGAAATCGACGGCCGCGTCACCAGCGAGGAGGACGTGGGGCGTCTCAGTTCCCACGGTACGGGCCACATCTGCGGCGTGTACAACGCCAGACAGTGCACACACTGCACCGGCCTGACCGTTGTCGGTCATCACTCCGGCATCGGTCCGCACCTCGCCGTCACTCTGGACGGCCCCGCCGACGCCGGCGTTGAACGCCGGGTCGGATTCGAGCGGGCGAATCGCGGCCAGTACTGCGTCCATCGGACACTCAGCCTCCGACGCCTGTTCGGCGGCATCGGTGAGTGTCTCCTGCCGATCAGCCGGCGAGTTCGGGGGACTACCCGCGCCGCCGTGAACGATGACGTGCATACAGACCTGTTGACACACGAAACAGGGTGTCATAGAACGGTTACCACACCAAAGAGCAGGGTGAATGCTGAGGTGGTATGGACTCAGCGACCCTGCAAGATGATCCTTCGGTAGAGTCGTTCTTCAATGTCGCGGAGACGGAGACGTTAGCGTTGCTTGAGCATCTCTCCTTCGAGTTTCTCGCAGAGTTCGACGTGTTCGCCCCGGCGGAGACGGGGCGAACACGAGAGCACGAGCCACCAGAGCTGATGCGTGGCTTCCTCCATTGCTACTACAAGGACATCTACGGCATTCGTCCGGTTGAGCGGGAGCTTCAGAACACGGTAGTTTGGCTGAGCTGTGGCTTCGATCGACCGCCGTCAAGAGACGCGGTCGATCGCTTTCTCACCGATCTCGAACACGTCGTTGGCAAGGTCTTCGACCACCTCGTCGAGCAGGCCGTCTGGCGCGGCCTGCTCGACTTGACCTACTGCATTGATTCGACCGACGTGAGAGCGATGCCTGCCGATCAAGACGCTTCGAAGTGCTACGATCCCACCGACGACGAGTACTACTACGGCTACGGCTGTACGATCGTCTCGACCGGGCAAAAGATCCCAATTGCAGCCGAGTTCACCGAGAGCAAACAAGCGCCAGAGGAGACGGCGATGCGCGTCACGCGTGACGCGCTCGCCGTCACCAAGCCGAGATGGATGATTGGCGATAGCGCCTACGACACGCTCGACTGGCACGACCACCTGCTGGCCGCAGGGGTCGTGCCAGTCGCTCCGTACAACGCGCGAAACACCGACGATCCGAAAGACATCGAGTACAGGGTCGAAGACCGTATTGAGGAACACAGCAAGGACGTTCAGCTGAAGCAATCAACCTTAGACGAGACGTACAACCGCCGCACTGGAGTCGAACGAACCAACGAATCAGTCAAGGACTGCGGCCTCGGGCGAACGCACGCCCGAGGCCGCGTCCACGCCCGAGCGCAGGTGTTTCTCGCCCTGTGTCTTCGTCTCGTCGTCGCAATCACCAACTACGAACGCGGAGACAATCCGGGAAGTACGCTCATCACGGTGTGAGAAGAGTTCTATGACACCCTCACACGAAAGGCATATCACCTCCGCCGATGGCCGTTGTGACGTGCCGGTGTGCGGTTGTCGCCCTTTCTTTACGCACTGTGTTACCATGTCTGAGGCAAAGCGGCACGCCTTTAGGGGCGACTGTCAATTGGCGGAATATGGGCTACGATTACGACAAAGTGGAGGTTCCCGACGAGGGACAGCAGATTGAGGTCACGGAGGACGACGAACTCGACGTTCCGGAGAACCCGATCATCCCCATCATCCACGGGGACGGTATCGGGACGGACGTCGGTCCGACCGCACAGAAGGTGCTCGAAGCTGCTGCGAACGCCACCGGTCGTGACATCTCTTGGATGCGCGTCTACGCCGGTGAGTCCGCCCGCGACAAGTACGACGAGAATCTGCCCGACGACACCGTCGAGGCCATCAAGGAGTTCAACGTCGCTATCAAGGGACCGCTGACGACGCCGGTCGGCGCTGGCTTCCGCTCGCTGAACGTCGCGCTCCGGAAGACGCTCGACCTCTACGCGAACGTCCGCCCGACATACCACATCGACGGTGTCCCGTCCCCCGTGAAAGACCCCGAGGAGATGGACATGGTCACGTTCCGGGAGAACACCGAAGATGTCTACGCCGGCATCGAGTGGGAGGCCGGCACCGACGAAGTCGAGGAGGTCAAGGAGTTCGTCGAGGACGAGATGAACTTCGACGAGACCATCCACGACGGCCCGGTCGGCATCGGCGTCAAGCCGATCACCGAGTTCGGGACCAAGCGCCTCGTCCGCGAGGCCATCGACTACGCCCTCGAAGAGGACCGCGACAGCGTCACGCTGGTCCATAAGGGCAACATCATGAAGTTCACCGAAGGTGCCTTCCGCGACTGGGGCTACGAGGTCGCCGAAGAGGAGTACGGCGAGCACGTCATCACCGAGGACGAGCTGTGGGACGAGTACGACGGCGAAGCGCCCGAGGACGCGCTCGTTGTCAACGACCGCATCGCCGACAACATGCTCCAGCAGCTCCTGACCCGTACCGACGAGTACGACGTCATCGCGACGATGAACCTCAACGGGGACTACATGTCCGACGCCGCCGGCGCACAGATCGGCGGGCTCGGCATCGCCCCCGGTGCGAACTTCGGCTCGGCCCGCTGTCTCGCAGAGCCGGTCCACGGCTCCGCCCCGAAGTACGCCGGCGAAGACAAGGTCAACCCGACTGCGATGATTCTCTCCGGCCGCCTCATGCTCGAATACATGGGCTGGAAGGACGCTGGCGAACTGGTCCGCGACGCTGTCGAGGAGACCATCTCCTCGGGCAACGTCACCTACGACCTCGAACGCCAGATCGAGGGCGGCACGAAGCTCGCCACGAGCGAGTTCGCCGAGAAGGTCGTCGAGAATATAGAGAAGCTCGCATAACCGAGTCACGCAGACTACCCGAACTCTACTTTTTTTATCACGCCCCCAGTCCGAGACTGGCGAGACGGGCAGAGATACTGTCAGGAGAACGGAGCCGTAGCTCGGGAGTCGTTTTTTATGTAGGGATCCGGTTCGAGAAGCGTTACTCAGTCAGTGGAAGGACCACGCCGAACACGAGCGGCGCGAGGAGTCCGACGAGAATACCGATCAGTTCCATGTCGACCAGTAGCGTGTTGCCCCATGCTGGGAGTGTCCCAAGAACGGCACTTCCGGCTATCTCCCCCGCGATGCCGAGAAGGAACAGCCCAGCCCCAAGCATAAACCCGCGCTTTGCGAGTGTCGCGTAGTCCGCGTTCCAGTTTTGGCTCATACAGGTCCGTTCTCGTGGGCCTACTAAGCTCTCTCGGATCGAAAGAGCTACAAGCGCATTCACACTGATATCTGTGCATACATGGTCTCAGAATCGGTTCCAGAGGTATTCGAACTCCTGCTCTCGACACTTCTCGCGACCGGGCTAACTGTAGGGGGAGCACTCACCGAACAGGCCGCTCTCGCCGACCTGTCGGGCGGTGTCTCCGCGTTCGCTGCTTGGGAGGTGTACATCGGTCTGGTCCTTCTGTACACCGGCTATATGATCGCCTCACGCCGAGTCTTGCCTGCGCTCGGTGGCGCCTAAATCTGTTCGCTACAGGCGGTCGGTTACTCCTGAAGCGACCGCTTGGTTGTATTTCCGACCCACTCCGGCTGTCTCACTGCCGTCGACCCGAGATTTCGCAGCCGCATAGTTTGCGTGACACGGACCTGCTGATCACTCCGTTCGGCATCGAAAGCCAGCCGAAGTGCTGAAACGGTACCATCGTGACGGACTCGGAGTCGGACGGAGACGTTGTGAGGGGCGCTCACGAACAGCGGTGTCCTGAGTCTGTCAGGGTTCGTGAAACGGGTGCCGACGAGGACGACGCCGCCATCGTTCCGGTCGACAACGGAGAGATCGATAGCGTCCCCGATGCGAAGAACGGTCCGGCGCTTCGAGAGATCCGAGACCGGGCCGTCATCGCGAATGGGCCACTTGACACGGCGGGGTCGATCCGCCTGTTCGCCGTACCGGGCCGCGACGATAGAACCGTTGGTCCAGTAGTCAATGCGGGTGGTGAAAGCGTTCAGTTCCGTGCCGTTCTGGCGAAAGTGACCGGCGTAGGTCGTGTCGTTCGCCGCGACGTAGCGCGTGTGGTTGGACCACCGGAGTACCGTCCCGTTGCGGTCGGTGACCCATTCACGAGTGACTAGCGTGTAGTTCGTCGTTGCGAGCGTCCGTGCGTGGGCGCTGGCCAGCGTTGACGGCACCACTGCGCCGTCGCTCACCCCCGGCGGATACCCGACGCCGTCGGTCGGCACTGTTGCCGGCGTGACCGTCTTGGGACTGTCCTGCTGGACGATGCCCGAACACCCAGCGAGTACGAGCGCAAGCGTCACGACAGCAGCCACTGCCCGCACCATTGGTTGCCATACGGTCGCAGGCCTCAAACAGTTGTGGTTAGTCCTCCCAGTCAGGGTTCCGTCTGGGCGGACTGAACACGTCAATCCCACGGACCGGTTCCTCGCCGTCGTTGCGCGCCTCGTGTGGTTCCTCGCTCGGGACGACGTATGAGTCTCCGGGTCCGATGACGTACTCTTCACCGTTGACGTGGAACGTGAAGGTCCCCTTCACAACGTAGCCAACCTGTTCGTGGTGGTGGCTGTGTTCCGGGACGGCCGCGCCGGGTTCGATGTGGAACTGCTGGACGCTCATCTGTTCTCCGACGGCCATCTGTGTCAGGTGGACGCCGTCGACTGCTTCGACTGTCTCACAGGCCGCCTGTGGTACTTCCTCCATGCGCTGTGGTGTCGCACCCGGCCCACCTAAGCGTTCTCCGTTTCCAACAGTTCGCTGTCGGTGGATTCAGTACCGTCCGGCCCTGACAGAGAGGTATGTACGCGGTCGTCGGGTGTAGCGATTGCAGCGCACTGTGGGTCACCGAGGGACGACCGGAGACGACCCAGTGTCCGCGGTGTGGCACGCGCCGCAAACACGAGAAGCGTCGGAAGTTCATCGAGACGGACGACGAGGCTCACGCCCGCGAGGTGCGGGCGTCGATGCTGGCGAACCGACAGGGGGAGGGTGACGCCTTCGCGGAGTTAGACTCCTACGCTGAGATGGAACGGCAGGTCGACGATGCGGGCGTGGACGACGAGACGTACCTCGAAGATTCGGGGGTCGACACCGAGGCCGTGTCGGCGGCCGCCGACCGCGCCGAACAGGGGGCGACGGGCGGATCGAGCCGCAAGGAGACGGTCACGAACGCGCTGCGGGAACTGGACGAACCGACCGAGGACGATGTCGTGGCTTACGCCGAGGACCGCGGCGTTCCGTCGTCGTACACCCGGCGAGCGCTCGAAAAGCTCGTCAGGGCCGGCGAGGTGTCCGAGAGTCGGGGGCACTACCGGCTGCTATGACCGCCACACTGGACTTCGAGCCCGGGCCGATTGCCGTCGGGATTCTTGTCGGCCTCTCTGGCCTGCTGTTTCTGCTCACGCCGGTCGTCGAGCCGGTGGCGGTCGGCTCGTTGCGGGTGAGTACAGTCGCGCTCTCGGCGGTCGTCCTCACGCTCGGGTTCACACTGGGAACGGTCGTGTTCGCCCGGCGGGGCCAGCGACTGTTCGCGATAGCCCACGGCGTCTTCGCCGTTGCGTGGGCGCTGTTGGTGCTCGGGCCGCTACTGGGCCGGGAGTGGCTCCTGCTGACTGGCGTGGTCGTACTCGTCGCAGGTGCCGGCTTCTTGGTGAGCCAGCGCCGGCAGTGATAGCGCACTGACCCGAAAACGACGCTACCGCCCGAGGTCGGCGTGTGCCGAGGAGAGGTGCCGAGACGAGAGCGCCGCGAGCAGGGAGAGTTCGCCGGCCAGCGCGCCGGCGGCGATGACCTCCGCGAGCGCGTCGGCATTGCTGCCGGCGGGGTCGCCGCCGCCGCCGTAGCCCAGCACGTCAAGCGCTTCAGACTGGGTTGGCAGGCCCGTCCCGCCACCGACGGTGCCGACCTCCAGCGATGCGATGGTGACGGAGGCGTACAAACCGTCCTCGCGGGCGTCGACCGTCGTGATGGCGTTGCTCCCCTCGACCACCTGCGCGATATCTTGGCCGAGCGCGAGGAAGGCGGCGGCGACGACGTTGGCGGCGTGGGCGTTGAACCCCAGCGCGCCGGCCTTCGCCGAGCCGACGAGGTTCTTGCGGGTGTTGGCCTCGACGATAGCGTCGGAGGTCGTATCGAGTCGTTCCTCGACCTGCTCGTGGGGGATGAGCACGTCCGCGGCGACGGTCCGACCGCGGCCCTCGACGGCGTTGATGGCGGCGGGCTTCTTATCCGAACAGAGGTTGCCCGACAGGGCGACAAGGTCGGCCGGCGTCTCGGACTCGATAACATCGCAGGCCGCCTCGGTCGCGATGGTGGCCATGTTCATCCCCATCGCGTCCTTGGTGTCGTAGGAGAACCGGAGGAAGACGCTGTCGCCGACGACGTAGGGCGTCACGTCCTGCAGTTCGCCGTGGCTCGTCGTCGATTCGGCGGCGTCGGCGAGATCGTCGACATGTTCGCGGACCCAAGCCGACACCTCGCCCGCCTCGGCCACGTCTTCGACGCGGAACACCGGCGCGCGGGTCATCCCGGATTTGAGGACGCGAGCCGTCGCACCGCCGGCGTTCCGAATCGTCGAGACGCCGCGGTTGACCGAGGCCAGCAGCGCGCCCTCGCTGGTCGCCAGCGGGAGGTGGTGGTCGCCCTCGGCGGCCCCGCCATCGACGGGTAGCGGGCCGACGACGCCCATCGGGACCTGTGCCGCGCCGATCATGTTCTCGATGTTGCTCTCGGCGTCGGCGGCGTCGAAGGTGTAGTCGCCGACAGCCGAGAGGTCCGCGTCGGTCTCCTCGGCCAGCAGGTGTCTGCGTGCCGCCGCCGCGGTGTCGGGGTCGGCGTGGTCTTCCAGTTCGTAGCGCCGCAACTCACCGTCACGAACGCGCTCTGCGAGCGCGACGACGTCGGAGTCGGTCATACTGACCGGTGTGGCTTCGGGACTCCTAACAGTTGCTCTTGGCAGGCCAAGCGTTTTGCAGTCGCCGTTCGGGGGTTCCGTATGGTCGACCGCGTATTCACGAACTGTGAGGTCCGACCGCTGTCCGGCAGCGCCCCGGCGTCGGCGGTCGCAGTGACGAACGGAAGGGTCGCGGCCGTCGGAGACCCGGACGAACTCTCGACTGCAGGTGCCGAAACCGTCGACTGTCGGGGCGGCGTCCTGTTGCCCGGTTTCGTCGACGCGCACACGCATCTGGATATGGTCGGTCGGCGCGTTGTCGAAGCCGATCTCGCCGGAGCAGACGGCCCGGACGACTGCATCGGCCGACTGTTGGCGGCCGACGACGGCGAGGGTTGGATTCTGGGCTTTGGCTACGACGAGAGCGACTGGGACGGGGAGTTGCTGCGGGCGGCAACGCTGGACCGAGTGAGCACTGATCGGCCGGTCGCGGCCGCGCGCGAGGACATCCATACGGTGTCGGTGAACCACGCCGCGCTGGACGTACTTGACTTGCCCGACGACGGCGTTCGGACCGAAGACGGCGCACCGACTGGCGTGCTCGTCGAGGAGGCCGCCGAAGCCGTCTTCGACGCTATCGCGCCAGACCACACACAGACCCGAGAGTACCTGCTGGCCGCACAGGAAATGGCCCTCTCGAAGGGAATTACTGCGATACACGACATGGTGCGGCAGTCGCACGCCCCGCGGGTGTACCGCGACCTAGATAGCGAGGGGAAACTGGCCCTGCGGGTGCGGCTCAACTACTGGGTGGACCACCTCGATGCGATCAGAGAACTCGGGCTGGTGACGAACCACGGGAGCGACCGGGTCCGAACGGGCGCGATCAAGACCTACATCGACGGGTCGCTCGGGGCCGAAACCGCGCGGCTCCGGGAACCCTACGCGGACAGCGACAGCGTCGGCGAGTGGCGGACAGACCCTGATGCCCTCCGGGAACTGGTGTCGGCAGTCGACGACGCGGGCCTCCAGTTCGCCGCCCACGCCATCGGTGACGCGGCTATCGACGCGCTGCTTTCCGCCGTCGAGTCGGTCGACGCCGCGGACGAGCGACATCGCGTCGAACACGCCGAAGTCCTCACCGGCGATCTGGTAGAGCGACTGGCGGCGTCGCCGCTGGTCGTCTCGGCGCAGCCGAACTTCCACCGCTGGGCAGCCTCGGGCGGCCTGTACGATGAGCGACTCGGCGAGCGCCGTGCGCTGACGAACCGGTTTCGCGACCTCGTGGATGCCGGCGCACAACTGGCCTTCGGGAGTGACTGTATGCCGCTGTCCCCGCTGTACGGAGTTCAGCAGGCAGTCACTGCGCCGGAACCGGGCCAGCGCCTGACGGTCGGCGAAGCACTTCGGGCGTACACCAGCGGTGCCGCGTACGCGGGCTTCGACGAGGACCGCATGGGCACAGTCACGCCGGGGTCGGTCGCGGACTTTACCGTGCTATCGGCCTCTCCGTGGGACGTACCGGTCGACGATATCTCGGACATAACCGTCTCGCTGACTGTCAGCGACGGCGACATCGTGTTCGAATCCGGGCAGTAGGGCTGACAGACAGCAGTATCGAAGCAGCACGTTTCCTGTTTCTCGGTAACAAATAACATAATTCGACAATCACCGATATAGAAGTAGTTAGATCGCCAAAACCGGATACAAAAACCGATACGCCACCAACACCGGAAACAGGACTAGGGTATCCACCAACAGCAGCGATACAATTTTTTCCGCCACCAACCCGCACCTTTGAAGATAAAATCTTTTCACGAAAGAGTTCCGAAGTGTGAGTACCCACAGGTGGATACATCGTGCCCGAAATGGAAACCGCCGCGTTCGAGACGGACCTCAGCCTCTTCAAGTACGACAACCTCGAGCAGCTCCCGCCGGAGTATCGGGATCTTGAGACAGCCGAACGGACCGAGCGCATCGAGAGCGCGCTCGACGAACTCGGCGACGACGTGGTCATTCTCGGCCACAACTACCAGCGTCAGGAAATCGTCGAACACGCCGACTTCATCGGCGATTCCTACCAACTCTCCAAAGAAGCCGCCCAGTCCGACGCTGACTACGTAATCTTCGGCGGTGTGACGTTCATGGCCGAGTCGGCGGACATCATCACGGACGACGACCAGTCCGTGATTCTCCCGTCGATGGAGGCGTCCTGCCCGATGGCCGGGATGGCCGAAGCCCTGCAGGTCGACGCCGCGTGGGCGGAGTTGACCGCGGCGCTCGACGACGACGAAGAGATAATCCCCATCACGTACATGAACAGCTACGCCGACCTGAAGGCGTTCTGTGCCGAGCAGGGCGGCCTCGTCTGTACGTCCTCCAACGCGCACAAGGCCTTCGAGTACGCCTTCGAAAAGGGCGACAAGGTCCTCTTTCTGCCCGATAAACACCTCGGCGAGAACACCGCCCACCGACTCGACATGGCCGACGAGACGGTCGAGTGGGACCCCTGGGATGCCGAGGGGACCGACGCCGCCGAGGCCGTCGAAAACGACGTGATACTCTGGGAAGGGTACTGTCAGGTCCACGAGCGGTTCCGCGAACACCACATCGAGTCCATCCGTGAGGACCACCCCGACGCGAACGTCATCGTCCATCCCGAGTGTCGCCGCGAGGTCGTCGAAGCCGCAGACGTGTCCGGCTCTACGTCGACCATCTGCGAGTCCGTTGCCGAGGCCGACCCCGGCGAGACGTGGGCTATCGGTACCGAGATTCACCTCACGCATCACCTTCAGCGGTGGCATCCCGAGGTGAACGTCGTGCCGCTGTGTGGCGACGCCTGCATGGACTGCAACGCGATGCGCCAGATCGACCCGAACTACCTCGCATGGGTGCTAGAGGAACTGGTCGAGGGCCGCGAGCGAAACGTCGTCGAGGTCGCGCCCGAGGAGAAGGAGCTGGCACAGGTCGCGATGGACCGGATGCTGGAGATCTAACAATGACAGACGACCCGAGTACGACCGACGTGCTGGTCATCGGCTCTGGCATCGCCGGGCTGGCGGCGGCCCTGTCCGCGGCCCGTGAAGGTGCCGACGTGACGCTCGCTACGAAGGCGACCCGCCCGGAAGGGTCCTCTTCATGGTGGGCTCAGGGCGGCATCGCCGTCTCCCGAGATACGCCCGAAGAGTTCAAACAGGACATCATGGCCGCCTCCGACGGCACCGCCGACCCCGACGCCGTCGACGTGCTGGTCGAGAACGCCAACGAAGCTGTCGAGGACGTGCTGCTGGAGACGCTAGACGTGGAGTTTGACCAGAACGGGTCTGGCCACGACTTCACCCGCGAGGCCGCCCACAGCGAGGACCGCATCCTCCACGTCGACGCCTCGACGGGCAAACACATCCACGTCCCCTTCCTGAACTATCTCGACGACCACGACGACGTGGAGATTCTGGACGACACCGCCGCGCTCGAACTCGTCCGCCATGAGGGTCGCGTCCACGGCGCGATGCTCGAATCCGATGGCGAGGTCGAGCCGTATTTCGCCGGCAGCGTCGTGCTGGCGACCGGCGGCATCGGCGACCTCTACCCGCGGACGACGAACCCCGACAACACGACCGGCGACGGCATCGGGATGGCCGCACTCGCTGGGGCCGAGGTCGAGGACATGGAGTACGTGCAGTTCCACCCGACGGCGTGTGTTAGCGAGCCGCAAAGCGGCTCGGACGGAGGCGGTGGAACCGCCGGAGCGGGCGATGTCGCCTTCCTCGTCAGCGAGGCCGTTCGCGGCGAGGGCGGTCTGCTGCGCAACGGCGACGGCGAGCGCTTCATGCCCGACTACCACGCGGACGCCGAACTCGCGCCCCGTGACGTGGTCGCCCGGGCGGTCAAAGCCGAGCGGGAAGCGACCGGTGAGGTCACGCTGGACGTCTCCCCGCTCGATTTCGCCGCCGAGTTCCCCGACCTCGCGGAGCGCTGTGAGGAGTACGACATCGACTGGACCGAGGGCATCCCGGTCGCCCCCGCCGAACACTTCCTCTGTGGCGGCGTCAGCGTCGACGACCGCGGCCGGACGACGCTGGACCGCCTCTACGCGGTCGGCGAGTGCTCCCGGACCGGCGTCCACGGCGCGAACCGCCTCGCCAGCACCTCTCTGCTGGAGGGGCTGGTCTGGGGCCTGCGCGCCGGCGAGGACGCCGCCGGAGCCAAGTCGGAGCCAATCGAAGCGCCGGAGTTGCTGGAACGGGACCCAGACCTGCCCGAGCGGTTCGCCCGCGACAAATTCCAGCGGCTGACTCGCGTGATGGACGAGAACGTCGGCGTCGAGCGCGACCCGGCCGACCTCCAGCGCGCGATGGCCGTCCTCCGCCGGCTCAAGGGCGAAGTGGACGCCTACGTCCGCACCCGGACCAGCCGGTCGCTGTACGAACTCCGCCACGCCAGCGTCACCGCGCTGCTGGTCGCGCGCCACGCCGCGGAAAACGAGGAAAGCGTTGGCACGCACAATCTCGTGGACGCGAGCGAGGACCCGCCGGAGTCCACAGCCGACTGATGCTCACCGACAGCGACATCGAGCGATGGCTCCGCGAGGACGTGGGCCACCACGACGTGACCAACGACGTGCCCGGTGAGACGACGGGGCGGCTGGTCGCCAAGGAGTCGGGCGTCGTCGCCGGCCTCGACGCGGCCGCCGCCGTCTTCGAGTACCTCGACTGCGCCGTCGAGACGCCGGTCGACGCCGGGGACCGAATCGACGCCGGCGACGTAGTGTTGCGTGTTGCGGGACCCGCACAGTCCGCGCTCCGGGGCGAGCGCGTCGCGGTGAACGTCACCGGCCACGCCTCCGGTGTCGCCACGAAGACTCGCGCGGCCGTCGACGCCGCGGCCTCGGCCGACTCTCCGCCAGAGATCGCCGGCACGCGCAAGACCACGCCCGGCCTTCGCGGCATCGAGAAGCGAGCGGTGGCGGCCGGCGGCGGCGACACCCACCGGTTGGACCTCTCGCACATGGTGATGGTCAAGGACAACCACGTCGCCGAGATGGGGCTCGTCGACGCCGTCGAGCAGTTCCGAGAACGCGCCTCGTTCGCGACGAAGCTCGACGTGGAGGTCGAGACGCCCGAGGACGCGCCGCGGGCCGCCGAAGCGGGGGCAGACATCGTCCTGCTGGACAACATGACCCCCGCCGAGACCGAGCGGGCCGTCGAACTCGTGGCGGCGTCCGAGGCTAGCGCGCTCACCGAGGCCAGCGGCGGTATTACCGTTGAGGACGTACCGGCCTACGCCGAAACGGGCGTGGACATCATCTCGATGGGGTCGCTGACCCACTCCGCATCGACGCTCGATTTCTCATTCCGAACGGGCTGAGTGCCGGTCAGTCCGGCCCACGCGTCGAAGATTCGGTTCTGAGTTCGGGCGGGAGTTCGAGCTGCTTGATGCCGGTCCGGTCGTCGATTCGGAACCGATACAGCGCTGTGGCCTCCGACTCGGCAGCCCGTTCGAACAGGTCGGGCTTCCACGAGGTGTCTATCCGTTCTTCGATTGCCGCGCGTTCGTCGTCGGGAACTCGCTCGATGGTCCCCGTCAGCAGGACGCTGCGCCAGTTGAACGTCGTTTCGATGTCGTAGACGAGAAACTGGGCGATGTCCGCGTGGTCGCTCGCCGTCACTTTCTGGCTGTCGGCACCGAGAACGTACACGAAGTAGAGCGCGGACTCGCCGTCGTACCAGAAACCGAGCGGGCGCAACAGCGGCGCGGAGTCGGTCGGGACGCCGAGCACGCCGACGCTCTTCCGTTCGAGGGTCTTGTCGATGTCCTCGCCGTCCATCTGGAGCATCCCGTAGTCTTCCAGTTCAGTAACTGTCATGTCCCCACTTGTCGGCAGATAATCATAAAGGCACAGGGCAGTGTCCACAGGCGCTCCGTTCGGCAGGCAGTGGCGCTTGCCGTCGGTCCGTCTCAGTCCAGCCGACGGGCCAGCATCACTTCGTCGACCAGTTCCCCGCGGATTTCGTAGTGGTCTGTGCGAACAGCCTCGGCCGTCCAATCGGCCTCCTTTAGGAAGTCGATTGCTCGCTCGTTCGTCGCCGGCAGACTGTTGTACACCTTCCGACAGCCACGGCTCGCGGCCCATTCGACCCCGCGGTGGAGCAGGTGACTGCCGATCCCGTGGCGGCGGTACGTCTCTATCACACCGAGCGTGAGTTCGGCCGTCGATGCGAGTTCGTCCACCTCAGACATGGCGACGTGGACCCAGCCGACAACATCGTCGTCGACAGTGGCGACGAACACGATGCGACAGCGGTGGGGGCCCCAGCGGACGAGCGTGTTCTCGTAGGCCAGTTGCTCGGCGACGCCAGCCGCAATGACATACGGCTCCTCGCTGGTGACCGCCCGTATCGTCCCGACGACGCCTGAGAGATCCGATGGCCGGGAGGGCCGTATCTCGTAGCTGACGCCGGCCTCGTAGTGTTCGGCCGTCTCACCGTGATGGAGTGCGACAGTGAGCTTTCCGTCCTCAGTGGTCTCGATAAGGTCGTCCCGTTTGAGAATCGAGAGGTGGTGCTGGAACTGTTCGGGGTCGACGCCGACGGCTTCGGCCACGTCAGCGGGCGCGACAGGTCCGTTTCGCTCCACGAACCGATACACGTTGGCCCGGTCACCACCGAGTTCGAGGTCTGTTGGGGACGGCATTTCGCTATCGCTCATTGATGACTGTATCCACTTGAAGATACCCGGCAATATTGCATGGTTGTTCATGCAGCCTTGCCAGCAGCGCCGCCGTAGCCGCCGGTGAGAGCGTCTGGATACGTGTCGAGACTACGGGCATCGCGTACGTCCGCATGACGTTTTTGTGCAGTCGTGACTCATCCCCGACCATGCCAGACGCGGTCCATCGCTGTCCCGAGGACGGTTTCTTCGAGGGCGACACCTGCCCGGTCTGTGACGGCCCCGGCGTCCACGTTCTCGACGGCGCACGGCGGCGACAGCTTTCGAAGTTCGTCTCGGGAGCGCTCAGACACTTTCCCGAAGACGCAGGCATCGAGTTAGACGAAGCGGGGTGGACGGCGTTTGATTCCCTCCGCGCCGCAGTCGAGCGAACGTACGACTGGGCCGACAACGAGGCATTAGCGGGTGTCGTCGCCACGGACCCGAAAGGGCGGTTCGAGCGGACCGGGATCAGTGACGAGGCGGGTGCAGCGGCCGCCGACGGACGCGTTCGGGCAGCTTACGGCCATTCCGTCGACGTGTCTCTCGACACGACCGACAATCCAGTCCCGACGACACTGTATCACGGGACCGCCCCGCGAAACGCCAAGTCGATACGCGAGGGGGGACTGAAGCCGATGAACCGCCAGACGGTCCACCTCTCGGACTCCGTCACGGCGGCCCGCGAGGTAGGCCGTCGCCACGCTGACAATCCCGTCGTGTTCGTCGTCGACGCCGCGGCGATGCGGGCCGACAATCGCCGGGTCGTCAAACGGGGGACCGAGACGTACACGACCGACCGCGTGCCGCCGCAGTATCTCTCACTGCTGGACGAGTAGCGTTGTTGCGTCGCCCGCTACTCGATAAGCGGTGTCCCGGTCATCGCCCCCGGCTGGTCGATTCCCATGAGCATGAGCATCGTCGGCGCGAGGTCGGCTAGTGTCCCGCCGTCGCGAGCGGACCGACCGCTGGCGGTCCCGTCGGCGGCGAGGTAGATGAACGGGACGGGGTTGGTCGTGTGGGCCGTGTGAGGGTCCTCGACGGTCCCCATGTCGTCAGCGTTGCCGTGGTCGGCACAGATGAGGGCGTGGCCGCCGGCGGCTTGAATGGCCGCTACGAGTCGGCCCAACTGCTCATCGACGGCCTCGACAGCTGTCACGGCCGCGTCGAAGTCGCCGGTGTGGCCGACCATATCCGAGTTCGCGAAGTTCAGGACCATCGCGTCGGGGTCCTCGGTCTCGATGGATTCGATGGCGGTATCGGCCAGTTCCGGCGCGCTCATCTCCGGTTGCATATCGTAAGTCGCCACGTCGGGGCTGTCGACGATTTTGCGGCTCTCGCCGTCGAAGGCGATTTCGCGGCCGCCGTTCAGGAAGTAGGTGACGTGGGGGTATTTCTCCGTCTCGGCCAGCCGAATCTGGGTCTTTCCGGCTTCCGAAAGCACCTCGCCGAGCACGTCCTCGGGCTGGTTCGGCGGGAACGCCACGGGGAGGTCGAACGTCTCGTCGTACTGCGTCATCGTCACCAGTCGGGTGTCCGGCGGCTCGGTGTCAGCCCCCCAGTCCTCCGGCCGGATGTCGCCGAGCATACGAGTGAGTTGCCGGGCGCGGTCCGACCGGAAATTGAAGAAAATCACCGCGTCGCCGTCTTCGAGGCCGGCGTGGTCGCCGACGGTCGTCGGTTCGATGAACTCGTCGGTGGTGTCACGGGCGTAGGATTCGGTGGCCGCCGTAACGGCGTCGGCGGCGTGGTGGTCGCCCTCGCGGTGGACGATGGCGTCGTATGCCCGGCGGGTGCGCTCCCAGTTCTCGTCGCGGTCCATCGCGTAGTACCGGCCGCAGACAGTGGCTACGTGGCCCGTACCGTGTGCCTCGGCGTGGGCTTCGAGGTCGGCGAGATAGTCCTCGCCGCCGGTCGGCGAGGTGTCGCGGCCGTCGGTGAAGGCGTGGGAGACGGCATCAGTCCCGCGCTCGCTGGCGAGTTCGATGAGCGCGTGAAGGTGGTCCTGATAGGAGTGGACACCGCCATCGGAGACCAGCCCCATGAAGTGGACGCGTCCGCCGTGTTCCTCGGCGTATTCGAAGGCCGACAGAACCGTCTCGTTCTCGAAGAATGGCGGGTCCTGCGCGCTGTCGTCGGGCCGGGATTCGCCCCGCGAGCGAGCGATGCTGTCGCTGACGCGGGCGGAGTCCTGCTTGACGACGCGGCCGGCCCCGATGTTGAGGTGGCCGACTTCGGAGTTGCCCATCTGGCCCTCCGGGAGACCGACCCGGCGGCCGTGGGTCGCAAGCGTCGACGCTGCGCCTGCGTCTCGGTAACGGTCGAAGTTCGGCGTGTCGGCGGCGGCGACGGCATCCCGGACACCGTCGTCCGGGTTCAGGCCCCACCCGTCTAAGATGATGAGTCCGACGTCCATATCCGGTGGGTCACGCGACCGGCGTAATACACTGTCGGTCAGTCCCGAACGTGACGGTCGATAATGCGAAATTCGGCAGTGCTGGTGGTGTCATTCCCCCGCTATCGTTGCCGGTATCGGGAACCCTGAAATTAAGAGGGTGGCCCGCCTTCGGTCGGGCATGACTCGGAACATTCTCTCGGACGATCTGGCCGACGCAATCGTTACGACAGCCCGGACGGCGACGGGCGACTCGCTCCGCTCGGTGACGTATTTCACGCGTGCGAACTTCGAGCAACTCTACCTGCGGGAGGACCTCGAACAGGACGCTGACCTCAACGACTTCGTCGGCCACGAGTGGCAGGGGTACAAGCAGACCAAGAACGCCTATCAGGAGTCCGAGCTGGGTGACTACCGGTTCACTGTGCGCGCATTCTCCAACGGCTACCTCCTGCGGGCGACGACCGAACGCCAAGGCGTGCTCATCACCACGGATGGCCTGACGATGCAGTCCTACGAGGAGATCGCTGAGGCCATCGAACGACTTCTCCGCGAGGAGTCCGGTAAGGAGTAATACTGTCGGCTGTAGCTATTTCAAGATCTTCGCCATCCCGTGGTGGCGAACTTCTTCACAGACATACAGCCGACAGTATAAGCGCCGACCCGACAGGTGACCAAAGGGTTATGCCCGTGCCCGCGAACGCACGGGCATGACGCTGGACCCGGTCCACGTCGACGGCATCGCCAAACTCGCTGGGCAGGTACGCGAGACCGTCGAAACGAGCGATCAGGAGGCGGCCGCCGAGGCGGTGTGGGACGGCTTCCTCGACCCACTGTGGCAGGACGGGACGAAGATTCTGGAGCCGCTGGACGAGCAGCGCCGCCGGAAGGTCCCTATCGAGGACATCGCGCTGGCGGACCCGCCGTTTCCGACCCAGCACGGCCTAGACTCGGGTACCATCAACCCCACGACGTTCAAGAACGGGCTGGTGCTGGACGTGGCACAAGCGGCGATGGGCAGCGTCCCGTCGGACGTCGAACTCCACCGTGGCCGGACCATTATCATGGCCGTCCATTCGAACGACGCGACGCTGGGATTCGATGGCGACTGGCAGGGCGGGGACCGCGGCTACGCCAAGCGGCGCGTCCTCGACGTACCACAGGTCGACCGCTACGAGCAGCGAGTCGTGCACGCGCTGGCGCTGTACCTTGCCGAGAGCCAGCACGCGCTGACAAACGCCGAGATGGTCGAGGACCTGTTCATCCTCGACGGGCCGATCTACCCGACCGGTGTGCTCCGCTGGGCCGACCGCGACACCGAACTGGCCGACCTGCTCGCGGAGGACGACCGCCCCAAGACGGTGGTGAACAACTACGTCGACCTCGTCGAGCGGTTCGTCGAGCGGGACGTGCCGATGGTGGGATTCATCAAGAACTCATCGACGAAGGCACTCACCCGGGCGCTACGGCGCAAGACCAACGCTCCGTGGGTGAACGACACCGCCTTTTTCCGCCGAATTCTGGAGCGCCACGACGACGAGGGCGAGACGCTGACCGACTGCCTGACCGCGACGAACTGGTTCCGCTCGCGGGCCGGCACCGACGGCATCATGGCCGCCGACGGCGACGCGCTGGGCATCGAGCGGTCGCTCGACCCCGAGGCCTACGAAGTGACGTTTTTCGTGCTCTACGACCCCCGGTCCGACCTCGTGTTCCGCGTCGAGGCCCCCTATGCCTTCACCAAGGAACCGGACCGCCGGGCCAAACTCACCCAGCAGATACTCCACGACGTGGCCAAAGAGCAGGGGCCGCCGCTAGCTATCGGAAAGGCCGACGAACTGGCGAAGATCGACCGACAGGGGAGCGAAGAGCTCACCCGCCGCATCGAGCGGACGTTCGAGACCGACCGCGAGCGGGAGTACAACGACATCCGGTGGGGAGCCGTCGAGGAATCGTTCTGAGGCTAGCCACGGCGGGCGAGGACGATAGCATAGAGGAGTACGAGCAGCCCAGCGAGTTCCGTGATGGTACCGGGGATAGGAAAGACCACTCGCGGGAAGACTTGCACGGCACCAAGAGTGACGAGGTACGAGATGAAGGTGAGGAGGCTGATACCGACGGCGAGTGCGAGCATGGAGCGGGTCCGCTGTCGACGGTAGCCGACGAGCGCCAACGCGGCGATTAACAGCCCTAATCCCGTCTGTGCGAAGTGGATGGCAAATTTCACGGTGACCCACGTCTCGTCAGCGAGTCCGAGGAACTCCATCAGAGTCCCTCCCAGAGGTCGACCAGCGCGTCGGCGAACTCGTGTGTCGACGACTCCACGGAGAGGCTGACATCGAATCTCCCGTCGGTAAGACACACGGTGAGTTCGTCCATCTGTGCCTCGTACACGTCCGGGTGATGGCCATCGTCCGCGAGCTGCGTTCGAGCGGCGACGAGGCCACAGTCTTCGAGGGCGTCGAGGCGGCGGTACACGGTCGAGAGGGACATATCGCAGTCGTTGCTGAGTTCAGTTGCTGTCATCGGTCTGTGACTCGTGGCTGCAAGGAGCGCGCGAGCGTATTCGTCATCGAGGAGGGCGAACACCTCGGTCGGGGACAGGTCCTCGGCCACGCACAGTGGGTTCGCCCGTCACCGTGGTATAACTCACCGGTCGTTCGCTGACCCAGAAAACGGTCGGTGACAGCGGACTATGTGGCTATGCCGTCTCGGCCTGCTGCACCGTCACGTCGACCGTCTCACCAGCCACACCGAGCCGGGCGAACTGCGTTCGGACGTGTTCCTTGGCAGCGTCGATGGCCGCATCCCGCGTCTCGAAGCCGCGGGGCATCGGGGATTCGAAGGCGATTCGGATCTCGCGGTCGCCGATGGACTGGATCTGGCCACCGCTCTCGACTTCGTAGAAGGCGTCACAGACCCAGACGTAGGGCGTCCCCTCGTCGGGCGCGCCGTTGAACTTGGGCGGCTCCTCGCCCGGCTCGTACAGCGTCCCGGTCAGTGCCGTCCCGCCTGCTGTCCCCCGAATAAGCAACATACTGCTGAATACGCGCCCCAGCGGCAAAAGACTCTCCCCAGTTCAGGAGTCGAAGTCGACGACGATAGGCAGGTGGTCGGAGCCGTAGTGGTCGTCGTCGCGGTCGGCGATGACCGCTCTGGTGTCGACGCCTACGTCCTCACTGACGAAGACGTGGTCGATACCCATCTCCGGGAGCAGGTCGTGGAAGTCCGTTCGGCTCGTCGTCGGACCGTGGGTAATAGTCGCTGTGTCTCGGGCGTCGACGAGCCTGCGGCCGTCCGGGAGTTCGTGTCCGTCAGCGCGCTTGTAGGCCGGCTCGCCGACGACGCAATTGAAGTCACCCATCAACACTGCATGGGCATCCCGGGCGGCAGAATCGAGATGGTCGAGCACCAGTTCGATACCCTCGACACGCGCGTCAGCCCCCTGATGGTCCAGATGCGTGTTCAGGCACAGCAGGTCCTCGTCGGTGTCGCAGTCACGGAGGCGCGCCCAAGTCGCCACACGGGGGTAGGCGGCGTCCCAGCCGACGCTGCTCGGCTCGGCGGGCTGTTCGGAGAGCCAGAACGTGTTCGTGGCCGTACAGTCGAAGCGGTCGGTCCGGTAGCCGATGGCCGTGTGCTCCCCGCCGGCGTCAACGGAGTCACGCGGGTCACCGACCCATTCGTAGCCGTCAAGCAGCACCTCTAGCTCCCGGAGCTGGTGGGCCATCGCCTCCTGCACCCCGATCACGTCCGGGCTGTGATACCGGATGATTCCCGCGACCAGCCGCCGCCTGTGGGGCCACCCGTCTGCCCCATCCCCGGCGGTGTCGTACCGCACATTGAAAGACATCACCCGCGTCGCATTCATATGCGTTCGTTGACAGCCATCCGTGTAAGGTTTCACATTCATGCTGCTGGGGAAAGGTGTTAATCCCCGGCTACCCTGAACTGGGGTATGTCCGACCTCGGGGATTTCACTGATTTCGACGGCGACGACGCGGCGGCCGACGACGAGGCCGCACCGTCGTCCGAGACGACCGACGACGGCGACCGGGCTGTCGACGCATCGGCGGGGACCGACCCGACAGCTCAATCTACAGATGACGACTTCGAAGATATGGACGTGACACCGGCGGGAACAGACACCGGCCTCGGTGTCCTCTCGGCGGCGAACGGCCTCCGGATCAGCGAGAAGGAGGACGAAACGGTCCTGCGGGCCTACGTCACCGCGCGGAACCGTTCGCGCCTGCGCATCGGGACGTATCTGCTCGTTCCATACCCTGACGGAGAGCGCCTGTTCTGTCGCATCAAGGCTTTGGAGTACGCCCAAGAGTTTCACGCCGACGACGCGACCGAAATCCACGCCCGGCGGGCGATGCGTGAGCGGGGCATCGACGAGCGTGATTTCAAGTGCATCGCCGAACTGGAGCCTGTGGCCGTGCTATATTCCGATGACGGCGAACTCAAACGACGGATGACAGACCGGGTGCCAAAACCCGAAACCGTCGTCCGGGAGGCCACCGACAAATCCGAAATCAAGACCGGCCTGAAAATTCCCGAGGGCGGCGTCTTTCTGGGCCATCTCTCCGTCGGTGGCGAAAAGGTTCGAACGGCCGCCGAGCCGCCGACCATCGACTACCGGCTGAAAGACGACTACGACGCCGGCGACCCGCTCGTGTTCCGGCACACCCTCGTCGCCGGCGGAACCGGGTCCGGGAAGACCCACAGCTCGAAGAACGTCCTGCGGCAGTATCTCGGCCGGACCTACGAGATGGGCGACGGCCGCACGCCCGAACTCGCCGTCGTCCAGTTCGACCCCCAAGACGAGTACGCCCAGATGCACGACGACAACCCCGCGATGACCGACGACTTTGAACGCCGCTGTGAGCGGGAAGGCGTCGCCTACGGCGGCCACGACGATACCATCGCGTTTGTCCCGAAGGTGGCCGGGGCCGACTACAACGCTAGCCACCACCGCGCCGAGCAGGTGGAGTTCACCATTCCGTTCTCGCTCGTCCACGACAATCCGTGGCTCATCGCTGGCTCCAGCCTGAACGACAACCAGTACGGCGCGCTTGTGAACACGCTGCTCCCGCGCTTCGAGCGGGAATACGGCGAGGGTGGCACGTACAGCGACTTCCGGACTTTCCTTGGAGACCCCGCGCTCAAGGAGGAACTGGACGAGGCGGGTGACGTCCACGAGAAAACGTTCGACGCCGTCAAGCGCCGCGTGCAGGGCTTTGGCTCCGTCTTCGATCAGGACGCCCGCCCCATCACCGACCAGATATCGAAGTTCGTCCGCGACGGCGGCCTGACGGTCATTCCGACGTACCACATCACGGATTCCCGGACGGCATCGACTATCGTGCTGGCCGTCTCCAGCCTGCTCATCGACCAGAAGCTCTCGAACGATCCGGACTACGACCGTATCAAGGAGACGCCGCTCGTGCTGGGCATGGACGAGGCCCACAACTTCCTCACCGACGCCGACAGCGTCCAAGGCCGCAAAGTCATCGGGAAGTTCACTGAGGCCGCCAAACAGGGCCGAAAGGAGCGTCTGGGACTGTATCTCATCACACAAGACCCACAGGACATCGCTGACCCAGTGTTCAAACAGATCAACACGACGATGGTGCTCAATCTGGGCGACGAAGACGCCATCTCGGCGGTGAACATCCCGAGCAACCTCGAATCGAAGGTTCCCTACATGGAGAAGGGCCAGCGGGTCGTCTACTCGCCCGACAACTCCGAACCGGTGGAACTCATCGGCCTCTCGACGTGTGTGACCCGCCACGGTCGGGAGTGACAAACCGCAGGCCAGCCCGTGGCTTGCAGCGGGCCGAAGATTCAAACGGGCCCCAGCGGAAGTGGGCGTATGGCAAAGCGAATCCTTGTTCCGGTCGACAGTTCCGACCAAGCGACGGCAGCCTGTGAGTTCGCAGCCGAGGAACATCCGGAGGCAACCATTGTTCTCTTGCACGTCATCAACCCCGCAGAGGCCGGCTACAGCGCGGAGGCGTCGATTCCGTCCTTCTCCGAGGAGTGGTACGAGACACAGAAGGCCACAGCGGAGGAACTGCTCGACGACCTCGAAGCGGCGGTGGCCGAGAGCGGCGTCGAGTCAGTCGAGCGCGTCATCGAGGTCGGTCGGCCGACGAAGGTCATCGTGGAGTCCACCGACGACCACGACATCGACCAGATTATCATGGGGAGCCACGGCCGTTCTGGGATGTCCCGCATCCTGCTTGGCAGCGTCGCCGAAATCGTCGTCCGGCGAGCCACCGTTCCGGTAACTGTCGTCAGATAGCTACGCGTGCCGGACGATGTGAACGTCGTACTGGGGGTCTTCCGACACCGGCGAGCCGACGCTGCAGACCGGTGACGACACCCGACCGGCGTTCTCACTGCCGATGAACACGATTGAGGCCCCTTCGTCGTGCGCGACTTCTCTGATCGTCCGGGTGATGTCCGTCGTCGTCGATGCCATCGAGCTTACGTCGTCCGGGATCTCGTAGCGGAACGACGCCGTTGGGGCGACCGATGCGGCCTGCTCTCGCATCCGGTCGGCGACGGTCTCGACGGCGAACGTCGCATCGGCGTCGACCCAACCGCGCTCCCGCGCGTACGCCGCGTCGTCCGGGATAACCGACAGGACAGTGACATCTTCGCCGCGGTAGTTCGCGAACTCTGTCGCCCGCTCCAGCGCGGCTTCCGACAGAGCCGAACCGTCGAAAGGCACGAGTAGTACCATATCCAGTCTGTCACCCGGTCGTGATTTATTGGTTCCGCAAGCCGGCAGCGTCAGAGCGACACCCCGTGTGACCGTGACGGTGGAGTCCCGCGGTAAGCCGAGCGAACGGGTCGGCAAGGTGTCTGTAACTAACTGTGTGGAACGTGGGCAATAACCATGGATTCGCTCGAAGACACGCTCAGGTATCCCATGGAAGACGACGACTGGACGACGACTGTACTCATCGGTGGCGGCCTCAGCCTCCTCTCGTTTCTCATCGTGCCCGGCATCCTCGTCTACGGGTATCTCGTTCAGGCGGTCCGTAAACGGGCTGAAGGGGCAACACAGCCGCCGGCGTTCGAGGACTGGGGCGAACTGTTCGTCGACGGCCTCAAGGCATGGGTCATCGGCATCGTGTACATGCTCGTCCCGCTCATCGTGTTCGGGGTGACCGTCGGCGGTAGCCTGTTCGCGATGGCGACGGGCACCCGCGCCGGGGCGGGTGCTGGTCTGGCCGGTTTGTTTGGCGGGCTTGCGATATCGTTCGTCCTGTCGCTGGTGTTCGGCTACGTAGCGACGGCGGCTATCATTCACTTCGCCTGTACCGGCGAGTTCGGTGCCGGGTTCGACTTCGGAACGTTGCGGAAGCTGGTCCTGTCCCCGGAGTACGCGACGCCATGGCTGGTCTCGATTGCGCTGTTCATCGCCGCAAACGTGGTGGTGAATCTGCTGAACGTGGTTCCGTTCATCGGCTCGCTTATTGCCGTGGTTCTCAGTCCCTTCGTTACCTTCTACATGGTGGTCGTTGCGACGGACCTCTGGGCCGGCGGCTACAACGCTGCCCTTGACGAGCAAGAGGAACCGGAGTCGGTCGGGACGGCAACCGTTTAGAAGATGTTGGCCTGCTGGTAGACCGAGATGCCGTCGTTCGTTATCTCGTAGGGTTTCGTCTCCCGCGAGTGGTTCGCGTTCCGTATCTTCTGTATCTCGACGGCGAGTCGCGTTTCGCCGGTGTCTGACCGGACGTACTGGAGGATGAACACAGCGTCCGTCAGGTATTCGATGATGCCGTGTCGGGACGCGAAGGGGTTGCTCTCGCTGGCCTCGGAGACGAGCATCGTCGTCACACCGGCCTGTTTCAGTGACCGTGTGAAATCGAACACTTCGGTGCGTCTACGGGACTGGTCATCGTACATCATCTCAAGCAGCGAGACGGAGTCGAGCACCAGCCGGTCGGCGTCGAACTTCTCGATGAGCGCCGGCAGCTCACCGCGAATGTTGTCGAGGCTGTTCGCCATCTCCACCGGGTCGAGGTCGACAATCGCTAGCTGGCCCCGCTCTTCGTACTCCGCGAACCCCCAGTCACGGTCGTCGGCGGTGTCCAGTATCGCTTCGTGGGACTGTTCGAGAGTCAGAAACACCGCGTTCTCGCCGTTTTGCAGGCCGTGGTGGAGGAACTGCAGTCCGAACGTCGTCTTCCCGGTTCCGGCCGAACCGATAGTGACGATGAGATGACGCTGTGGAATCCCGCCCTGAATCATCTGGTCGAGGCCCTCGATACCGATGTCGACCCGCGGGATGTCGGACTCGAACTCCTCCTCGAAGTCGCTACCGGTGTCACCGTCGCCGCTGCCGGCAGACTCGAATGCGGAGGCGAAGTCGTCGTCAAAGAGCCCGCCATCGTCGTCGCTGGAAGACCCAGCGTCTGCGTCGACAGTGCTACTCCCACCGCTACTGAAGGGGTCATCGCCACCGTCATCGAACGGACTACTGTCACTGTCCGAGTCAGAGACGGCGCTTCCGTCGTCATCGAACGGACTGCTATCACCACTGCGCGTGCCGTCATCACTGTCAGCCTCAACCGGCCCAGTGTCCGCAGACGCCGACTCCTCGGCGTCGCTCTCCGCTTCTGGCACCGGAGTATCGTCGGCGTCCGTCGGTTGGCTGTCGCCGTCCTCGTCATCCAGCGCGCTTTCGAACCAGTCGTCGTCGGACTCGTTATCCCCGCTCATACGTCCGACCACCAGCCACACGAACGGCCCATGGAAGGGGATACGCGTCGGGACTGATATAATTGCCGTCGAAGAGGGTTTATATGTGGCTGGCCGGAAGGTCCGGGCAATGACTGTCGGTATCGTCGCACAGCGGGACAACGACCGGGCCATGTCGCTTGCGAGTACACTGTGTGACCGACTGCGCGCCACGTCGGCGGCCGTCGTCGTGGACGAAACGACCGCCGGGACGCTGGGTGACCACGACGCGTGGGAGGCCGCCGTGCCAGATTCGGCTCCCGTCGAGGAGATGTCCGCCTGTGAGCTCGTCGTGAGTATCGGCGGCGACGGGACGTTTCTGTATGCCGCCCGCGGTGCGGGGTCAACGCCGATACTGGGCGTCAACCTCGGTGAAGTGGGCTTTCTGAACGCGATCGCGCCCGAGGAAGCCATCGAGACAGTCGTCGCCGAGGTCGAACACATCCAGAAGACCGGGAGCGCACGGACGCGGGCCAAGCCGCGGCTCCAAGCAAGCGGCGACGACTGGGAGCTGTCGCCGGCCCTAAACGAGGTCGTCGTGCAGGGCGAGCGTCGGGGTCACGGCGGCGGGGCCACGCTCGACGTGTACGTCGACGACTCGCTGTACACGTCCGGCCACGCCGACGGCGTGCTGGTGGCGACACCCACGGGGTCGACGGCGTACAACCTCAGCGAACGCGGCCCGCTCGTCCACCCCGACGTATCAGGCCTCATCATCACGGGAATGGCAGACGAAACCGGGACGCCGCCGCTGGTCGTCGACGTTGACAGCGAAATCGCCGTCGAACTCACGGACGCCGACAGCGGCGTCGTCGTCAGTGACGGACGGGTCAGAAAAGACGTGGTGCCGCCGGAGCGAATAACCGTCTCGCGTGCGAGCGAACCGGTCCGGCTTGCCGGGCCGCCGCTTGACTTCTTCACCGCACTGGACAAGCTAGCCTAACGCCGACCGACGGCGTACAGCACCGGTGCGAGGACAAGCAACACCAGACCGAACAGTTTGTACTGGAACGACGACGCGAGGACGCTCGCGCTGTTTGGTTCCATCGCCGACGCCGGCGTAATCACGAGCAGTGCGCCCAGCGCAATCGTGTGCAGTCCCAGCATCCGGAGTGACCGTTGCGGGAGAATCGCGACGAGCCCACCGACAAAGCCGAGTAGCAGGACATCACCGATGGTGTAGTTCAGCAGGAAACTATCGATGAGTTGCAGCGGTGACGCGAGCATTCCTATCCAGAATCTCGCCGGGATGGAATCTTTAAAGTTCCGTTACGCTGCCGACCGGCGGGCTGGGTTCGACCGTTCAATCGCCCGCCGTCCCCAGCGGTGTGAGCAGGAGGTAGCCGGTCGAGGGGGCACCGGCTGTCCGCAGCCGAAACTGCCTCGGTTCGTCGGCTGCGGTCGAGAGAGCCACGACATCGAGGTCAGCCGTGCTGACCGTCTCGGCGTCCACTTCGTCGATGCCAGCCACGAGCAACGCCTCCGAGAGGGCGGTCCCGTCGAGCCGGTCGGATGGCACGTCGAACGTGGTCCCGAACGCTTCGTTGGCCGCACGTACGACCGGGCCGTGACCCTCGTCGGCGAAGTACAATACCGGGTCCGGGTGGCCGTCGAAGAGGTCGACCGGTTGTGGCTCCGGTGTGTGCTCAGCATCTGTCGAGACGGTCACCGTCTCGTCGGCCGTCTCGCCCGGTGAATCAGTCACCATGAGGTAGGAGACACCACCCAGTCCCCCACCGAGCGCCAGCCCGAGGCCGATGGTGACCTGTTCCGAGAGTCCGAGCGAGAACACTGACTGCACCACCAGCGCGACGGTGGCGAGCACGACCGCTCCTGCCCCTATCCAACCGACTACGGCCGCGAGGCTCCCAAGGCGGTGTCGACCGCCTGTGCCCGCCGACGACTTGCTCATCGGTGCACACTCAATGGGCCATCGGTTAACGCTTTTCGAGAGGCGGCTGCCGATAAAACATATACAGTTGCCAGCCCTAGAACGGTTTACTACCGTGTCAAGAACTACAGGCGGCCCACCGCGGGTGCTCGTCGTCGACGACGAACACGACGTCGCCGACACGCAGGCCCTGAAACTCGACGAGCGCTACGAGACTACGGTCGCGTACAGTGGCCGGGCGGCGCTCGACACTGCCGGCCCGGAGTTCGACGCTGTGTTGCTCGACCGGCGAATGCCCGACATCAACGGTGACGACGTGCTGTCCCGGTTGCGCGAGCGGGGGTACGACGGCATCATTATCATGCTGACCGCGGTCAACGCCGACCTGAACATTCTGGAGATGCCCTTCGACGACTACCTCCAGAAGCCGGTCGACCAGTCGACGCTCCTGTCGACGCTCGAGCAACACCTCGACAGACCCGACAAGGACGACAGGCTCGATGAGTACTTCCGAATCTCCTCTAAGCTGTCCGTACTGGAACGCGAGAAGTCCGCCTCACAGCTTGAATCGAGCACGGAGTACACAAGGCTGAAGGAACGGGCCGAAGAGCTGGAGTGGATACTGAAAGCCGAGAACGATGATTTCGAGGAACTGAAAGAGACGTATCAATCTATCAGCCGCAATTAGGAGTCGAGAAGCAACGTCTCTTCGATGTACTCGTCGATGGTATCCCGAACCGCGGCGACAGGGTTGTCGTTGCGTGTTGCGCTCTGGAGAATTACGCCATCGAGTATCGTGATCATGAACCGCGAAACAGTGTCGGGGTCGACATCAGCGAAGATTCCCTGTTCGATGCCGTCCTCGATGATCTGGACGAGTTGCCGAGCGAACAGTTCGTCCGTCTCAGTGAACTTCTCGCGGAAGTCCGGATTCTGGACCGCCTGTGCGCGCATCTCGATATACGAACCGAGCACGGCGTTCTTGTCCGGTGTCTCGACGCAGTCAGGGAAATCGTCGAGAATCAGGCTGACAAACGTCTCGATGTCCTGTTCGGGGTCACCGGTCGATTCGATCTGAAAGATACGGTTAAATTCCGTGAGGATGAACTCTTGGAACGACAGCAGGAGGTCCTCCTTGCCATCGAAGTGGTGATAGAACGTCGATTTGCTGAGGTCGGCCTCGTCCGCGATTCGCTGTATCGAAAGTCCGGCATACCCGTATTCCCGGAGGGCACGGAACGTAGCTCGCATTATCGCCTCGTGCGAGTCCGCTGGCTCCCCGGCGAACGGAATTCCATCACTCATCCCGACCGAATATTCGTTCGGGCAGTAAATACCTTCCCACTGTTACTGAACCACAACGTTGATAGGCGACCGAACGTTCGTTCGATGTACACGGTCCGGGCGGGAGTCTGCACAGACGTATGTGGGTACATATCCCGATCTCCCAAGCATGACGGCCGCTCCGGACAGAAACAACGGCAAGGAATGTCCGAAGTGTCCCTACGCATGAAACCACGAACAATACTGACGCTGGCTGTTGTCGCATTGCTCATGGCGTCCGGAACGGCGATTGCCGCCGTAACCGGGAGCCCCGACTTCGACGCAACGTTCGTCGATAACACCGTCACGCCCGGCGAGGAGACGACGCTCGATGTCGTCCTCGTCAACAGCGGAACGATCGACTCCGGGTCCTCGACCCAAGGTGTCCAGAGCAGCGAGGTGACGACTGCCCGCGGGACCACAGTCAAAGTCAACGACGGCGACGCCCCGATTACAGTGACGACGAGCAAACAGGCCGTCGGGTCTGTCCCAGAGGGAAAGACAGAACCCATCTCCTTCGAAGTGAGCGTCGCTGACGACGCAAGCCCGGGCGACTACACAGTGCCCGTCATCGTCGAATACGAGTACACGAGCTACATTTCGGAAAACGATGGCGCACGGGACGAAGAGACCACGACCGAGCGGATCGAGCTCGAACTCGAAATCGACGACGACGCGGCCTTCGATGTCGTGAACGTCGACTCCGGTGCGCGCGTCGACTCAACCGGCACGGTCGCAGTCACTGTCGAGAACACCGGCGACGAGCCGGCACGGGAAGCCTCGGTGACGCTGCAATCAACAAATCCCGAACTTACCGTCGGTAGTGACACCAGCAGCTCTCGGTTCATCGATACGTGGGCGGCCGGCGAACAGCGTACCCTCCGGTATCGCGTCGGCGCGAGCGGCGACGCCAGAGCCGAGCCGTATCAGTTCGATCTTCAGGTCGACTTCGACGACACGAGCGGCGTTCGCAAGAGCGCCACCGCGTCCTCGCTCGGCATCACCCCCGCCCGGGAACAGACGTTCACCGTCGAAAGCACCGACAGCGCCGTCGCTGTCGACGACTCCGGGACCTACAACGTGACAGTCCGAAACGACGGTCCCGTGACGGTCTCCGACGCGACGGTCCAGCTCACATCCCAGAGCAGCGCAATCACGTTCGGCCAGTCCGGGTCCACGTCGCAGTTCGTGGGGTCGTGGGAACCCGGAGAGACGCGGACGATAAGCGTCGACGCCCACGCCAGCGAGGACGCCAAGACCCGGAGCTACGCGCTGTCAGCGTCCGTGAGCTACGACGACCCTGAGGGTGACGCGGGCGTCGAGGACGGCATCTCGCTGGGCCTCACGCCCGAGCCCGAACAGTCCTTCGCCATGGGTGACGTAGAGTCGTCACTTCAGGCGGGCGACGACGGCACCCTTGAAGCCTCGCTGACCAACACCGGCGACCAGACGGTACGCAACGTCGTCCTGAACTGGGCGAGCACCCACGACAACATCTCGCCGAAGGAGACCCAGTACGCGGTCGGCGATCTCGAACCGGGCGAGTCGGCCACCGTCTCGTTCGACGCCGACGTGTCGGACAACGCGAACTCCGGCCCGCGGCAGTTCGACTTCGTCGCCAACTACCGCAACAGCGAGGGCGACAAACGCGAAAGCGACACGCTCGAAATCCGACAGAGTGTCGACGGCAGCGCTGATGAGTTCATCATCGAGACGACGAACGCATCCGTCGGCGTTGGTGGGTCCAGCACGCTCGAAGTGACCATCACCAACGACGCCGGCGAGCGACTGACCGATATCGAGGCAAAGCTGTTCGCCGAGTCCCCGATCTCCGTGTCGGACGATCAGGCGTACGTCAACAGCCTCGATCAAGGTGAGTCCACGACCATCGAGTTCGGGATCAGCGCAGGCGGTGCCGCGATGACGAAAGACTACCCCGTCTCGGTGGACTTCCAGTACGAGGAACCGGACGGAGATACACCGGTGTCCGACACCTACCGACTCCCGGTCTCAGTGACCAACTCCGGCGGTGGCAGTTCGCCGCTGACGGCGATTATCGGCGTCGCACTCGTCGCCGCTCTGGCCATCGGCGGCTACTTCAGGTTCCGCTAACGCATGGACTACCAGCGCTACATCGATTGGGCGGACGACCGCATCGTCCACGATTCACGGAAGGTGGTTCTCCTCTTCCTAGTCGTGACGGTGGTCTTCAGTGCCGGCCTCGGGGGCGTCTCGACCAACTCCGGGACGTCGCAGTTTACGACCGGGCTTCCGGCCGAGGAGGCACTGCAGGAGGTCAACGACAAGTTCTCACCGACCTTCTCACCGGATACAGGGAGCACACAGCTCATCCAGCGGGAGAACAACGTGCTCTCGAAGCCGGCGCTGCTCCGGATGCTCAGGTCACAGCATCGGTTAGAACAGCACGGGACGCTCCGTGTGACATCGACGTCAAGCGCCGCCAGCATCGTCGCCCAACAGCTAAACCCGGACGCGACGACGACTGAGCAGCAGATCTATGCGGTCGAATCCGCGACACCGGGCGAGATCGATGCCGCCGTTCGACGTGCGGCCGAACAGAACCCCCGGTTCGAGTCGCTGTTGAGCAAGGAGTTCAACCGCAAGGCAGCCTCGGCGTCGGCGACAATCGGCGTCGTCACACACGAGGTCCCGGCCGGCATCTCGTCCGGGTCAGGGCAGGGTGGTTCGAGTCCGCTGACGAGCATCCAGAGGCAGGCCGGCTTCACTGTTGCCAGTGCTGACCACGGCGGCATTACCCTGTTCGGCAGCGGTATCGTCGCCGACGAGTTCTCGAACGTCGTTGGCGACTCGCTCATTCTGACTGTCCCCGCAGCAGTGCTGTTCATCCTGTTCTTCCTGACGATTGCCTACCGTGACCTCGCGGACATGGCGCTCGGCCTGCTCGCGCTGTTTATGGCCGTCGTCTGGACGTTCGGCTTCATGGGGCTTGCCGGCATCCCCTTCTCGCAGATGCTCATCGCCGTGCCGCCGCTGTTACTGGCAGTCGGTATCGACTTCGGGATTCACGCCGTCAACCGGTATCGCGAGGAACGCGAGACCGGGGCGTCCATCCAACAGTCGATGCGGGTCACGACTGACCAACTGCTTGTCGCCTTCTTCATCGTGACCGGCACGACAGTCATCGGGTTCGCCGCGAACCTCACCAGCGCGCTGCCGCCGATTCAGGACTTCGGGTACGTGGCCTCTATCGGTATCACGTTCACGTTCCTCATTTTCGGGGTGTTCCTCCCCGCCGCAAAGGTGGAACTGGACCGACTCAGACAGTCCTACCCCATCCCGACGTTCAGCGAGACGCCGCTGGGAGCAGAGGATTCGGCACTCAGTGGCGTGTTGCGCGGCGGCGTCGTCATCGCGAACCGCGCCCCGCTCATCTTCCTCGTGCTCATTCTCGTGTCGACGGTCGGTGCCAGCTACTACGCCACTGGCGTCTCGACGTCGTTCAGTCAGGAGGACTTCCTGCCGCCCGAGGAAAATCCCGACTTCGTCGAGGCCCTGCCGGAACCGTTTGCCCCGAGCGAGTACACCGTAACGGAGGTGACGAACTTCCTCGACGAGCGGTTCGACACGACACAGTCCAGTCAGGCGACGGTGTACGTAGAGGGGCCGATGCGCAACGATGCGGCGCTGGAACAGATGTACCGGGCGGGCAACGACCCGCCGGACTCGTTTGTCCGCGAGGACGGGCGCGCCGATTCGACGTCTATCGTGACGGTCATTCAGGACCAAGCAGCACGCGACCCCGAGTTCCGCCGGCTGGTCGAGCGCAACGACCGGAACGACAACGGCGTCCCGGACGACAACCTCGAAGAGATATACGAGTCTCTGCTCGACTCCCCGGCCCGTAGTACGGCGCTAGAATACATTACTGAGGA
This sequence comes from Haloarcula sp. CBA1129, assembly GCF_008729015.1. Taxonomy (NCBI): domain Archaea; kingdom Methanobacteriati; phylum Methanobacteriota; class Halobacteria; order Halobacteriales; family Haloarculaceae; genus Haloarcula; species Haloarcula sp. CBA1129. The sequence goes on from NZ_RKSM01000001.1 coordinate 2,357,864, forward strand.
CTATCGGAGCGCACGCGTCGTCTACACGGTCGAGTCGGATGCGACCGACGCTGAGGTGACCACCGATACGAGGGACGTTGCGGATGACTTCCGATATGAGGCCACAGCGACCGGCTCGGTCGTCGTGTTCCAAGCTGTCTCAGACCTCATTCTAGAGTCAGCGATCCAGTCACTGGCGATTGCACTCGTCGGGTCGGCGTTGTTCCTCATCCTCATGTACAACATGCTTGAGGGGCGACCGTCACTCGGCTTAGTGAACATCATCCCCGTTGTCGTCACGGTCGCGTGGCTCGGCGGGACGATGCGGCTGCTCAGCATCCCGTTCAACGCGCTCACAGCGACGATGCTAGCGATAACTATCGGACTTGGGGTCGACTATTCGGTCCACGTCACCCACCGATTCGCCGACGAGTTCGAGGAAAACGACCTCGAAACCGCACTGGATCGGACTGTTCGCGGGACCGGCGGGGCGCTGTTCGGGAGTATGCTCACCACGACGTTCGGCATCGGCGTGCTCGGACTGGCTGTGTTCCCTGCAATCGGCCAGTTCGGCATTCTGACAGCGTTGTCGATCGGATATGCCTTCCTCGCGTCCCTGCTGGTAATCCCCTCTGCACTCGTCATCTGGGACCGGGTGTTCAACGCCGACTGGACGGTTCGCGGCGTACTCGGGATCGGGCGGTCGCGTCCACCCGCGCCCGTCGACGGTGACGATTGATCTGCGACCCTCGGGCACGACTCACCGCCGGTCGTGTCCGGGTGAAACACGCCACTGAAGCCTTTATTTGATGGCATCGCCCTAGCACAGGTATGACTCACGTCGTCATCATCGGCGCATATGGGAGTGCCGGAGCCGCGGTCGCCGGCGACCTTGTCGAAGAGGAGGATATCGAACTCACGCTCATCGACAACGGGGAGCCCGGCGGCGGACTATGCATCCTCCGTGGCTGTATGCCGTCCAAAGAAGTACTCTCTGCAGGAGCCCATCGCTTTCAGGCGCGCCACGACGACCGTCTCGTCGGCGATGTGCCTGAAGTCGATCTGGAGGCCGTCGTCGAACGCAAGGACGACCATGTGCTCGGCTGGGCCGGCCACCGCCGGGACTCCATCCACGAGATGGCCGAGCGTGACGATGTGACATTTATCCACGACACCGCTACGTTTGTCGACGAGCACACGGTCCGGGCCGGCGGCGAAGAACACGAGGCAGACTACGTCGTCATCGCGACCGGGTCCAGCGTGAACGTCCCGGACACGCCCGGCATCGACGAGGTCGATTTCATGACCAGCGACCAAGTGCTGGACGCCACGGAGTTCCCCGACTCCGGCATCGTGATGGGCTTCGGCTATATCGGGATGGAGATGGTCCCGTATCTGGCGGAGGCCGGCGGCATGGAGCTCACCGTCATCGAGCACGACGACCGCCCCATTGACGAGGGCGACCCGGAGTTCGGCGACGAGGCGCTGGACATCTATGAGGACAACTGGGACGTGACCATCCCGACGAACTGCTACGAGCAGGAACTGGAGGAGACCGAGGACGGCGGCGTCCGCCTCACCGTCGAGTACGACGACGGCAGCGAGGAGACGTTCGAGGCCGACCAGCTATTCCTCTTTACCGGCCGCCGCCCGACTGTCGAAGGGCTGGGCCTAGAGAACACGTCTATCTCCGTCGAAGGCAACTGGGCGAAAGACACGATGCAGACCCGTGACGCCGACCACATCTACGCCGTCGGCGACGTCAACGGCAAGGAGCCGATTCTCCACGTCGCCAAGGAGCAGGGCTTCACCGCGGCCGAGAACATCGTCCGGCAGGAAGCCGGTGGCTCGCTCGAAGAATACCGGAACGTCCACCACCACGTCATCTTCTCTGGGCTGGGCGTCTATCCGTTCGCTCGCGTCGGCCACAACGAGGAGACGGCGACGGAGGCCGGCTACGACGTCGTCACCGCGACGCGTCAGGCCAGCGACGACGGCGTGTTCAAATCGAAGAACGTGCCCGAAGGGCTGGCGAAGCTCGTCGTCGACGCCGACGACGGGACGGTGCTCGGCTGGCAGGGGATGCACTACCACGCGGACAGCTTCGCCAAGGCGTTCCAGATTATCGTCGAACTGGGACTGGACGTGCGTGACCTCCCGGACCGGGCCTACCACCCGACGTTGCCGGAGAACGTCGACGGGCTCATCCGGGACTGCGTCGACCAGCTGTAGTCACTCGACGTCGATACCGGTCACGTCGAAGCGCACCCCGCCGCCCTCGCTCTCCGCGACAGTTATCCGGCCACCGTGTGCGTCGACGATTTCTGAGACGATTGCCAGCCCGAACCCCGTCCCGTCGTCGCTCGTAGTGTAGCCGCGTTCGAACACGGTCTCGCGCTCGTCCTCGGGAATCCCGGGGCCGTCGTCCGCGACGTAGAACCCTCGTCCGTCCGAGAGCGTCCCGACGCGAACGGTCACGGCGTCGTCGCTGTGCTCCACGGCGTTGCGAAAGAGGTTCTCGAAGAGCTGCTGGAGCCGCGTCTGGTCGCCCGTGATTCGGGCGTCCGTGTCGACCCGTTCGAGCGTCGCGTTCGAACTCTCGACGGTGTCCCAAGCGGCCGTGATAATATCGTCTAACGAGGTTTCGGTCGCGTCGATGACCTTGTGGCCGCCGCGGGCGAGCGCGAGGACGTCGTCGATGAGTTCGTCCATCCGTTCGAGCGACCGCCGGAGCGCCTCGACGTGCTCCTGATTCCCGTCGTAGGCCTCGTCAACGAGCGTGAGTCGCCCGAACGCGACGTTGAGCGGGTTTCGAAGGTCGTGGCTGACGACGCTGGCAAACTCCTCCAGCCGGTTTCGCTCGCGGGTGAGTTCCTGCTCACGGCGTTCGCGCTCCTGTTCGTAGCTGACCCAGTTCCCCATCAGCTCGACGAGCGTGACTTCCCACTCGGAGAAGGAATCGCGGGGCTCCGTGCCGTAGAAGCAGAACGTGCCGTACACCGAGCCGTCGACGACAACAGGCGTTCCGAGGTAACAGGAAACGCCCATTTCGGTGTAGCCCACTCTCTCGGTCAGTTCTGGCCGGTCTTTGGCGATATCAGCGAGCACCAGCGTCTGCTCCTCGACGACGGCCCGCTCGCAGTTCGTCGCGTCTAGCGGGACCGCATCGCCCGCCTCGGTGGCCCCCGTCGGGTCGTGGACGATCTCGAAGACGTACCTGTCGCCATCAATTCGTGAGAGTGCGGCCGTCTCGGTCCCGAGAACGTTCTGCCCGATTTCGAGCAGGCGCTCGACTTTCGCTTCGAAGTCCAAGTCTTTGCGGGAGATGACCCGATAGATCTCTCTGAGCGCCCGTTCTCTGCCCCTGATCTCTTCCTCGTGCTTCTGGCGTTCGGTGATGTCACGGAAGTACACCGAAATCCCCGTCGACGACGGGTAGACGGACACTTCGAACCACGTCTGCAGCGGCTCGAAGTACGCCTCAAACGAGGTGGGCTCCTGCTGTGTCATCGCCTGCCGGTACTGCTTGCTGAACTCAGTTCCCTCCAACGACGGAATCGTCTCCCAGATGTTCCGCCCCAGCAGGGCAGTGGTATCACCGTCCACCTCCATCGCACGGCCGATAACACGTCTGCCGCGCTCGTTGGCGTACGTGAACTCCCAGTTCTCGTCCACCGCGAAGAACGCGTCGGTCATTCGGTCGAGGATATCCGCCTCCTCCTGATGGCGAGCAACAGCCGAGGCAATCCGCTGTCGGAGCAACTCCGTCTGCTCTGAAAGAGGCGTCTTCGTCATGTAGTCCGTGACGCCAGCCGAAATGGCATCGCTGGCCACGCTCTCGTCGCCGTGGTCAGTGAAAAGCAGAAACGGGAGGTCATGCGATTGGTCCCGAACGGCCCGCAACAGCTCGACTCCGTCTCGGTCCGGCAGTCGGTACTCGCTGACGATGCAGTCGTAGGACGCGTTGTCTAGGGTTTTGAGCGCGTCGGCAGCCGTGTCGCACACGGTCACTGTGAACTCGTCGGTGCTCCCTCCCAGCGCCTCCTTGACTGCCGTGATGTCGTCACAGTCCTCATCGACATAGAGGACACACAGCTCACCGACAGCGCCATCGCCCCCGTGACGGTTCGACGCAGCCACGGGTGTATCCATACGGGTTCCAAGGCGTGTGGGGCTAAAGTTGTACCGCCGGTAAGCTTGGATTACCAAGGTTTGACCACAGCTACAACGGCTGAAATCTCAGTCAGGCCGACGTGCCGAAAGCACCGGTATGTCCTTAATACGGTCAGCCGAAAGCGCGTCCCAGTCGACGCCCGTCGGTGTCGCGTACGTGGTTTCTGTCTCGACAGTGCGCTCCGGCGTCACAACCCAGTCCATCGGCACGTCGTGGGCATCGACGGGCACGTCGGCGTCGACAACGCCACCGGGACCGCCGACGACCTGTAGCTCGTGGACCGTCGTCACGACCGGCGTTGTCTCATCGACCAGCCCCAGTTCCCGGAGGACGGCGTATTCGAGGTCGCTGTACCCCTCGCCCTTGCCGATTCGCGCGCCGTCCTCGGTGACCGCGACCGAACCCGACACGACGAGGTCGACGCTGCCGACGGCTTCTGGCCCGACCTGACGGGCGTGGTCAGCGACGTTCGAGATAGCCGGTGCCGCCTCGATGTCGTCGAGTTCGGCCGGGTCGAGTTCGTAGAAACACCGCTCGTCCCGGAGCAGGGGCACGGCCATGTACACCGTCTTGCCGGCCCGCAGCGCCGCCCGTCGGACCGGAAGCTGTGGCGAGTCCGGGTTCGCTTTGACCGTCTCCGCGGCGTCCCAGACCGCCGTCTCGGTCAGGCGCTCGGCCGCCTGTGTCGCACCGTCGAAGTTCGGAATCCGGTCGTGGGGCGGGAATGGGAAGCGGGCGATTCCGCGCTCTTCCAGCGCGTCCCAGACCGTCTCGCGGATAGTCTGTTTGTCCATGGCGCTACAGCCTCCGACGGGAGAGTGTGCCAATCAGCGCGAGCAATGCGACGAGCGTCGCAACGGCGGTGAATCCGGGGCCGCTGGCGTCGGTCGTGGGCTGGTCGCTGCTCGGCGTGTGGTCCGCGGGCGTCGGCTCGTCCGTCTGCGTCACGCCGCCCGCCGCCGTCTCGGTCGCCGTCACGGCCGACCGGGGAACGTAGCTGTCGGCGTCGTAGCGGTCCGGATAGAGCTGTGCGGTGGCGTTGTGGGCAAACGAGACCACGCTTCGCGGGGCGGGCTGATTGATGTTCCGCACCTGTACGGAGACCGTCGCGTTCGTCTGGCCCGCGGTCGTGCTGGCGTAGGGCTCGGTCGTCGCGATAGTCGCCGTGTTCTCGGTGACAAAGAGCACGTCCGGGTCAAGCTGGAGGATGACTTCATCGCTGAGCTGTGGGTATTGCGTGTGGTTTCGGGCCGCGACGTTCTCCGCGCCCGCAAGCTCGATGAGCGACGTGACGAAGGTGTTTCCGGCTGCCACGTACCCCCCACCCAGCGGGTACAGCGCCGTCGGTCGGTCCTCGGCGTCCGCGGTGACCTGTCGAACGGCGTCGACGTTCGCGTCCATCCAAGCGTTGGCCCCGGCTGCGCCCCCGCAGTTACCGGTCAGGCGACCGATAGTCGCCGTCTTTGCCCGGATGTCCTCGATAGTTGTCGCGGCCGGGAGGTGATACACGGTGAGGCCGGCCTGCCGGAGCGGGGCCACGTCACCGGCGCTGGCGTTCGGGGCAACCACCAGATCCGGGTTCGTGCCGACGACGCGCTCGACGCTGACGCCGAAGCTCGCCGAGACGTTCGTCCGGCTCTCAGCGCCGTCCAGATAGCCCGCATACTGCGTGAGTCCGACGACCTGTGACCGGCCGCCGATCTCCCACATCGTCTGTGCGGCCGAGGGATTGGTCGTCGTGACTCGCTCCGGGCGCTCCTCGATAGTGACCTCGGTCCCGGTCGCGTCGGTCACCGTGACCGGAAACGAGCAGTCGTCGGCCTGCGTGGTGGCTGTCGCTGTGGCTGGCGCGACACCCGCGAGCGAGCCGACAAGCAAGACAAGAACGCAGACGAGAGAAAGTCGTCGCATGCCCTAGGCGGGTATCAGGAGCAATAAATACTTATCTACTGCAACTGGGCTTTCATACATGCGTTTCGCGGGTCGGGCCGTCGGGTGGTCGGCGGGGCTGGTCGCCGTCCTCTGTGCCGTGGTGACGACGAGCGCCGGCATCGGCCCGGTGTGGATTCCGCCCGCAGTCGTCGGGAAAGTGCTGCTCAACGCCGTCGTTGTCCCGACGGGTATCTCGCTTTCCGGTCCCGCCGTCGACGTGACCACCGCCCACGTGTTCGCCTACGCTGTAAGCGACCTCCAGAGACAGATTGTGATGCAAGTCCGGCTCCCCCGGATACTGCTCGGCGCGGTCGTCGGCTTCTCGCTCGCCGCCGCGGGAACAGTCATGCAGGGAATCTTCCGGAACCCGATGGCCGACCCCTCTATCATCGGTGTCTCCTCCGGCGCGGCGGTCGGCGCGGTCGGTTTCATCGTCGCGCCGGTCGTGATCCCGTTCGGGCTCGGGCTCCGCGGCGCGGCCTTCGCGGGGGCGCTGGTCGCGGCCTTCGGCGTCTACCTCATCGCGACACGGAACGGCCACACGCCGGTCGCGACGCTGTTGCTGGCCGGCGTCGCGATACAGACGTTTCTCGGCGCAGTCGTCTCGTTCCTGTTGCTCCACAGCGGCGAGAGCATCCGCCGGGCGCTGTTCTGGCTGATGGGCCATCTCAAGGGCGCGTCGTGGCCCGAGGTGACCACCAGCGCCCTCCTCGTGGCCGTCCCGTTCGTCGTCCTGCTCGCCTACGCACGCGACTTGAATGTCATGCTGCTGGGCGAGGAAGACGCACAGAGCCTCGGTATCGAGGTCGAACGGACCAAACGGGTCCTGCTCGCGCTGTCAGCAGTCATCACGGCGGCGGGCGTCGCCGTCGCCGGCATCGTCGGCTTCGTCGGCCTCATCGTCCCCCACGTGATGCGACTGCTCGTCGGGCCAGACCACCGGATACTGCTCCCGACGGCGGCCCTCGCTGGCGCGTCGTTCCTCGTAGCCACGGACACGCTGGCACGCTCTGGCAGCGCCGAGGTCCCGGTCGGCATCGTCACCGCCGTCCTCGGCGCGCCCTTTTTCCTGTATCTGCTCCGGAAGCGGGAGGTACACGAGCTATGAACGGCGTAGCTGAGTCCAACAGTGCCGATCCGGGACAGGACCACTCTGGGCCGATGCTCGACGTTTCTGACCTCGCAGTGTCGTTCGGCGGCCAGTCGGTCGTCTCGGGCGTCGATTTTACCGTCGACCGTGGGTCGCTCGTCGGTCTCGTCGGTCCCAACGGCGCGGGCAAGACGACGGTCCTGCGGACGGTCAAGGGGACGCTGGACCCGGACCGCGGGACTGTCCGCGTCGACGGCGAACCGGTTTCGGACCGCTCGGCGAAGGCGGTGAGCCGACTGGTCGCGAGCACGCCCCAGAGCACCGACCTCTCCTTCGATTTCACTGTCAGACAGACCGTAGAGATGGGGCGAACGCCGCATCTCGGCCGGTTCGACCGGATGGACGAGGCCGACCGGCGCGCCGTCGAACGGGCGATGGAGCGCGCGAGCGTCGCCCAGTTTGCCGACCGCCCGTTCACCTCGCTGTCCGGCGGCGAGCGCCAGCGCGTCCTCCTCGCTCGGGCACTCGCACAGGAGACGCCGGTCCTGCTGCTCGACGAACCGACGGCGAGCCTCGACATCAATCACGCCGTCCGGACGCTCGAACTCGTCCGTTCGCTCGTCGACAGTGGGAAGGCGGCAATCGCCGCGATACACGACCTCAATCTGGCTGCGCGGTACTGCGACGAACTGGTGTTGCTCGCGGGGGGCGAAGTCCGTGCAGCGGGCCGTCCAGTGGACGTCCTCACGAGCGACACGCTCCGGGACGCGTTCGACGCGGAGACACTGGTGACGACCCAGCCAGGAACCGATGCGCCGCTCGTGACGCCGCTGGCCGAACATGAGTCGGTTTCTCGTCGCGTCCACGTCGTCGGGACTGGCAAGCCAGCGGCCGCCGCCGTCTCGAAACTCGTCGGGGCTGGCTGTCGGGTGAGTGTCGGCGTCGTTCCGGCGGGCGACGCGGCCGCCGAGCGGGCGGCTGACCTCGACTGCGAGGCGGTCACGGTCCCGGCCTTCGCCGGCATCGACGACACGGCCCGTGAGCGCGCCGTCGACCTCGCCGCTGCCGCCGATGCAGTCGTGATTGCGGGCGAACCCGGTGACGGCAACAGCCCAGTTATTGAGGCAGGCAGCGCTCGTCTCACTGTCGAAACAGCGGAGGGTAGCCATGCCAGCAGCGGTCACGACACCGTACCGCTGGCTGCGCTCCCTGCGGCGGTGGGGTCCCTCCCGCCCGCAACGACGCGTGGCGCGACACCGCCGCTCAAGCAGTCCACCACTGACTGAGGCCACCGCAGACTGCGCCTGCGGCGACGGGAAACAGCAACACCGATACTTTTCGCTCCCGTACCTCGCCCGTGGACGACACGATTGCGTGGCTCCGGGACCGGCCGTACTACGAGGGACAGATCGTCGACCAGCGGACGGTGCCCGGCCGGGACGCGCGGACCGCGGACTGCGACGTTGCGGACCGACTCACCGGCGTCCTCGAAGACCGGGGCATCACGGACCTCTACGCACACCAAGTGGACGCTATCGAGGCGGTCCGTGACGGTCGAAACGTCGTCCTCGCGACCGAAACGGCAAGCGGCAAGAGCCTCGCCTACACCGTTCCCGCCTTCGAGCGGGCACTGGACCGCCGGGCGACGACGCTGTACGTCGCACCGCAAGTCGCGCTCATCAACGACCAGACCGAGACACTGTCGGAACTGGCACAGGGGCTTGGCTTCGCCTCCGGCGTCTCCGTCGCCCAGTACACCGGCCGACAATCGAAATCCGAGAAGGAAGCCATCAGGGAGCGCCAGCCGACCGTGTTGCTGACGACGCCGGACATGCTCCACTACGGCATCCTGCCCCACGCCCACCGCCTGTGGGACTGGTTCTTCGGGCGGCTCGAAACCGTCGTCATCGACGAGGTGCACGGCTACCGCGGCGTGTTCGGCAGCCACGTCTCGCTGGTGATGCGCCGCCTCCAGCGGGTCGCGGAGCGGTTCGACGCGGGCAGTGGCGCGGGGGACGATAGCGGTACCGCGGGCGGTCCGGAGTGGATCTGCTGCTCGGCGACAATCGGGAATCCGGTCGAACACGCCGCTGCTGTCACCGGCCAGCCCGAGCCGTCGTTTGCGCTCGTCGACGAGGACGCAAGCGCCAGCGGGCCGCGTCACTGGCTGCTGTGGAACCCCCCGGAGTACGAGGGTGGCGGCTGGGGGAGCGGCCGGCGGAAGTCCAATCACGTCGAGACGAAACAGCTGTTCGTCGACCTCGTCGAACGGGGCCTCCAGACGGTCGTCTTCGCCGGGTCACGCCAGACGGCCGAGCGGTACGCCAGCGACAGCGCGGACGAACTCCGGAGCCGCGGCGAGCACGACCTCGCCGATAGCGTCGGTGCGTATCAGGCCGCGTTGACCGACGACCGCCGGCGCGAACTGGAACAGGGCCTGCAGTCCGGGGACCTGCGGGGCGTCTGGTCGACCAGCGCGCTCGAACTGGGCGTCGACGTGGGCGGCCTCGACGCCGTATTGCTGGACGGGTATCCCGGCACGCGGATGCGAGCCTTCCAGCAGGCCGGGCGGGCCGGCCGCGGCACCGACCCTGCGCTGGTCGCCCTCGTCGGCGGCGAGGATCAACTGGACCAGTATGTCCTGCGCAACCCCGACGCGCTGTTCGAGACCGGGGCCGAGCAAGCCGTGACCAACCCCGAAAACGAGCAACTGCTTCCGAACCACGTCCACGCAGCCGCCTGCGAAAACTGGCTCTCACCGGCCGACGACCGCCACTTCGGCGAGACGTTCCCCGATGTCGTCGCCGACCTCGAATCGGCCGGGAAACTCGACCGTCGCCAGACCGATCAGGGGATGCGCTGGCTCGGCAACGGCAGCCCACACCACGAGATGAACCTGCGGACCGTCGACGACGGCGAGGTGAAACTGGTCGCGAAAGGCGACGTGATAGCGAAACTCTCCGTCGAGGACGCGTTGCGGGACGCTCACCCCGGCGCGGTTTATCATCATCAGGGCCGGCGCTACGAGGTGACTGACCTCGACCTCGATGCGGGCGTCGCCGAACTCGACCGGACGTGGGCCGACTACTTCACCCGCGTCCTGCACGACAAGACCATCACCGTCGAGGCGGACCTGACAGAGCGGCGCTTACCGACCCGCGAGGACGTGCCGGTCCGCTTCGCGTCGGTGACGATGCGCAAGCAGATTACCGGCTACGAGCGCCGCGACGGCTCATCCGGGGAGGTGCTCGGTCAGCGCTCGCTCGACCTGCCCGAGACGACGTTAGAGACCAAGGCGCTGTACCACACGGTGCCGTCGGACTTGGAGAGCGAGATACAACAAGGCGCGTACAGGGCCGGAAGCGGCTCCAAGGGAGGTGATGGGAGCCATCCCGGTGATGAGGCAACCGACCCCGGCGACTTCCCGGGAGCCATCCACGCCGCCGAACACGCCATGATTTCGATGTTTCCCTTCGAGTACCTCTGTGACCGCGGCGACATCGGCGGGCTGTCGACGCCGCGGCACCCACACACCGGCGAGCCGACGATCTTCATCTACGACGGCTACCCCGGCGGCATCGGCCTGACGCGGGCCGGCTATCACGACATCGGGCCGCTGATGGACACCACGCTGTCGATGCTGCGCTCGTGTGACTGCGCCGACGGGTGTCCGGCCTGCGTGCAGTCCCCCCACTGCGGAAACGCGAACGACCCGCTTGACAAACACGGCGCGATACACCTGCTGGACGGGCTGACGGACGGCGTAGCGGAGTGAGAGAGCGGCACGGAGGACGCGGGCGTACCGAACGTCTCTACCGGAAGTCGTTGAGCCGCATCTGGTCCGGTGACAGGCTGTCCGGTTCGCTGGCACCGAGCAACCGTGGCAGCGCCGTGTTCGCGAACGTCAGTCCGACGACGAGCAGTATTGGGGCGAAAAAGAGCCCGTAGAACCCGAGCACGACGGGGCCGAGCGTGTACGCGAGCATGAGGAGGCCGACGTGTGTGTTCTCACCGCTGAGCAGCGGCCGGAGCAGGAGGTCGGGAATCGTGTCGACGACGACCACCGCGACGAGGAGGAACCCGAGCACGTACACGAGCAGCGAGGACTGTCCGTCGAGCACCACCGGTAGCGCGGCGATGCCGGTCAGCGGGAGATAGATAATCTTCATCCCGACGACGGGAATCAGACTGGCGATACCGGTCAACGCGCCGGCAAGCGTCGGATACGGGACCTCGACAGCCGCCGGGGCGACCGCGTTGTAACCGGTGAACGCAGCGATGGCGATGAGCGAGATCGCCAACACGTTCAGGAGATTACCGAACAGTACCGCCTCCAGTTCCTCGTCGACAGCTTCGAGGTACTCCCGGATGATGGCTCCGTCATCGAACCGAAGCAGCCACTCCCGGATACGCCGCCCGTCCACCAGAAGATAGTACGTGACGATGGTCGTGATGAACAGATTGAGAAGGAACTGGGAAGCGACCGAGGTAAGCACCATGGCGTTCTCGCTGAGAAAATCGACGAACGGCGAGAGCTGTCCCGACTGGTAGGCGCTGTACAGCCCCTCGGCAGTGAGGTCGGGGACCGACTCCGCGCCGTCGAGCCAACTGACGTGGGTCGCGGCCACGTCGACGAGCGCGTACTGGGTGACGAACTGCCGGGCTTCGACGATAAGCAAGACGCTCGCATAGCTGACGAGCAACAGGAGCGGGATCGCCAGCGAAGCCATCACCACGACCGCACGCACTCGCGCCGGAAGGCGGAGCCTGCGCAAGGAACTGTAGTACCGCCGCGTCGAATAATAGAGGAACACGGAGACAGTCAACGCCGCGATAAACTGATACGCGAGTACGCCGACCACCACCGCGACAACGAGACCGAAGAGGGCAACGACGAAGCGCTTCTCGTCCATATACGTACCATTTTAGGGACAAATATAAACGTACGGTCGCTGGAGACGAGGCGGAGTCAGACGCCGGACGGAGCGGCCGTCACTCGGCTCGCTCGTCGGCCGCTCTAGGCCCGTCGTGGACGCCGATGTCGCCCGAGAGTTCGTGCTGGGTCGTGTTGCTGAGGTCGATGCCCTCGGCGCGACAGGCCTCGTGGACGCCACGGACGAACGCCGAGTGGACGCTGGGGAGTCTGTTCCGGCGGTTGTTCGGAATCCATATCCGCCCGGTCACTACCACGGCGGCGTCGGCGAGTCTGTCGACCCCGACCACCGGTTCCGGCTTCTCGGCGACGTGGTCGATGTCGCGGGCGACGTTCCTGATGATGGCCTCCACTTCGTCGAGGTCGGCGTCGTAGCCGACGCCGAAGTCATACGAGATGCCGATTGGCCCCGTCGAGGTCCGGTTGGTCACCGCGCTCGTCGCCAGATCGGTGTTCGGCACGATTACTCGCTCATTGTCGGGCGTCCGGACGCGTGTGACCCGGAGATCGATGTCGACGACGACGCCGCGCTTGCCGTTCCACTCTATCGTGTCGCCGACGTTCAGGTCCGGGTCGGTGACGATGAACACGCCGGAGACGAAGTTGCCGAGCACGTCCTGTGCGGCCAGTCCGACGGCGACCGTCACGCCGGCCGCAACAAGCGTCGATCCGGCGAGTGTCCCTTGGAACCCGGCGACGCTCGCTGCGACGACCACCGCGAGGATGACGACGAGAAGGTGACTGGCGCTTCCGAGCGCGCTCTCAAGCGTCTTATCGACTCTAGAGCGCTCCAGTCCCCAGCGGATAGCCGGGACGACGAGCAACCGGCCCAGAAAATAGAGGACCGCCCCGACGACGAGAAACTCCGCGCCGTCCTCCGCGAGTTGCGCGTACGTCGAGGCGAGGTCCCCTGAAAACGGGTCCGTGACCTGCATACCGCACCATTCCGGGGCGACGACCATGAATGTCAGCCACGCGGATCGACCGCGGCGACGCTTTGCACACGGCGGTCACGTCGCGCGGCTTCGGACCGATTGCCCTACTCGTTCGTTCAGAATGAGCCTCGTTCGGTGAATTGCAATTGCTCGCGGTCGGTTCGCGCGCGGCTAGCCGTGCGCATCACCCAACCCGTTCGTTCAGAATCAATCTCGTCTTCGTGCCCACGACCTCCTCCAACTCACGCGCTTGCGTGATGAGGCCGTTGACCGCGTCGGTGTCGGCGGCGTCGACGACGACGACGATGTCCTCCTCGCCGGAGACTTGCCACACGAAATCGACCTCCTGCCAATCAGCGATGCGATCCGAAACCGCGGCCGTGTCGACGTTCACGTCGACCCGAACCTCTATCATCGCTTTCACGTTGCCGGTCCGAGTCGCGACAGTGAAACGTTCGATTACGCCGTCCTCGACCAGTCTATCGACGCGATTCCGTACGGTCCCTTCAGACGTGCCGACTCGGTCTGCGATTTCCGTATACGGGGTTCGGGCATCCCGTCGGAGTATCGAGAGTATCTCTCTGTCGAGGTCGTCCATCGAGATGTGACAGTTCCACCGGTCGTGACTTGAGGATTGCGAAATTCGAAACTCGTCTTCGAAAGCAACCCTTATGGCCGACTATAGTATACGCATCTCGTAATGGCTGACGCTTACGTGGCAATCGAAGGCGACCGCGTCATCGAGGCGCGCGCTCGCGCTCCGGGGACGGCCCGCGGCGAACTGGTCTTTACAACAGCGTACACCGGTTACGAGGAGAGTCTCACCGACCCCTCCTACGAAGAGCAGGTCCTGACGTTCTCCTATCCGCTCATCGGGAACTACGGCGTCCGAGAGGAACGCTTCGAGTCGGACCGCGTCCACCCGCGCGCGGCAGTGGCCCGCGAGATGACCGACGACGTGGCCGAGTGGCTCGAATCCGAGGGCGTCCCAGCCGTCGACCACCTCGACACGCGCGACATCGTCACCGAAATCCGTGACGAGGGGGCGATGAAATGCGGTATCGCTGCCGGCCCGGACGTGACCGAGCAGGACGCGCTCGACGAACTCCACGAGTGCAAGCACATGTCCGACCACACCGACATCGGCGCGCAGGTCTCCGTCGACGACGTAGAAGTCCACAACGAGGGCGGCGACGGTGCGACGGTCGCGCTGGTCGACTGCGGTGCGAAGGGGTCCATCACCGAGTCGCTGGTCGAACGTGACGCCGAAGTTCACATCTTCCCCTACGACGCCAGTGAGGACGACGTGGCGGCTGTCGACCCGGACCTGCTGTTCATCTCAAACGGCCCCGGTGACCCTGAGAACTTCGAGCAGGCCGGCGAACTCGTCGAGACCTACGTCGGCGACGTGCCGCTCGCGGGCATCTGTCTCGGTCAGCAGGTCGTCGCTAACGCACTCGGCGGCGAAACCGAAAAAATGGAGTTCGGCCACCGCGGCGTGAACCAGCCGGTCCGTGACCTGCGCTCCAACCAAGTCGTGATGACGACCCAGAACCACGGCTACACCGTCGCCAACCCCGGCGACAAACTCGACGTGACCCAAGTCAACGTCAACGATGACACACCGGAGGGGCTGGAAAACGACGATCTGGACATCATCACGCGCCAGTACCACCCCGAGGCCAACCCCGGCCCGCACGATTCGCTCGGCTTCTTCGATGATGTGCTGGGGATGGCGGGGGAGTAGGGAGAGCCCGACCGCAGGGAGGGGTCTCCAAATCCCGAACGGTGAGCGTCAGCGAACCGTGAGGAGTAACGAGAGGCGCGCGAAGCGCGGCCCTCGGAGTTGCGAACGGGGAACAACGTGACCCGCGAGCAGTAGCGCGGTTCGCACTCGTATGAGCCACGTCTTTCAGTCGCTGTCGTCGTCGATTGGCTGCCCGCGATAGTACGTCGTCTGGTCGCTGTCTTCGGTTTTGGTCGTGGTATCCTGCGGCGCGACGGGGCGGCCGCGGTACATGATCCGGTTAGCGGTGTCGTCGCCGTCGATGGCGTCCGGACTGTCCTGCTGATGGTTCTCGATGAACTCGGCGGCCGCGTTGAGGGTTGTCTTGTCGGTCTTGCGGTGCACCCAGCAGTGGTACATCTTCCGGGGGGTTCGGAGTGCAAGACGGTGCGCGCGGAACCCGGACTTGGTGGTAACGTCGGCAACTGCCTCGTGTGGAATCTCGATGACTTCGTCGTCCTCGTCTTTCCCGATGAGACAGAGTGTCCGCCGACCGGTGACCAGAATGACCGTCCGACGGTCCCCGACCGGTGAGTCGGTCTTGCGCTTCGTTCCGCGCCCGATGCCGCGTTTCCCGTTGGTCAAAAGATATGCCGGGGCTTCCGCGCCGTCGAGGTACGTCAACGGCGGGTTGTTCAGCGGCGGGACCTCCGCAAACCGGCTCTCATGGCCAGCGAGTACCGCCGTCGTCACCGAACCGCTGGGGGCCATCTCGGCGACTGTCTCCGCCCGCTCGGTGACGTTCTCTATCATCTGGTTCTCGGAGCGGCGACAGCGATTGCAACGCGATTCATACCGCTAGTGCCACAGCCGCAGAGATGAGTGTTACGAACGTGCCATTATTGACTCATGGAAAGACATCCACTCACCAATACGCACCTACAACCCACTAATAAGCAATATTTTCGAACAGGAGCTATGGTTTGTGATATTTTTAGAGAGCGGCAGGTGGCTGACGAACAGCCATCACAACAGAGCCTTTCAGGACGCCTGTCTGACGCCCCTGAACTCGAACCGTGCGCCACCGGCCTCGCTCTCAGTCACGGACACCGACCAGTCGTGTGCCGTCGCGATCTCCTTGACGATAGCGAGGCCGAAGCCGGTGCCGCCGTCGGTTGTGGTGTACCCGCTTTCGAACACTGTCTCGTGTTTCTCCGGTGGGATACCGCCGCCATCATCGGCGACGTAAAATCCCGAATCGCCGAGATCACCGACTTCAACGGTGACAGCCGAACCGCCGTGTGTCACGGCGTTGTTAATGAGGTTTTCGAGGAGTTGGCGAACGCGGCTCTCATCGGCGTAAATCGTGCTCTCAGTAGTGATGTCGAAAGTGGCATCAGACGTGTCAACGGCGTGCCAGCAGGACAGCGCAGTCGATTCGAGATCGAGCGGTTCCGTTTCGGATACCGTGTCCCCCTCACGAGCGAGGGTCAGAAGGTCTTCGATGAGTTCCTTCATGCGGTCGATTGCACGGTAGCAGCGGTCGAGCTGCTCGTCGTCGCCGGTGTCTCTGGCAAGGGTGAGTGACCCTTCGAGGACACTGAGCGGGTTCCGGAGGTCGTGGGAGACAATGCTTGCGAACTCTTCGAGTCGGTCGTTCTGTCGCTCCAACTCCTCTCGATACTCGATGCGGTCGGAGATATCCCGGGAGATGGCAACAAGCCGGGTTATCTCCCCGTCGGCGAAAATCGGTGTGATCTGGGTCTCCCAGACGCCGGTAGGGTGGAGGTCGCGTTCTTCGAACGTGACGGTGTCGCCGGCGGTAACGCACTGCTCGTAGTGGTTAGCGATTCGACGACCGATGTCCTGACCGGCAGCCTCGGTTGGGGTCTGTCCGGCCAGTGACTCGGTGTCGAGTCCAGTCTGCCGTTCGTAGGCCTCGTTCGTCCGAACGTATCGGAACGTCGGGTCGTCCGACGGGCCTTCAACAGCAACGAGTGCAATGGCATCGTTCGTGTTCTCGAACACCGCCTCGTACTCGTCGGTGAGTCGGGCCAGCTCCCGCTCGCGCCGCTTCTGCTCGGTGATATCGGTCGCAACGACACAGAGTGCGTACGGCTCGCCGTTCTCATCGAGAATCGGTGTCTTCCGCGTCAGTTGAATCCGGTCTGTCCCGTCGACGGGGATCACCGTCTCAAGTTCGACCGTCTCTCCGGTTTCAAGCGCACGCTGGTCGTCGGCGTGGGTCTGGTCCGCGATGTGCTCCGGGAGCAGGTCGTAATCGGTCATCCCGACGACGGACTCGTCAGCGTCGATCCCATAGAGGTCACGGGCCGCACTGTTGATGAAGAGAAAGCGGCTCTCGGTGTCTTTCATCAGGATGTACGTCGGCGCTGTGTCGAGAATTACCTGGAGTTTGCGGCTCGTGTCTTCGAGCGCCTGTTTCCGTTCTTTGTGGGTGGTCACGTCCTGATGGATCCCCACCGCGCGGAGCGGATCGCCGTTCTCGTCGCGTTCGAACACCTTGCCGATGTCGCGAATCCAGCGGTAGTCACCAGTGGCCGTCTCGAGTCGGTGATCGCATTCGTATATCTCCGTCTCACCGTCGAGGTGGGCGTTGAGCGCTTCGTAGGTGCGTTCGCGGTCTTCGGGATGAATCAGCTCATCCCACGTGTCGACCGACGGCTCCAGTTCGTCGAGCGAGTAGCCGAGCATCTCGGCCCAGCGCTCGTCAAAGGCGACTTCGTCTGTCTGGACATTCCAGTCCCAGACGCCGAGTTCGGCACCCTCAAGCGCGAGTTCGTGGCGCTCAGTGAGCGTTCTGAGTTCCTGCTGCCGGTCGAGTCGGGAAAGGGCCTCTTCGGTGTTGGCAGCGAGGGTTCGCATCAGCGAGACCGACGCGTCCTCGAAGGCGGCGGCGTCGGTCGATGCGGTGATCAGCACGCCGTGGTCGCCAAGTGGGAGCAGGATTTCGCTGCTGATGTCGGTGTCAGGATTGTAGCGGTTAGGGTGCGTGGATACGTCGTCCAAGACGCGCTGTTCGCCGGATTCGAACACGTCCCAGACGAGGCCGTCGCCCTCGCTAAACGTCGGCTGGTCGTCGATGACCGCTTGTGCTTGGTCAGTCACTGCGGCCGGTCGGAGGCGACCATCCGACTCGTCGACGAGAAAGACAGCACTGAGTGGTAATCCGAGCAGGTCGCGTGCGGTTTCGACGACCAGTTCAGCGACGTCCTCGCGTGATTCGGCGTGCATCAGCTCCCGCGTTGTGTCGTGTAACGCCTCGATTCGCTGCTGTCGCCGCTGGCGCTCCGTAATCTCCTGAAACTGCGAGAAGATCGCGACAGTCTCTCCGTTCTCACGGATGATGCGGTTGTGCCACTCACAGACGATCTCCTCGCCGTCGCCGGTCTCGATATCGAGTACTGTATTGTAGCCGCCGCTAGCTTCCTGAAGCGCCGTGATGGTCTTTTCGACCGTATCCAGCGCCGAATCTGGGACGAGTGTCTCGAACCCCTTACCGACGAGCTCCGCTTCCCCACGCCGCAGAATCTCCTCGCCTTTCTCGTTGACCTGAACCACCTCAAAGCTCTCGTCCCACTCGATAACGCCGAGCGGTGACTTGTCGATAAACAGCGAAAGGCGCTCTCGGCTCGCGTCCAGCGCTCGCTGTGACCGGTACTGCTCGACCGCGTTCGTGATGCGGTTGGCCAGAATCGTGTACTGGTCAGTGCCTTGCTGTTTCTGGAGGTAGTCAGTCACACCGGCCGAAATCGCCTCGCTGGCCACTTCCTCGGAGCCTTTGCCGGTAAAGAGGATGAACGGGAGGTCTTCATCGACGGCCCGGACAGATTCCAGAAACTCGATGCCATCCTGCTCGGGCATATCGAAATCGGAGACGACGCAGTCGATTGGGTCCTCGCTGAGCCGGGTGAGTCCCTCGTTTGCCGACGTTGCCGAGACCACGTCGAATCGGTCGTCAATGCGGCTGAGAAACGCCGCCGTCATCGACGCAAACTCGGGGTCGTCCTCAACGTGTAACACACGAACAACATCGGCCATGACACATGTGTCGGCGTGTCTGATGAATAAGCGTTGCTGCCGATCTGTTCGAATGACATGAAATCGCACCGCGATAAATCGACGACTGGACCGCCGAGAGAGTCAGCGCGTTACTCAGCGCCCCACTCGCGCTGGGTCTTGGGCCGTTCGTCGATGGCCTGAACTGCGAGTGGCTGGTCGGCAGAGTTGATCGCTTCCAGCGCCGCCTCGGCGCTCTCGTGGGTCGAGAAGTAGGTCACGGTCTCCTCGACACAGGCTTCCAGTACGTCGCGGTCGCGGGAGAGAACGAGGTCGACCTCGCCGCTCTGGATGGCGTCGATGATGGCCTCCGTGTCCTCGTAGTCGTCAAAGTCCTGTACGTCGAAGTGCTCCTCGAAGCCCAGAATCGGCAGGTCGACGATAGCCGTTCCCTCGAGTGGGATTGCCTTGCCGACGGCCATCTGAGCCTTCTGGTAGGCCTTGCCGAAGGAGCCGGCGGTCCCCATGACCTCGCCGGTGGATTTCATCTCCGGGCCGAGACGCGGGTCCGACCCCGGCAGGCGGTCGAAGGGCAGCACGACCTCTTTGACCGAGACCTGCTCGGGAATCTGCTCCTGCACATCGAGTTCGGACAGCGTCGCGCCGGACATCACCTTGGCGGCGATCTTCGCGATTGGCACGCCGGCCGTCTTGGAGATGAACGGGACGGTACGGGACGAGCGCGGGTTCGCTTCGAGGACGAACACCTCGCCGTCGCGGACAGCGAGCTGGACGTTCAGCAGGCCGACCGTATCGAGCGCGTCGGCGATGTCCTCGACGACTTCGCGGATGCGCGGCATCACGTCCTTGATTTCCTGAGACCGGGGCGGAATCATACAGGCGGAGTCGCCCGAGTGGATACCCGCTGTCTCGACGTGCTCCATCACGCCGCCGATGAGGATGTCGTCCTCGTCGGCCACAGCGTCGACGTCCAGTTCGACGGCGTCGGCGAGGAACTCGTCGACGAGGATGGGTTTGTCCGGGGAGACGCGGACCGCTTCCTCGATGTACGTTTCGAGATCGTCGTCGTTGTACACCACGTCCATTGCACGGCCACCGAGCACGTAGCTCGGGCGCACGAGGACGGGGTAGCCGATGTCGTGAGCCAGATCAAGTGCCTCTTCCTTCGAGGTGGCGGAGCCGCCTTCGGCCTGTGAGATGCCGAGTTCGTCCATCAGCTTGTTGAAGCGGTCGCGGTCCTCGGCGAGGTCCATCGCGTCGACGGACGTTCCCATGATCTCACAGTCGAGGTCGCGGCGCTGCAGTTCCTGTTCGAGCGGGTGGCCGATGTCGACGGAGGTCTGGCCGCCGAACTGGACCATCACACCGTCGGCGTCGGTCGCCTCGATCACGTCGGCGACCTCCTCGGCGGTGACCGGCTCGAAGAACAGGCCGTCGGAGGTGTCGTAGTCGGTCGACACCGTCTCGGGGTTGTTGTTGACGACGTGGGCGTCGATGCCCAGTTCCTCCAGCGCGCGGACCGCGTGGACCGAACAGTAGTCGAACTCCACGCCCTGTCCGATACGGATGGGCCCGCCACCGACGACCACGACGCTTTCGAGGTCGGGGTCAATCTGGAGTTCGTTGCGGTCGATACCCGACAACGGGTCCCGCGTCGAGTAGTAGTACGGCGTCGTCGCCTCGAACTCGCCGGCACAGGTGTCGACCAGCTTGAAGTCGCGGTCGGTGGTGTCCGTCTCGACAGTGTCAACTGTGACACCAGAGCCGTCGGTCGCGGCTTCGACTTCGGGCTCGTCGCCGCCGTCCTCGTCGAGGTCCGCTGGGAGCCACGAGACGTGTGTGTCGTTGAACTCGCCGCCGGCGAGCGCGGTAATCTCCTGATCGGTGAAACCGGCCTGTGCGGCGGTCTCGTAGTCGCCCTCGCGGGCGGCGTCGGCGGCATCGGCGACCTCCTTGAACCGCTCGACGTACCACTCCTTGATGTCAGTGATGTCGACGACTTCCTCGACAGTGTAGCCGCGGCAGAACGCCTCGAACATCGCGTACGGGCGGTCGGGCGTCGGCTTTTCGAGATACTCCGTTTCGAGTTCCACGTCGTCGATCTCGTTGAAGTCAGCAGCCGGGTTGTACTCCGAGGAGCGAAGCGCCTTCAGCAGGCTCTCGGGGAAGGTCCGGCCGATGGACATCGCCTCGCCGGTGGACTTCATCGCCGTCGAGAGTTCGAACTCCGTGTCGCGGAACTTGTCGATGGGCCAGCGCGGGACCTTCGTCACGACGTAGTCGATAGCCGGCTCGAAGGCGGCGGTCGTCTCCCCGGTGATTTCGTTGTCGATTTCGTGGAGGCGCTTGCCGAGCGCGACCTTGGCGGTGACGCGGGCAATCGGGTAGCCGGTCGCTTTCGAGGCCAGCGCCGAGGAGCGGGAGACGCGCGGGTTCACTTCGACGACGCGGTACTCGCCGCCGGGTGTACCGTCGTCGTGCCAAGCGAACTGGATGTTACAGCCGCCCTGAATCCCCAAGTCACGGATGACCTTCAGCGCGGAGTCACGCATCTCCTGATGGCCCTCGTCGGGGATGACCTGCGAGGGGGTGACGACGGTCGACTCCCCGGTGTGGATACCCATCGGGTCGATGTTCTCCATGTTGCAGATGATGATACAGGAGTCGTCGGCGTCGCGCATCACCTCGTATTCGAGTTCGACCCAGCCGGAGATGGATTCGGTGATGAGGACCTCGTTGTTGCGCGAGAGGCGCAGGCCCTTGCGGACGCGTTCGATGAGTTCGTCCATCTCGTCGACGACGCCGGAGCCGGAGCCACCGAGCGTGTACGTCGTGCGTGCGATGACCGGGAGTCCGCCGACCTCGTCGACGGCTGCTTCGACACGGTCCACGAGCGATTCTTCGTCCAGATCGGTGACCGACTCGCCCTCGTCGAGCGTGATGGTCGTCGAGCGCGGCACCGGTTCGCCGATGTCTTCCATCCGCTGTTTGAACAGGTCGCGGTCCTCCGTCGCGTAGATGGTGTCCAGTGGCGTCCCCATCACGTCCACGTCGTACTCGTCGAGGACGCCCTCCTCGGCGAGTTCAGCCGTGACGTTGAGGCCGGTCTGGCCGCCGAGGCCAGCGATGACGCCGTCGGGCTCTTCTTTCCGGATGATCTCAGAGATAGCTTCGGTGTTGATGGGTTCGAGATACACCTTGTCCGCCATCTCCGGGTCAGTCATAATCGTCGCCGGGTTCGAGTTCACGAGCACGACGCGGGCACCCTCTTCCTGAAGGGCACGACACGCCTGTGCACCGGAGTAGTCGAACTCGGCCGCCTGTCCGATCTTGATCGGGCCACTGCCGATGAGCAGGATTGTACGGTCCTCGTCCGCTGTCATTGTACGAGCGGAGTCTACACATCGTAATAAGCCCGGCGAAAGGATGCGAAGCTCGAAGCCTAATTTCGAATATCGTAATGCGTGAGCGTCATATGATTGGCTGTCTCATATAGGGGCGCAGGATAGAATTCGGACGGCAGCGGTGCCAAGAGCTGTCAGTTGTCGCGGTCGGGAACGCGATACCGGTAGGGCTGGCCCTGAATGACTTCGACCTCGCCGGACTGAGCACGCCGACCCAGAACTGTCGCAACACGGTGGGCGCTCCCGAACGCCTCGTCGTGTTCTTCCAGCAGGTCACAGATTTCGCGGGCCGTCAGTGTGCCGTCGGCGTCGGCTTCTTCGAGCACTGTCAGAATGCGCTCGAACTCTCCCTCACGCATAGCCATACACGATTACAACACCGCATTCACCATATAACACCGTCAGACAACAGTCAGACGGCTGATTTCGGGAAATCAGCCGACGGCGTCGCGTCGGTGGCTGTCGGACAGTGCGGGGTCGCTGTCTGTCGCGTTCGCCCAGTGTTGTCGGACCCATGCCGGTCGGGAGACATCCGTGTCGTCGATTGCAGAGTATCGGATTTCGTAGTCGACCAGAGCGTTTCTGGAGCGGTCCCAGTACGAGACGGTGAGCGACTGGACGAGTCCATCCGGTCGGACCGCTGCCCGAACGCTGTAATTGTCGGCCGGTTCGAACGCCGCCGGCGGCTCCGTGGCCGTGAGTATCACGGGGCAGGTATCACAGCCGTCCCTCGGCCGGTCGACGCTGCTGTTCGTCGCGAGATATGCCTCGACCAGTCGAGCAGGGTCCGGGTCGAGGAGATCGCTGACCGGTGTGGGTCGCCTCGTCGCAGTCCAAGCTCCCTGCGCTCGCTCGTCGTAGATGTAGCGACGGGCTCCGTCGGTGTACACTCGCTTCGTGTAGTTCTTGTCGACAATTTCGGTCCGATATTCGTAGTGATAGCTGTCTTCGACAACAAGCGAAACGATCTGCGTCCCCCATTCCAGCGATAGCCGCATTCCCAGAACGTACGAGCGGTTCCGAGTTGCCCGGCGATGTGCCGCCGCGAGTCGCCTAGCGTCGACGCCGTCCGCAGTGATGACCGCTTCGACCGAGTCGTCCTGAGACTGCTCGGGAACCGGAACTGGAGTCACCGTCTGTTGCTCCGCTCCACTGAATGCGCCACAGCCCGCAACAAGCAAGAGTACGAGCAGGACCGCGACGCGACCCGCCATACCACATGTGTGAGCCGACCCCACTAAGTACTCAGGTCGTTATCGGTCTCAGATCGCGGTATCCGAGCGGCCGTCGAAGTTCCGTTCGTCACGGTACTGCTCGACAAACGCGTCAACGTCGAACTGGAGCATCTGTTCTTCGAACTCCGCCATCACGTCGTCGTCCTCTGCGTGGCTGATGGCGTGTTCCATCAGTTCCACGAGCAGTTCGACGACGATTTCGTGGAGGCGGCGGGAGTCGAAGCCGCTCACCCACGCCAGCGAGAACCCAACCGACCCGTCCTCACTGGTGTCGGCGGCGACGACCTTCTCCGGAAACTCCTCCATGACGACGCCCATCAGGTGGACGGTGGTGAACTCGTCGTAGTCGTCGTTGGTCTCGATAGTCGCATGTAGCACCTCAGTGAGAAACTCCGGCACGAACCGTGCCAGCGGGTGCGGGTCAAGCACGACAGCGTGTGTCTTCCCGCAGTCGCACGCGAACTCCCGCATGCCCAGATGGAGGTCATGCGTGTCGACGCGTTCGCCACAGGGTAGTTCGAGTTCGGACTCACGTCCGCCGGGCACGCGCGGTTCAGCCATTACCCGCGATTGGTCGCTCGCGTGGTTAAAGGCCGCGATACGAACTACAGTGGATTAGAGCCCGCCGATGGACTCTGTTTCCTGTGTGTAGCCGGACTCCGTTGCTTGGAGGTACGCGACGGTCGTCACAGCGATCGAGAACACGCCGACGACACTAGAGAGGACCGTCGAGACCGTCGTCAGGACCATCGGCGGTAGCGATATCGGGAGGAGGCTGAAAGCCCCGCCGAGAACGATTCCGAGCACCGCAAGCACAATAGCCAGAACAAACGTGGCGAGGAGGTTGTCGGTGACGATACCGACACTGTTGCTGATTGATTCGATGATTCCGCTGTCGTTCAGCGCAATCTCCTGTCGGACAAAGAAAAACAGGAGTGCAAACACCAGTCCGGGGATGATAAGCAGAACGAGGCCGATGCCCACTGCGATGGTCGTGAAAATGCCGGCTACAATCGCGACTGCAACAGTTTTTCCCAGTCGCCGGCCCACATTGTCCGGAATCGGTGCACGGTCATCGCTGGCAAAGGCACGGATCGCGACGATGTTCAGCGCCTCGTTGACCACAAACAGCACGAGCGCGCCGACGGCGGCAACTGCAATCGGCAAGTCAAGTGCCAGTGGCGTCCCACCAGCCATTGCCGCCTGATTTACCTGTGCATCGCTCGGCAGTTGTCCCAGAAACAGCTCTGTGAACGCCTTCGAAAGCGACGCCCAGACGACAGAGCTGAGTAATCCATAGACGATGAATACGCCGGCAAACACCGCCCCGCGCTCACTGAGTAGTTCGTCGATACCGTCTTGGAAGGCACGGCCGATTTGGAGGGCCATACACACCACCCGTAACCGGGAACTATAAAGCTGAATGAATATTTCGGAGTGACGGAAGACAGTGCGCAATCAAGCCCACTTCTCAGAACGCGTCATCGTTTTGATCAGCTCGAACCTGAATGTAGGCGTCCGTAATTACGGCGAGGCTGAACGCCTGCACTGGCGCGTTTAGCACCATCGACGCGACCTGTAGAACAGACTGGGACGGCAGGTCGAACGTGCCGGGCAGGACCATCGAGATGACGGACGCCGTCGCAGGAATGCCCGGAACGATACCGAGAAGCGCCAGAATGAACAGCAGGACGATTATTTGGGCCGGAGCGTCCATGAATCGCGCGACAGCGTGTTTGAGCGTCTCGACGTACCCGCCGTCGTACAGGGCAATCGCCTGCAGCAGGTAGACGAGTGCAAGGCCGACGACCAGAGAGGCGAGCACGCTACCGAGCGACGCGACGAGACTTAGTATAACCTGTCCGTTGAGTTGGAAAAACGTCGAGCTCATCGAGATTGCGAACATCACGATTGCGATGCCGCCACCGAGGACAGCCGTCATCACGGCACGCTCCGACGCGTTGTCGCTCCTGATTTCGCTCTGGTCTGCGAACAGCCGGATACCCCAGAACTTGACAAGCTGTCCGAGCACGAGGAACACCAGCAGCAACACCACGGCGACTGGAGCCGCCAGATCAAGGCTGAACGGCCCGACGAAATCTGTCATCGAAAACCCCGGGCCGCCCGCCCCGGCAGAGCCGCTGGGGCTGCCCTGCGGCATCAACTCGTCGAACAGCAATCCCATTACCGACGAACTTGCGACAGTGTTTCCGAGGCTGTACAGGAGAAAAACGCCCATGACCAGAAGGCCGCTTTCGCTGGTTACATCGTCGATACCGCGCCGTAACGCGTCGCCGGTATGGAGGGCCATATCTTCAGTCGCTCTCCGGGAAAATATAAAACTAGTCGAAGCGAAGGCCCCGACAGCAGTGGGGGTGTATCGCTACGGCCAGTCGTCGCGCTCCTCGTCTTCGTCGGTTGTCGCGTCCGGCGTCTCCGGTTCGCCGAGGTCCCAGTCGGCCGCCTCCGCGGCCTGCGTGACGGGGAGGTACTCCCAGCCCGCCGTCTCAGCGAGGGCGGCGTCGTCGTCGTTAGCGCCGACGAAGACGTGCCGGTCAGTGTCGAACTGCTCTTTGACGTTTTCGAGGCTCTCCTCACGACCGCGCGGGCCGGAGAAGAAGTCTTGCCGGATACGGTGTTTCCGGGTGAAGTTCGTCACGACGTAGGTGGGCTGTTCGGAGATGACGCCGACGTACTCGGACCACTGGCGCGCGTCGTTGAACACGCTGTCCGGATAGGCCAGTTGCTTGAGAGCGTCGAGGTCGAACGCGAGGGTCATATCGCCGCTGCCGCCATCCATACGCGACTCTCCGCTTTAGGGCGAAAAAAGAGCGTCGTTCTCCCGCTGGCAGTTACTCGCGGTGCTGGTCCTGTTCGGCGAGGCGCTCGGCTTCCGCCTGTATCTCATCCATCTCGCTGGCCGCCTGCGCGTCGCTCTGACCGTGGCTGTAGTTGACTGACGAGTCGAGCAGCGACCCGGCAAAGACGCTGTCGTCCGACGGGTCGGCCTCGTCCGGGTTGCCGGATCCGCTTCCGGTGAGCCAAGCGACCAGCCGGTGGAGGGCATCACGCATATGCGTCGCTACGTCCACAACGCGTAAAAATATCGGTGTCGGCGAGCCTTATTCGGCCGGCGCGGGTGTCTGTGCCTTCACTTCTTCGAGGTCCACTTCCTTCTCCAGTAGCAGTTCCTTCTGCTCTGCAACTTGGCGCTCCTCGCGGATGAGCTGTTTGAACGCCGACTGCTGTGAGAGGTCGCCGATCAGCACGCCGCCGATGAGCTGGCCGTTCTCGAAGGCGAGACGCCGCCACTCGCTGTCGGAGTACTTCCGTTCGGCCTCGTCGTCGCCACGAGTCGGGTGCCCGAACGAGAGGAACGGGAAGTCAAAGTGCGTGATGGAGTACGAGGAAACCCAGCGGAACTCCTTCTCTTCGGCGTCGGCGACCATGTTCGTTCCGGCGACCGATCCCTGCTCCTTGGCCGAGCCCCACGCGCCGTTTTGCGCCTGTGAGTTCAGGATAGTGTCGTAGAACTGCGTGAGGTCGCCCGCAGCGTAGATGTCCTCGATGTTGGTCTGCATATATTCGTCGACGACAACGCCGTCATCGAGTTCGAGCCCCGTCCCGTTGAGGAACTCGGTGTTGAAGTCCAGACCGATGGCGACGCCGGCCCACTCGCCGTCGTAGTGGTTGCCGTCGGGGTCGACCGCGCCCGTGACGTGGCCGTCGTCGTCGACTTCGAAGTGGTCGACGCCGGACTCGAAGACGGGTTCGACGCCGTTCTCTTCGAGCGCCTCGTGGATGATCTCCGCACCGTCCTCCGAGAGCGCGTAGCGCCACCAGCGGTTGCCACGCATCAGGTACTTCGCGTCGATTTCCTGTGCGGCACAGACCGCCGCGAGATCGATACCGAGCAGACCCGCCCCGACGATGATGCCTTGGTCGGACTCGTCGGCGTGCTCGCGGATGCCACGGGCGTCTTGGAACGTCCAGAAGTGGTGGATGCCGTCGGCGTCGCTGTTCTCGACCGGCAGCTGTGCCGGCGTCCCGCCCGCTGCCACCAGCAGCTTGTCGTACTCGTAGGTGTCGCCCTCATGAGTCTCGATCTCGTGGGCGTCAGGGTCGATGTCCGTCACGTGGGTGTTCAGCTGGAGATCGATGTCGCGCTCGTCGTACCACTCCGGCTCGTGGATGGAAATCGGCGCTTCCGGCAGCTTCCCCTTGGCGAACTCCTTGATCAGAATCCGGTTGTACAGTGCCTCCCCCTCGTCGGTCAGGACTGTGACCGACGCGTCCGGGTCCGCTTCCCGGATTGTCTCGGCTGCGGACGCACCCGCAATGCCGTCACCGATGATTACGTGCGACGTGCTCATGTACGGCCGATACGAAATCGGGCCTAATGTGGATTGCTATCTGCGTATCGTTTGCGATAGCGAGATAGACACAGCTGAAGACGCCGATAGTCGAGGATTTGAAGGCGCTGGGGCCCGTATTCGCAATCGAAATGAAAATCTACCAGAACCCGCGCCACTGGGCGAGCAAGAAGGCGCTGACCACACCCGGCGTCCGGTCGGTGGCCAACTACGGGCTGGTGAAACTCCACACCAAGATCTTCCTCGGGAAGGCCGACGAGGCCCACCGAGAGGAGCGCCGCGACCACCTCGATGACTTCTTCGACGCCACGATGGACACGTACGTGGCTGCGCTGCAGGCAGACTACTCCGAGGCTGAGGCCCGAGAGATAACCCACATTCAGGCGAATTTCGACTTCTACAACCACGGCTGGACGGAGATGATGGAGTTCCCGGCCGACGAACTCGAAGCCCACCACGAGCGGTACGCGGACTTCTTCGACACGCACGGCATCACCATCTCGGACCCGCTGGGGACGTTCCGACCGGCCGGCGGTATCGCCGACGCGCCGTCGACGCCGGAGAAGCTTGACGAGCCGGAACACCCCCACGCCGTCGGTGGCTTCGCCGACGACGTCTACGTCGAAACCGAGGACGGCGAGATGATCGTCGGCGGCGGCCGCGAGGAGCCGGAGGACGTGAGTCCGGCCGACGCGCCGGTCCTTGACGAGGACGACGTGGAAAACGCGGCCGGCGACTGAGTCGAGCGGCGGTCGGAAGTGTGTCTTTGCCGGTATCAGCAGCAATCACTGGAATCGGCCGACGGGTGGCCGGTCCGGAGAATATCGCTTCGAGAAACAGAACGCTCAGCGGCGGGCTTCGGAGAGCGGTGACTCGGAGCCTGTCGCCGCTGTGGGGCCGCGTGCGATCCGGTCGGCGCACTCGAACCCCGCGACGATGCCGCCGTTGAGCGAGCGCTCCGGGTACTGGGCCCGCGAGGCCATCCCGGCGTAGTAGAGGCCGTCCGCGACGGCGTCACCCAGATCGTACGGGATGACCATGTCCAGATAGCCGCGCTCGTAGACCGGCGCTGTCCGGGGGTTGCGACCCGTCCGGATCCAGTTGACTGCGTCGCGGTCGAACTCGGGGAAGAGCGATTCGATGCCCCCCAGCCACGTCTCGGCGACCTCGTCGTCGCTCTGTTGCCAGACGGCTTCGGACTCGTCCTGAATGTATCGCGCGACGTACAGGAGATGTTCGCCGCCGTACCGCTCGGCAGAGACGAAGTTCGTGTGTTCGATGAGCGCGCCGAAGGGGGCCTCGTCGGCGATGTTCAGCCAGTACGTATCCAGCAGTGACTCCTCCATGCTGATGACCGAACACACCGTCCCTTGGAAGTCGATATCGCAGGTGTAACCCGTCAGCTCTTCTAGAACGTTCGGCATCGTCGCGACGACGATGCCGTCGACTTCGTGGACCGCCGTCCCGGTTCCGTCGGTGGCCGTCAGCGACGAGACGGCCCCGCCGTTCGTATCGAGGTCAGTTACGCGCGTGCCCGTCGCGATGTTGTCACGGCCGACGGCGTCGGCCAGCGCGTCGAGCAATCTTCCGAACCCACCGTCGAAGTAGCCCAGAATCTCACCGTTCAGGATGTCTCGCTCGCCGCGGAACTTGACCCGCCCGAGTAGCCACGCGGCGCTCACGTCGTCTTTCCGGTCGCCGAACTTCGCGTCCAGCAGCGGCTCGAAGAAATTCTCGTAGACGCCCCGCGTCGTGTGTTCGACGACGAACTCCTCGATGGGCACGTCCTCGAAGTCCTCCAGTCGCTCGTAGGTGTCGAAAGATGGGACGCCGCCGCGAACGTCGATGTCGAGGACGAGCATCCCCAACCGGAACGTGTCGTACAGCGAGAGATGGGGATACGAGAGAATCTCCCAAGGCTTGTCCATCGGGTGGACCACGCCGTCGACGTAGTAGGCGTTCTCCCCGATGTGCCACTCGACCGCGTCACCGAGGCCCAGTTCCTCGGCGAGTTCGACGATGGTTTCCTCGGATTTCGAGAGGTGATGATAGAACTTCTCGATGGGGTCACCAGCCGTCTCGTAGGTCGCTGCCAAGCCACCGAGGTCTTCACTGGCCTCGAACACACGAACCTCGTGACCACGTTGTTGGAGCCGGTACGCTGCCGAGAGGCCGGCGATACCGCCACCGACGACGCCAATCATACCCCGACGTATCAGTGGTTGTGGGATTTAGTTTGCGCTTCGGTCGCCACCGTCTCTGTTTCGTCGGGCTGATTATCGGCTTCCGCCTCATCGGCTGTCACCGCCTGCTGGAATTCGAGGACGGCGACCGTCCCAGTCGGGTGGTTGTCTTCGAACCAGAGCGTCCCGCTGTACAGCTCCATCATGACCGAGACGAAGTAGAGGCCGAAGCCGCCGGCGGTCTGGTCGGGTGAGAGCCCGCGTTCGAACACCGTCGTCTTCAGTTCGTCGCTCATTCCGGGGCCGTCGTCGGCGATGCGGACCTGCAGCCAGTCGCTGGCCTGCTGGACCGAGACCGTCACTTGCGGGATGTCGGCGTCGTTGTGGTCGACCGCGTTCCGGAGGATGCTCAGGAGGACCTCTTCGAGCAGTTCGTTC
This sequence comes from Haloarcula sp. CBA1129, assembly GCF_008729015.1. NCBI lineage: Archaea > Methanobacteriati > Methanobacteriota > Halobacteria > Halobacteriales > Haloarculaceae > Haloarcula > Haloarcula sp. CBA1129. The sequence goes on from NZ_RKSM01000001.1 coordinate 2,388,307, forward strand.
GCCTGCACGCTGTAGTTCCTGTCCAGCTCACAGGAAACCGACACCGAGTCGTACTCGGCCCGGAGCGACTCAGTTGCGCGACGGAGCGTGGCATTGAGGTCGACGGCGTCTAACCGCTCAGCTTCACTCGCCGTCACCGTGTTGTTGATGTCGCGTATCGTTTCGCTCATCTCCGTGAGCTTCCCACACCAGTCGCTGATGCTGTCGAGATGCCGCCGTTTCGACCGCGGCACGTCGTTTCTGATGTGCTCCGCGCGGCCGCGGATGACGACCATCGCGTTGTGCAGCGAGTGTCTGAGGACGCCGTTGAAGAACTCGATCTGCTCGCGGCGTCGCTGGACCGAGCTACGGCTCTGGCGGAGTTCGCGCTCGCGCTCGACCTGATCGAGGGCCACCTGTGTCGTCTGTGCGAGAATCGCGGCGTATCGCCTGTCTTCCGTGGCGAAGGTGTCGTCGTACGACGTAACGGCCATCACGCCATGGGAGCCAAGCGGCAGCATAAGCGCATTGTCAAGCGGGCCGAGCCCATCTCGGTCCAGCGAGACGGATTGTACCTCGCCGGTTTCGTAGGTCCGCCAGAGCTTGCTCTCGGGCTCGTCCGTCGGCGTGCCGTACAACAGTTGTTCCTCGACGTTATTTGCAATCGTCTCGCTGATGACGGTCGGTTCAAGAACCCTCTCGTCTTCGAGGAACACGCCCGCCGCGTTCTGGTCGAGAACAGCCGTCGCGAACTCGACAGCCATCTCCGCGACTGCCTCGGCGGTCTCGGCCTCGATGAACTGCTGGGTCGCGGCCTGCAGCGATTCGAGTCGGTCCTGCCGTCGCTGCTGGCCGGTCACATCCCTGAGAACGACGAGCCGACCGCGTTCCGTCCCGGACTGGTCGGTGAGGCTCGTCGTCTGTGGGTTGTAGTACGTGAACGAATCACCGAACGAGAACACCTCGCCACGCTCGATGTGGTTCAAAAGTCCCGGAGCGAGGGTATCGAGTGACTCCCCGTCCGGGTCTGGATGCTCCAGTGCGCTAGCCGCCGCGGCGTTGTAATCGATGATGACACAGTCGTCGTTGAGAGCGATGACCGGGTCGGGAAGGTTGTCGACGAGGATGTCCCCCGACAGCGTCGTCACGGACAGCGACTCGTCCTTGAACAGTACCCAGCCGACGAACAGCACGTTCATCGAGAACGCCATCGGCGTGAAGTCGACGGCCGGGTGCGGCGTGTACCCGAAATCGTACAGCATGGCGATAAGCATCGGAAGGAGGGTTCCAATGATGATTGCCGAAGTCTGCCGCCGATAGATGTTCTGTGACCGAAACAGGAACTCGATCAGGAGCACATATCCGAGCAGTAACGGGACATAAGAGACTGCAAGAGTTGTTGTGTAGGCTGCTCCACGCTGAACGGCGAACAGCGTCGCGCCGTTTTGAGTGATGGGGACGGCCGTTGCCGCAACGAAGCGTCCCTGGCCGACGAGCAGGAGCAACACGTCCGCGTTCGCCGCAAGCAAAAGCGGAGCGAGACGCGACGGACGGAGCCACGAGCGTCGACCGGTATAGACAAGCACGAAAACGGTCCAGAGGGCGACCAGCTGGGCCGATGTGGTCCGTGCCAGCACGTACACCGTTTCTGCAACGGACGGGTTGGTGGCGATGACCTGCCCGAGAGAGACAGCACACCAACACCCCCCGGCAAGCGCGAGCCAGCCGTACTGGCGTGCGCCGGGAGCATCTTGGTGTCGAGTGGCGATAACCGCAACTGCGAAGCTGATGAGTGCCCCACCCGCGTTCCCGAGGATGGCGACCGTGGCGATGTCGACATCCATATCGATACCTATCCCAACGTCAAGTTTCCCAGTATTATGCCTTTGGGCCGCGTTCTCAGTACTGCGAAACGGCCACAGTGTCGGTTCGCTACCTTTTTGCCTACACTGCTGAAATTCCCGGGCATGCTGACAGTCCGGGCGCCGGCTACCAGTGCGAACCTCGGGAGCGGCTTCGACGTGTTCGGCGTCGCACTGGAGCGTCCGGCCGACGTCGTCCGTCTGGAGAAAGCCGACCGGGTCACCATCGAGGTGACTGGCGCTGGCAGCCAGTACATCCCAGAAGACCCCGACAAGAACACCGTCGGTGCTGTCGCTGACGCGCTCGATGCGCCGGCCCACATCCAGATCGACAAGGGCGTCCGTCCCGCGTCTGGGCTTGGCTCCTCCGCGGCCAGCGCCGCCGCGGCGGCCGTCGGGCTGAACGAACTGTACGACCGGGGCTACTCCCGCGAGGAACTGGTTCCCATCGCCGCCAAGGGCGAGGCCGTCGTTTCTGGCGACGCCCACGACGACAACGTCGCCCCCTCGATCATGGGCGGATTCACCATCGCGACCGAAAAGGGCGTCACGCAGGTCGACGCCGACATCCCGCTTGTCGCGTGTCTGCCCGATATCGTCGTGTCCACGCGGGACGCGCGCAACGTCGTCCCCGAAACCGCCCGCGTCGACCAGATGGTAGAGACAGTGGGTAACGCCGCGTCGCTGACGACGGGGATGCACCGCGACGACCCCGAACTCGTCGGTCGAGGGATGCACGACACTGTCGTGACGCCGGCCCGCGCGAAACTCATCGACGGCTACGAACAGGTCCGAGAGGCCGCCCTAGCGGCCGGTGCGACTGGCGTCACTATCTCCGGGGCCGGCCCGACCGTCATCGCCGCCTGCGCCGAGGCGGACCGCCGGCAGATTGCGAGCACGATGCTCGACGCCTTCGGCGAGCGCGGCGTCGACGCCCGCGTGTACCAGACTCGGATCGGCGGCGGAGCGGAAGTGTTCTAGAGCGGGCGTTCGGTACGTCGCCGTCGTACTGTTTCGAACAGCCAGCAAGCCCTGTGGGTATCGACTGGCAACTCAGTTACCGAGCGGGACCTGCTGGCTCTTTGCGTCCGCTACAACAACACGAAGGACAGCACTATCCACCCTGAACGTACTCGTTGCGCACGTCGCGCAACACCTCCTCGGCGTGGCCTTTCGGGTCCGGCTCGTAGACTGACGTGACTTCGCCGTCGGCCAGTACGAACGTCCGACGGGCCGTCCGGCCGCCACTGGTGTCCACGCCAAACGCGTCGGCGACGGACCCATCGGGGTCGGCGAGCAGGTCGTACAGCAGGCCCTCCGCCTCGGCGAACTCGTCGTGGGTCGCCACGTCGTCCATCGAGACACCGTAGACGGTGATGCCTCCCTCACGGAACTGCGGGAGGTGGTCTTGGAACTCGCGGGCCTCGATGGTACAGCCGCTGGTGAAGTCCTCGGGATAGAAAAACAGCACCGTCGGTTCCTCAAAGTCGGGCGAGACGGGTTCGCCGAACTGGTTCTGTGCGCTGATGTCGGGCGCGGGTGCTCCGGGTTCGAGCATTACCCGACATCAGACCGGAGCACCTACACGCCTTTGGGTGGCGGCAGCACGTCCCGACGGCAGGATTTGGACAACCATTTAACCGACCCCTTAGAAACCCTGCCCATGTCGAATCCGCGAATCCTGATTCTCGGGCCGCCGGGAGCCGGCAAAGGAACCCAGAGCGCCAACCTCGCCGACGAGTACGGCGTCGAACACGTCACGACCGGCGACGCGCTCCGGGCGAACAAGGACATGGACATCAGCGACATCGACACCGAGTACGACACGCCTCGGGAGTACATGGAAGCGGGCGACCTCGTGCCGGACGCGGTGGTCAACGCCATTGTCGAGGAGGCGCTCTCCCAAGCCGACGGGTTCGTGCTCGACGGGTATCCGCGTAACCTCGAACAGGCCGAGGAACTGGAAGGGATGACCGACCTCGACGTGATCCTCTCGCTCGACGTCTCCCGCGAGGAACTGGTCGACCGACTGACGGGCCGGCGGGTCTGTGACGACTGCGGCGCGAACTACCACGTCGAGTTCAATCAGCCCGAAGAGGACGGAGTCTGTGACGACTGTGGCGGCGACCTCATCCAGCGCGACGACGACAACGAGGAGTCTGTCCGCAACCGACTGGACGTGTTCGACGACAACACCGCACCGGTCATCGACCACTACGGGGACCACGATGGCTTCGTCGCCGTCGATGGCGAGCAGACCCCCGACGAAGTCTGGAGCGAGATTCAGGACGCCGTCGACGCACACACGGCCTGAAACGCGACGGAACCACCGTTCGAGGCCGATATCGTCGAGACAGTCAGAGTAAAACGTTGATATGCCGTCGCACCTCAAGCACACACAATGGCACGTACCGCGCCGAAGGTAGAACGACTCGCCGAAGACGGCGAGGCAATGACTGATGCGCTCTCGACGGTGCTCGCTGCGGCCGAAGAGAACGGGACCGTCACTTGGAGCGACGTGAGTGACGATCTCACGAGCGGCGAGTGGGGGCGGCTCATCGAGTCTGGCCTGCTCATCGACGCTGACGGCGAAGGGTTTGTTATCGACGACCCGGATGGCGTCCGTGAGGCGCTCGAAGAGTCCGACGCGGCCCCGAGCGACGATGACGACGACAGCGGCTGGTCGAAGTGGGACAAGCTCGCCGGGCTCGGAACGCTCGGCCTGTTTGCCGGCTACTCGATGACCTCCGTCCGGGACGTTATCGCGGGCGGGGTCATCGATATTGTCCTCGGGCCACTCAACGACATGCTGCCGTTTTACGTCGTTATCTTGGTGCTCGCGATCATCACCGGAACTACCTCGACGATTCTGCAGGACAACCTCATGGACATGTCGGGGATGGGTGACCATCAAGAGAAGATGGAGGACCTGAAAGAGCGCCGCAAAGCCGCGAAAGAACGCGATGATCAGGAGGCGCTGGATCGGCTCGAAGAGGAGCAGATGGAGCTGATGACCGATCAGATGGGGATGTTCAAACAGCAGTTCCGCCCGATGGTGTGGATCATGCTGGTCAACATCCCACTGTTCCTCTGGCTCTACTGGATTGTCTTCGGAGCCGGCGTCGACGCGAGCCCAGTCATCACGCTCCCCATCTTCGGCGAAGTCGAGGCGTGGAGCAACAGCGTCGCTGGCCCGATTCAGGCGTGGATCGTCTGGTACTTCCTGTGCTCGCTGTCCTTTACCCAGATCATCCGGAAGGCGCTCAACGTCGAGACGACGCCGACCGGATAGGCGCGAAGAGACAGCCCTTTCTATCGGGGCGTCCCGAACATCTCTATGTTGATTACCGTCTCCGGCCCGGCCGGCAGCGGCAAGAGCACGCTTGCCAAGAGTCTGGCCGACGCCCTGAACTACGAGCACGTCAGCGGCGGCGATATCTTCCGCTCGCTGGCCGAGGAACGCGGGATGACACCGCTCGAACTGAACAAAGCCGCCGAGGAGGACGCCCAGATTGATCGCGATCTGGACCGCCGACTCCGGGACATCGCCGCCGAGCGTGACGACCTCGTGCTCGAATCGCGCCTCGCCGGCTGGATGGCGGGCGAGTACGCCGATATGAAGCTGTGGCTGACCGCACCGCTGGACGTACGCGCCGACCGCATCGCGACGCGGGAGAACAAGCCCTTCGAGCAGGCCAAGACTGAAACGCGGGAACGCGGCGAGAGCGAGGCCCAACGCTACAGCGACTACTACGACATCGACTTCGATGATCTCTCTATCTACGATCTGTCGGTCAACACCGCCCGCTGGGACCCACAGGGCGTTCTGAGCGTGACCTTGCACGCCGTCGAATCGTACAGTCCCGACGGCGACGAAGGGAAGGCACCGGTCGAGAACATCCGGTACGAGTTCTGAGCCGATGACGCTCCGTGCCCCGCCCGACGAACGGGACCTCGATTCGCTTCGCTCTTTCGGTGTCATCAACCTCGACAAGCCCCCGGGCCCGTCGGCCCATCAGGTCGCGGCTTGGATTCGAGACGCCACCGGACAGGATCGGGTCGCCCACGGCGGGACGCTCGATCCGAAGGTGACCGGCTGTCTGCCCGTGTTGCTCGGCGACGCCGCCCGGATGGCGCAGGTGTTCGACGACGCCATCAAGGAGTACGTCACCGTGCTCGAACTTCACGACCAAGCCCCGGCAGACATCACGGATATCGTCGCCGAGTTCGAGACCGAGGTCTACCAGAAGCCGCCCCGAAAGAGCGCAGTGAAGCGTCAGCTACGCGCTCGCCGGATTCACTCGCTGGATATCCTCGAACAGGGCGAGCGCCGGTTGCTCCTGCGAGTCCGGTGTGCTTCGGGCACGTACATCCGGAAACTGTGTCACGACATCGGGCTGGCGGCGGGGACCGGCGCGCACATGGGCGACCTCCGCCGGACGGCGACCGGGAGCTTCGACGACGGGTCGCTGTCGACGATGCACGACCTCGTGGACGCGCTGGCCTTTGCTGAAGACGGCGACGAAGCACAACTGCGCGGAATCATCCAGCCGGCCGAGCGCGCGTTGGTCCACCTGCCACGGGTCACGATTGCGCCGAGTGCGGCGCGTGAAGTCGCCGAGGGCGCGCCGGTGTACGCGCCGGGCGTCATCAAAGCCGGGCCGGCCGAAGTGGGCGAAGCGACGCCCGAGAGAGGGTCTCAGGTCGTCTCTGTCACGCCCGACGGGGCTGCGGTCTGTCTGGGGACGCTCGTCGGCGACCCGGATGCCAACAGCGGCCTCGTCGTCGAAATCGACCGCGTACTGGTATAAGTCGTCGTTCTGGAGGTAGCGTTGATTATTCCGGGTCGGATATGCATGAGGCGCGCGAAAAGCTAAGGCCGTCTCTCACGTATTGTTACCATGGATAAATGGGTCGATCCCGACGAGGCCGACCCGGCGCAGTGGCGTGGCACGGGGCCGTACGATGACCTGCGCCGGGGCGCAGAGACGGTCTCGGTGCTCGAACGTGCGTGCCAGACGCCGCTGCCGTATCAACACGAGATAGACGTCCACCACACCGACGGCGTCGCCGAGCAGTTCCAGTCCAACGAGTACGAACACGCCCGCGTCGTCTACAACAGCGGTGTAGACACCAAGGGACGTATCAAACTCCTCACCCGCGGGGTGCTGTGGGGTGGCGACGAAACACACCAGCGGTTCCAAGCGCAGTACCGTCGACCGCCGCCGCCCACTGAAACCGTGCCGTTCGGTGAATACACTGTCTGGAGCCGGTACCAGTACGGGACCATCGAGCGAACCGACGACGGACTAACGTTCACCGCAAGCGAGCAGGGCCCGGATGAATCGCTCCAAGAACTCGACTGGGCGACCCTTTTCGATCCGGTCCGGGAGCGCCTCGCGGAACTGGAACTAGTTCGGAACCCGTCCTTTAGCAAATACCGTCTGGAAGAACTCGACGAGTGGGCGGCCTATCGCACACGATTCCAGTACGACCCGGGCGCGTTCGCCGTCGGTCCCTGATTAGGGGACACATACTAAACCGGGACTAGTGTGTTGTAGAGAACCATGAACCACCTACTGACGGCGGTCCCGCTCCAGCCCGGCGGTGGGTTCCTCGAACTGGCGCTGCTGTTCCTCGTCCTCGCCGTCGTCGCCGGACTGGCCGGACTGGGGGGTGTTGCGGGGCTTAGCATGCGAATCGCGAAGATACTCGTCGTCGTGTTCCTCGTCCTGATGGTCGTTAGCTTCCTCCTGTGACACCGGCGTCGGTAGTGTCGCCACACCGTTTCTGAATCCTTTTATCCATGTGACGACTTCTATCGGATATGACCGAGCAGGACGCAGCCGACGACACGGCCGCGACGGCGGAGTCGACCGCGAGCGAGGCGCAAGCGGACGACGATGTCGACGCAGATTTCGAGGACGTGCCCGAGGATGTCACCGCGGATGAGGTCGACCTCGGCGAGTTCGACGTCGACAACGACCTGATCGACCGAGTCGCCGAATCTGCCCCCGAAGACATCGCTCGGGAACTCGCTGCGCTACGGACGCGTGCCGACAGTCTCGAATCGCAGGTCAAACAGCAAGACGACGAAATCGAGGAACTGGAATCGAAGCTCAAGCGCAAGCAGGCGGAGTTCCAGAACTACAAGAAGCGGATGGACAAACGCCGCGAACAGGAACAGAAGCGCGCCACCGAGGACCTCGTGACGCGCCTGCTGGACGTTCGGGACAATCTGGAGCGCGCGCTCGAACAGGACGAAGACACGGACATCAGAGGCGGGGTCGAGTCCACGCTCCGCCAGCTCGACGACGTGCTCGACGCCGAGAACGTCGAAGTGATCGACCCCGAACCGGGTGGAGACGTCGACCCGACACAGCATCAGGTGCTCGCCCGCGTCGACAGCGACCAGCCGGACGGGGCAATCGCAGATGTCCACCGGCCCGGCTACGAGATGGCCGACAAAGTGCTGCGCGAGGCGCAGGTGACCGTCAGCGAGAGCGAGGAGTAGCGGGCAACTCCGGCGGTGTAGCGGTCGTATTGCGGTACGGTAAATAATCACCGGTCAGGCAACGCCGTTGAGTATAAAACCGCCCGGAGGAGTGGTCGTTGACCGTTTTTCCAATCAGTACATCTAGCAACTTTTAACCGGCGCAATCCGCTATGAGCGGGTAAGATGGCGAGCAACAAGATTCTGGGTATCGACCTTGGGACCACGAACAGCGCGTTCGCGGTCATGGAAGGTGGCGATCCCGAAATCATTGTCAACGGTGAAGGCGAGCGCACGACACCCTCTGTCGTCGCGTTCGACGACGGCGAGCGACTCGTCGGGAAACCGGCGAAGAACCAAGCGATAAAGAACCCCGACCAGACCATCCAGTCGATCAAGCGCCACATGGGCGAAGACGACTACACGGTCGAACTGGACGGGGAGGAGTACACGCCCGAGCAGGTCTCGGCGATGATCCTCCAGAAGATCAAACACGACGCCGAAGAGTACCTCGGCGACGAGATCGAGAAGGCAGTCATCACGGTCCCGGCGTACTTCAACGACCGACAGCGCCAAGCGACCAAGGACGCCGGCGAGATCGCCGGCTTCGAGGTCGAGCGCATCGTCAACGAGCCGACGGCGGCCGCGATGGCCTACGGCCTCGACGACGAGTCCGATCAGACTGTCCTCGTGTACGACCTCGGTGGCGGGACCTTCGACGTGTCCATCCTCGATCTGGGTGGCGGCGTCTACGAGGTCGTCGCGACCAACGGGGACAACGACCTCGGTGGCGACGACTGGGACCACGCGATCATCGACTACCTCGCAGACGAGTTCGAGGCCGAACACGGCATCGACCTCCGCGACGACCGGCAGGCGCTCCAGCGCTTGACCGAGGCCGCCGAGGAAGCCAAGATCGAACTCTCCTCACGCAAGGAGACCCGCATCAACCTCCCGTTCATCGCGACTACGGACGACGGGCCGCTGGACCTCGAACAGAAGATCACGCGCGCGAAGTTCGAATCACTCACCGAGGACCTCATCGAGCGCACCGTCGGTCCGACGGAGCAGGCCCTGTCCGATGCCGACTACGACAAGGGCGACATCGACGAGGTCATCCTCGTCGGTGGTTCGACGCGGATGCCGCAGGTTCAGGACAAGGTCGGGGAGATGACCGATCAGGAGCCGAAAAAGAACGTCAACCCCGACGAGGCCGTCGCACTGGGCGCGGCCATTCAGGCTGGCGTCCTCTCGGGCGACGTGGACGACATCGTCCTGCTCGACGTGACGCCGCTGTCCCTCGGTGTCGAGGTCAAGGGCGGTCTGTTCGAGCGACTCATCGACAAGAACACCACGATCCCGACCGAGGAGTCGAAGATTTTCACCACCGCGCAGGCTAACCAGACGCAGGTCCAGATCCGCGTCTTCCAAGGTGAACGTGAAATCGCCGAGGAGAACGAACTGCTCGGTGCGTTCGCGCTTTCGGGCATCCCGCCGGCCCCCGCGGGCACGCCCCAGATCGAGGTGTCGTTCAACATCGACGAGAACGGCATCGTCAACGTCGAAGCCGAGGACAAGGGCTCGGGCAACAAGGAGGACATCACCATCGAAGGCGGTGCTGGCCTCTCTGACGACCAGATCGAGGAGATGCAACAGGAAGCCGAACAGCACGCCGAGGAGGACGAGCAGCGCCGCGAGCGCATCGAAGCCCGCAACGAGGCCGAGGCATCCGTCCGCCGTGCTGAGACGCTTCTCGACGAGAACGAGGAGGAGATCGACGACGACCTCCGCTCCGACATCGAGGCGAAAATCGAGGACGTCGAGGAAGTCCTCGAAGACGAGGACGCCGAGAAGGAAGACTACGAAGAGGTCACCGAGACCCTGAGCGAGGAACTACAGGAAATCGGGAAGCAAATGTATCAGGAGCAGGCCCAGCAGGCCGCCGGCGGAGCCGCGGGCGCTGGTCCGGGTGGCGCAGCCGGCCCCGGCGGGGCTGCCGGTCCCGGCGGCGCAGCAGGCGGCGCGGCCGAGCAGGGCGAGGAGTACGTCGACGCTGACTTCGAAGACGTCGACGAAGACGACGAAGAGTAGATCGTCTCTATCAGCCCGTCAGACGTAGTCTAACGGCGTTCCGAAAAGCAAGCGGCGCGGATTTTTTATTCGCTCGGAGGACTGAAACCGAGTGAACACGTCTACGGGGTGTTATCGGATTTGTGAAGCAGTTGGACTGGGTTAGAAGAGTTACCGATGGGAGTCAGTAGCAGAATACTATCACTTTGCGGTGGCAGTAACGGGTAGTGCCGCCACCGTAGGTCCACCGTTTCACACCGATATTCGGGACATCTGTGGTCGTAGCTCCGGATTAGTCACTCTGATAATCAAAACTGTTAGAGTGGTTAAAATAGTGCATATCTATCAGGTAGTCAGACATACACCCGTACAATGAACAATCAGAACCAGATGCAGCCACATCGTCTGAGCACGCAACTCGACGCGGTGCGACATGAAGACCGCCGCCAGATACTATTCGCGTTACGTGACGTAGAGCGGTGGCGGCCATCCGTTTCGGCGTTTGATGACGATCGGACGCCAGTTGGAGAGCCGCCGATCCCGGCGGAGCTCTATCACTGCCAGCTCCCGAAACTGGCAGAGATGGGGCTCATCGAATGGGATCGGGAGACTCACTGGGTAACACGCGGCTCGGAGTACGAGCGGGTCCGGCCGCTACTTGCGTTTCTCGCCGAGCAGTACAACGAGTGAGAGAACGGGTGATAATCCCGAGCCGCGTCGCTCGCTAATCCTGTTCTAGCGGTGTCATTTCCACGACGCCCTGCGAGAGGAGCCGGCGTGCGATGACGATGAGCCCGTTTCTGAGTCCGGTCGCGAAGATGGCCTGTTCGTCGCTAGTCTGGGGGTCGATTGAGCTGACGAGCAGCGTCGACCGGTCGACGAGCAGGAGTCGTCCGACAGCAGCGTCCTCCGCAGGAGTCAGTTCACCGTGGAGCCACCCCAACTCCGACAGAAACGCGGTGGCGCGTGGGATTTGCTGTTCCACGCGGTCACGGATCGAGGCGGACCCGCTCCCGACGATGAGTTCGATGTCCGGGTCGAGCGAATTGAGTTCCTCGATCAGCGACTCTGAGAGGACCGCTTCAGTGCCGATGACGAGCACTACTTCCTCGGTCGCGTCCTCGATGATCGCCGCGGCCCGGTTCTCGATAGCATCGGACCCGGAAAGCGACCAGACTTCCTGTAGCTCGGCCTCTTCGTCTTCGGACTCGATGCTCCCCATCTCGCGCAGTGTGGACTGGAGGCGCTCGACGCGGTCCTCGTACTGAGTGCGAAGCGTTTCGGTGGCCTCAGAGAGCGGGACAGCCCGGAACTGCTGTGGGCTCGAGTGCTGTACCTCGACCAGCCCCTTCGCTTCGAGGATTCGGACGGCATCGTAGACGCGCGTCCTCGGAACCTCCGTCACCTCGCTCAGCCCCTTTGCTGTGCCGCTGGACATCCGAGAAAGTCCGACAAAACATTTCGCCTCATACTCTTTCAATCCCAACTCCTGAAGTAAACTGACCGCCTCTTCGTGTGTTGCATCAGATGTCATGTGTCCCAACCTTCATCTCGGTCAAACCCGAGGATATATAGAGAGATGACGCCCACAGGTAAAAGACGTTGTTACTGTAACACTGCCGGCTCTTGTCTCGGTGATCGTTGGCCGACAGACGGTCCATAGCGTGTTGTGACGGAACGGGCTTCTAGCCGTTGTAATCGACGATCTATGGCTATATTGTTTCGGCACTACACTTTTGTTTACTCAATTAATCACACAACTGTTATACATGGGTGCTGAGTATGAGTAAGTGGCACGCAGCACTCTATGTGTCCCAACCACATCTGCTGCGTGCTACTTTCACGAAACGACACTGACAGGCTTCGAGCGACGCGTCCGGAACGTGATTCTACCGAGGACCGTTGCTGTCAGAGACACCACAGCGGTCATCCCACTGCCCGTGTTTCGGCCATAACTTCACCGCTCGGCGGAAACAGTTTGCTTGGAAAAGCAAGTTCATCGGATAGCTATTGTATCAGTCTACAGTTATAAAATGTAATTAGCACTGGTACGGTCACAAACGCTTCACCGGTGTTTACTCGAGTAGTAGACAGCCGTTTCATACATCATATTTTCAACTAATAAATTGACAGTAGAATTAAGATGATAGATGAACATATATCTAGTAATGAGTGGGTCCGACAGGCGGCCCGACCGGACATCCGACAACCCGGACACCCTCCACGCGGAGTTCGACTGGGGCGCTGTCTCACCATCAGTCGCGGTGATACAAACGGTCGCAATCGCGGCTGACCGAGAGGCCATAGAGTTAGCTCCCCTCATTGAAACACTCGATCCGGACGCGCTTGACGAACTCTTTACCCATTCATCAGGCCCGGACAGTGCCGTCTCGCTCTCGTTTCAGTTGGGGCAGTACGCAGTGACCGTGACCGGAACCGGGGACGTGTATGTCCGTACTCAGCCCGTCCGCTCGTGACCGCTCGCAGGACAGGGGCGTCGCTATCGATTGCCGGAGACGCTGCCCGGACGACTCCCTGTGAGACGTATCAGTCAGCCAGTCTCGTTACCGAGCGTTACTGTGCCGAGCGTCGTCGTCCGCTCGCCCGGCGCACCGAGTGGGCGGCCGGTCCAGCGAACCACGACGGTATCGCTGCTGTCGAAGAAGAAGCCGACTGAGACATCGCCGTCGAGGTAGTTCCCGTCACCGTCGGAATCCACGCGCGGATCGTCAACGACGACTGTATCGCCGGACGCAACGGGCAACTGGTCCGCCCCGGCCCATGTCAACGTGGTCGAATGGTTCCGGTCGGCGTCGGTGACGACAAGTTCGAGCGTGTGCGTGCTGGTGTCCGTGAGCCGGTCCCCGCCGGCATGGGTGAGCGTGACTGTCCCCGCCTCGGCGTCGAACTGGCCGTCGATGGTGACCGATGGGGACGCCGTCCGCAAGTCCGCGCCGGGGCCGGCGACGAGTGCGACCAGCCCGACGACGGCCAGCGCCGCGAGCCCCCAGACTGCGACTCGCTCGACCGTGACGAGACCCCGGTGACCACGCGACGACTCAGGACTCATTGCCCAAACCCTCCCCCGGCACGAAAATAAGCGCCCCGGTACGGGTCGAACACGACTAGTCGGCAACCCGTTCTTTTGAAGTAGCTCAATCGTCTAAGCCTTGTACAACGAATGAGTCAGGATTTCTACGAGATACTGGGTGTCTCTCGGGACGCCTCCGAAGACGATATCAAGGAGGCCTATCGGGAGAAAGCCCGGGAATACCACCCGGACGTGAGCGACGACCCCGACGCCGAGGAGAAGTTCAAGCAGGCCAAGAAGGCCAAAGAGGTCCTCACCGACGAGGAGAAGCGCCAGATGTACGACCAGATGGGCCACGAGCGCTTCGAGCAGGCCGAGAAGCGCGGCGGCGCTGGCGGTGGCGGCGGCCGCGGTGGGATGGGCGGAGACCCCTTTGGCGGCGGTGCCGGCGGCTTCGATATGCAGGACATCTTCGACCAGTTCTTCGGTGGTGGCGGTGGCGGCGGCCGCGGTGGCAGCCGTCGGCGACAGGGGCAAGACCTCCAGACGCGACTTGAGATCGACCTCGAGGAGGCGTACAACGGTGCGACGAAGCAACTGAACGTCACCCGGCCGGAAGCCTGCGACGACTGCGACGGGGCCGGGCATCCGCCGGGGGCCGACTCGGAGACCTGTCCGGAGTGTAACGGACAGGGCCAGACAACACAGGTCCAGCAGACGCCGATGGGACGGGTCCAGCAGACCACGACCTGCCGCCGGTGTGAGGGCGAGGGGACGCTGTACGACGAGACGTGTTCGACCTGCCGCGGCAACGGCGTCGTCCAGAACGACGCGAGCCTCGAAATCGAGGTTCCGGCCGGCATCGCCAGCGGGCAGACCCTCCGGATGGGACGCGAGGGCGCGCCCGGCGAGAACGGCGGCCCGAACGGTGATCTGCTCATCGAGGTGAGTGTGCGCGACCACCCGGACTTCGAGCGCGACGGCGACGACCTGCAACACCAGCAGGCCATCTCGTTCCCGCAGGCCGTCTTCGGCGACACCATCACCGTTCCGACGCTAGACGGCGAGGTGGAGGTCGACGTGCCCAGCGGCACCCAGAGCGGCGAGGTGTTCCGTCTAGAGGGGAAAGGTATGCCGCGCCTCCGCCGTCGGGGCCGTGGCGACCTCTACGTACAGGTGCAGGTCGTCACGCCCGACAGCCTCAACACCGAACAGAAGGAGGCCCTCGAACAGTTCGCGGAGGCCGGCGGCGAGGAAGTCGACGTCGAGGAAGGCTTCTTCGAGAAGCTGAAGAACTCGCTGTAGTCAGTCACCGCTCGCTGCCGTCCCGTTTGTCCCGGACTGTCCCTCGTATTTCGCAATCGCTGCCGAGAGTGCGGCGTCGGCGTCAACGTCAAGCTGTTCACATAGCGCAAGCAACGCGAACAGAGCGTCACCGAGGTCCTCCTCCCGTATCGACAGCGCCGCCGAGTCGGTGCCGTAGCCGGTCGTTTCGTTGACTTCGGCCGCGATATCACCGAGTTCGGCCACCACGTCGAGCAATCGATAGGCGGGTGGCGTATCGATGTCGCTGTGTCTGAGTACGTCGGCAACTTGTTCCTGTCGTTTCATTTCTAGAGCGGCGGGTGGGCCACTTACATCGGCTTTGTGGCCGCGCTGTTTTTCATCGGCGGGGCCAAAGGACGACGCATGCAGGTACTCGGTGACCTCGTCGCACAGGCGCGCGACCGCGACGGCGTCCTCTTTCGTTCGCCGGAGCGGTCGACACCGTACAGTTACTCCGACTTCGCCACGAACGCATGGAAAGGCGGGAATCTGCTGCGTCACTACGGTGTCCGGCACGGGACGCGGGTCGCCGTCGTCGTCGGGCCGAAAGAGCCGACCGAGGATGACCAGCCGGGCTACCTCCGCGACGCGCCCGACGCGCTGCTCGCGTTCCTCGCGGCCGCGCTCGACGGCGCGGTCGTGGACATGGACCCGCCGAACGCGGTTGACGCGACAGCGCTCGTCGCACCGGCGGCGTGGCTCGACCGCTACACGCAGGGACCGGGGACGAAGGGGCTGGCCTACGGCGGCCCGGTCGACGACCCGACTATCGCCCAGTTCGAGCGAGAACTGTGGAGCGAGAACCCGCTGCAGCCGCCGGGTGAGGTCGCGCCCGACGACGACGTGCTGGCGGCCGACAGAACATACACGCACGGCGAGCTCATGGCCGAGAGCGGCCGTGTCGTCGCAGATTACGACGTTGACGAGGAGACGACGGTCGCGCTTCGAGCACCGATGACCACAGCGGGAGCGGTCGTCGCCGGACTGCTCGCACCGATGCGGGCCGGCGCGACGGTCGTGTTCGGCGGTGACGAGACTGCGGATATCGCTGTTGCCGAGGGAGATGTGCCAGAAGAAACCGTCGTTCGACCGGACGACGCGACGCCGTCGTAGGTCCTTTTAATCGTCCGCTACGGGGCCGTTTAGCGAGTGGCGCGGTACTCGCCGTGTTTGACGCCGAGGGCTAGAATTAGCGCGAAGACGACTATCTGTCCGACACTGACGGGGAGTGCGATACTCGAAGGCATTCCCATGAACGAGCCACTCACCATTACGCCGACAAGGACGAGAAAGGCAACTGCAGTCTTTGTCGTATCGAATTCCATAACAGCCGATCATTGGAGCCGAGGTCGTCTAAACGTTGGCTTTGCGGTCACTCTGTCGGACGGACGAAGTCCGCAAGCGTCACCAGCACGCCGAGCAGCCATCCCAGCGGGATGGAGATGCCGAGCCAGATGATGACGTAGGCGATGCCTTCCCGGTCGAAGTTCTGGATGAAGAACTCCGCAGCACCGACGGAAGCCAGCACCTCGTAGAGGAACCACCGGGACAGCGAGTCACTTGCGGGAATGACGACCGAGGCGACCGTCGTCGAGTACAGCGCTGCGACGACCGGCGGCAGGAAGAAAGCCGTCATGGCGAACGGGTACGCCAGTGCGACTGTCGTCCCGCGACCGCCGACCCGTCGGAAGGTAACGGCGAGCGCCGCCGACAGCGTCGCAACCCCGCCGGCGACAGCGACGGCGGTGAACCCGCCCGACACAAGGTCGATGCTCCCCGGCTCGAACCGGGCGAGGGCCGCGAGGCCGCCCCAGACGAGCACAGAGAGGAAAACGACACCGACAACACCCAGACGCGTCGCCGTGCCGTCGATACGGCGGGTCTGATACCGCAGGACGACGCCACACAGCACCAGCGGGTAGACCAGCGCGATGACTGGGACCCCAAGCGCAGACCAGAGGCGGTAGAGGGCCATCCCAAGCGACGAATCCGGTGTCCACGTCCCGAGAACGGTGTTGTCAGTGTTTCGCTGGCGTGGATACACGAGTTCCATCCACGTTTCGTGTAATCTATTGAGGTCGATACGGATCCCGCCAACGACCCCGTGGCTTCCGGTAGACATACCGGTGGTTTCGTTCTACCGGCGTTAAATGTTTCACGGCACTCGTGGCTGTTGTGATATCGCTGTGAAGAGTACTGCTCCGATTCGAAACCGACATATTCAGGACGGGGAGTCACAAACGGTCAGGTATGACAGACGGTAGAGCGGACGTGTCCCGTCGGGGCTTCCTGCGGACGGCGGCAGGGGCCACGGCTGCGTCGGCCGCAGCAGGCACTGCAACCGCACAAGAAAGCACCGAAGGCGGCGGTGGCGGCGGTGGCCCGCCGGATTTCGGCGGATTCCTCGATCAGGTCGGGAACTTTGACGGCTCTGTCGCCGATGCGACCGGGCAGGACTCGGCGACGGTGGAAGTCGGTGTCCAAGCCAACGGCGGGGCCTTCGGCTTCGGCCCACCGGCGATTCACGTCGACAACGGCGCGACCGTCCAGTTCGAGTGGACGGGCAACGGCGGCGGCCACAACGTCGTCTCGGACGGCGAGGGCCCGCTGGACTCCGGGAGCGCCGTCTCGAGCGCTGGCGTCAACTACGAGCACACCTTCGAGGAGGACGGCATCTACCCCTACGTCTGTGTCCCCCACGAGGGACTCGGAATGAAAGGGGCCGTCGTCGTCGGGACGGACTACCCGACGAAGTCCTCAGGCGGCGGCGGTGGTGGCGAGAGTGCCGGCCCACCGGAAGTGCCAAACAGCGCGAAAACGCTCGGCGTCGCAACCTCGTTCGTGATGGTCGCGACGCTCGGACTCGCGTACTTCTTCATCCGGTACGGCGGCGACTACGAGACGCCCGAGTAACGCTCTGTCGTCGCGTTACACCGAATCCGGACCGGCGTGAATCTCTAGATCGACGTCCCGTTCCTGCCCTTCAAGATCCTCGACAACGCGTTCGACGATTTTGGTCGCTTCCTTTCGGATGAGCGGCTTGACTTTCTCGATAACCCAGTCCATCGAAACGAGTCGGGGGAGGTCGACGGCATTGTCCGAGGCCGACCCCGGGTCGAATGCGACGTGAAACCGCACTCGTGACGCCGTTTCCACGTCCGCTGGAACGCTCTCTGGATCGGGTTCGACCGCCCAGTATCCTTCTGCGTCGATGTCTTTGACGATGCGCCAGTCGATTCGCGTCGGCGGCGACACGTCGGTCACTTCCGACCGAGCAGTGTACGAGAGCTTCCACCACGAGAACACGAGGTCGTAGTTCGTTCCCGGCGAGCCGTCGCCGTCCTGTACCACGCGGTCGAGATACTCCGAATATCGTGCGTAGCCCGGAAAGTCCAGTAAAAACTCGTAGACCTCTTCGGGTGGGACGTACACGACCGTGCTGACCTCGACTTCGTCCACGTCTGTGACACCGGATGTACCGAAGGTAAACTTTCGGGCATGGAGCCCGGCCGTAGCCACGTCTTTTGCCGAAACATTTCTACAGGGCATAATTGTGAACAGAAAATATTATTACTCTGTATTGGATACAGTGAAAGTACCATGAGTGCATCCGACATCCAGTCCGCTGAGACTGACAGTGAGCACGAGACCAGCGGGTGGGACGCCGTCCGCGACCTCCCGCCGAGCGCGAAACTCGTCGCGAAAGTTCTGGAGTACAACGACACCCTGACTCAAAGTCAGCTCGCCGAGGAGACGCTGCTGCCACCGCGGACAGTCCGATACGCTCTCTCCCGCCTCGAAGATGTCGGCGTCATCGATTCCCGGTTTTCGTTCGCCGACGCGCGTAAACGGATCTACACGCTCCGGGTCGAGTAACCACACTCTGCACTCCGCGCCAAGAGCCGTTTCGTCCTCCTTGTCGCCCGTTCACAGTGTGAGGACAACGTTGATTAGTCACCCTCACGAGACATTTGATATGAAAGTCGTCCTGATTGGTGTCGGGCAGGCTGGCGGGAAAGTAACCCAGTCACTTGCCCAATTCGATTATGACATGGGGTTCGACGCTGTCCGGGGGGCCCTCGCCGTCAACACGGCACGAGCAGACCTCCAGAGCCTCGATATCGACACGGCCCTCATCGGACAGGACCGCGTGAAAGGTCACGGCGTCGGCGGTGACAACGAGCTCGGGGCCCAGATTATGCAGGAGAACGCCACCGAGGTGCTCGACGAGCTCGACGGCCGTATCACGACCGAGGCCGAAGCCATCGTCGTCGTCGCCGGACTTGGCGGTGGGACCGGCTCCGGGGGCGCACCAATGCTCGCCCGCGAACTCAAGCGCATCTACGAGAAGCCGGTGTACGTCCTCGGCATCCTCCCCGGCCGAGACGAGGGCGGCCTCTATCAGGCCAACGCCGGTCGCTCGCTCAAAACCGCCGCCCGTGAGGCGGACTCCCTCCTGCTCGTCGACAACGACGCCTATCGCGGTAGCGGCGACAGCGTCGCCGCCGGCTTCGAACGCGTCAACGACGCCATCTCACAGCGTGTCGGGCTGCTGTTTGCCTCCGGCGAGGCAGTCGAAGGGGTCGGCGAGAGTGTCGTCGACTCCTCGGAGATCATCAACACGCTCAGGGGCGGCGGCATCGCCTCTATCGGCTACGCCAGTGCCGAGGCCAGCGAGGACGCCGGCGAGAACGTCAACACCATCACTAGTGTCACCCGGAAAGCACTCCTTACGAGTATGAGCCTGCCCAATGCGGTCAAAGCCGACTCTGCCCTCCTCGTCGTCGCGGGCGACCCCGAACGGCTCTCGCGGAAAGGCGTCGAACGGGCGCGCCGCTGGGTTGAGGACCAGACTGGAAGCATGGAGGTCCGGGGTGGGGACTTCCCGCTCGGCTCCGATAAAATCGCGTCGCTCATCGTCCTGTCGGGCGTCGAACGGTCCGAGCGGGTCGACGAGTTCATGAAGCGCGCCCGCGAGGCAGCCGACTCCCAAGGCGGGACGACGGACCCGGACGAGTTCACGAACGACAAGCTAGACGGACTGTTTTAGCGCTGGTTCCGGGACGAATATCGGACCTCCCCCAACCAGACGGGCGCCTCAGGCGAGGCTGCTGCCGTCGAACTTCGCGCGGTCGAAGTCGTGGTCGAGGAGGTCGAGAATCGTCGGTGCGATGTCGTAGAGGTCGGCGTCCTCGATGCGGACATCCGGGTCATCGACCAGAAGCGTCGCGTTGTCGAAGCTGTGCATGCCGTTGCGCGGTCCGACGCCGAACACGTCCTCAGAGCCCTTGAAGCCGGCCTTCAGATCGAAACCGTGGTTCGGGACGACAGTGAGGTCCGGCGCGATGTCGTCGTGGTCGCCGCGGAAGGCGTCCTCCTTGGTGACCACGCGGTCGGCGACCTTCTTGCCGTCCGGGCCTTCGAGCGATTCGAGTTTCTCTTTGAGGTCCGCGCGGACGGACTCGTACTCGGATTCGGGAACGCTACCGTTCGGTTCCCGTCCCTCTAGGTTGACGTAGAACCGACCGGGGATGAGCGAGTACGCCTTGGTGTCTTCGCTGATATCGCCGAGTTCGGAGTGGTCATCAGTCTCGTAGTCGAGCCACCCTTCCTGCTGGAGCCACTCGTTGAAGTGGACCTCGTAGTCAAGCGAGGTGAAGCCGTGGTCCGAGGCGACGACCATCGTCACGTCGTCGGGGAGTCGGTCACGCAGATCTCCGAGGTAGGCGTCGACCTGCTTGTAGAACTCGAGGAACGCGTCCTGATTCTCGCCGTCGCGCTCGTAGTCTTTGAACAGGAAGTGGTTGACCCGGTCCGTCGTCATGAACACGCCGAAAAACAGGTCCCAGTCGTCCTGTTCGACGTAGTGTTTGAACGCCTCGTAGCGCTTTTCTAGCGTCTTGTGGGCGTCCTCGACGAAGTCGCTCTTATCGTCGTCGTGGCCGAGCTTGGCGTTGACGTCGATGCGGTAGTCGCTGTCCTGAAGATGGTCACGGAGTTCATCCGGGTAGGCGGCCTTGTCCACGCCCGGTGAGAGGAAGCCCGACACCATCCGCTGGACGTTCCGCTGAGGCGGGAAGGTGACCGGCACGTTCAGCACCGTCGCGTTGCGGCCCTCGTCGGTGACGCGGTCCCAGAGCCGCGTCGCCTGCACATCACGCCCCATCGGGACGTAGGTGTCATAGGAGCCGACCTCACGGTCCTGAAAGCCGTAGACCCCCGTCTGTCCCGGGTTAACGCCAGTCGTCAGTGCCGGCCAGCAGGCGCTAGACTCGGGGGGAACGATGCTGTCGATGGGTCCAGCGCTTCCGTCCGACGCCATCTCCGTGAGGTTCGGGAACACGTCAGGATGTTCGTCGATAAGGCTGAACGGTACGCCGTCAATGCCGAAGAAGGCAACACGCGGTGCGTCGTCGCCCTTCAATCGGTCGAATAATCCCATACACTCCGTTAGTCAGGTCAGGAACAAGAAACTTCTTTTCGGAGCCGCGTCACCGAAAGCGGCAATATCATCGACACAACCGAACTGTCAACGCGACTGATCCGCATTCTCCGGAACCACGGTTAGATGGGCGATTCCGGGTGTCGACTGCCGCTCGACTCGCGGAGTGACAGTCGTGTGGTCCAGTGCCGCGTCGGTGTCATCAGTAGCCATACACGTACCGATAGCGGTTACACGGACAAAAGATTACCCATGCTCATACATAATCGGACACACCTGCCGGTATTACTTCTGGAAATGCGCCGGCAGCGGAACAAAAACCGCGAAAGGTGGTTTCGGGAGCGTCAGTTGAACTCTTCGTCGTACAGTTCCTGTGCGTGGACGATAGCGTCCTTTGCGGCTTCTTTGTCTTCCCAGCCCAGCGTTTCGACTTCTTTGCCCTCTTCGAGGTTCTTGTAGGTCGAAAAGAACTCGTCGATTTCGTCGAGGGTCTGCTGTGGGATGTCGTCGAGGTCTTCGATGTGATCGTAGCGGGGGTCCTCGATGGGGACGGCGATGACCTTGTCGTCTTGCTCGCCGTCGTCGTCCATCTTCATCAGGGCAACGGGGCGGGCCTCGATGACACAGCCGGGGAACGTTTGATCTTCCACGAGGACTAGCACGTCGAACGGGTCCTCGTCGTCGTAGTACGACTGTGGAATGAAACCGTAATCAGACGGGTAATGCACGTTCGAGTGAAGGACACGGTCGAGGACGACGCCGGGAATGTCCTTCTCGTATTCGTACTTGTTACGCTCGCCTTTCAGGCACTCGACGACAGCGTAGATCTCTTCGGGGGGGTTCGGTCCAGTTTCGAGGTCTTCCCAGAGGTTCGTCATCACCGGCGACTGCGCGACGCCGTCAAAAAATCCTTTCGTAATAGCCACAGCTATTCGGTATTATGCGCTATATAACCCAATAATATCTAAACATAGATATATTCTTAGATAACACTTACTACCTGTAAACGACAATCTGAAAGCAGATTAATCGGAAACGTAGTTCAACTATGCCAGCATAATATAACTTTCCCTACACTAGTGTAGCTGCTAGTTGTGTGGTGGTTAATGCCCCACAGCAGGCGTTGTGCACCAGAGTTAACAAGTGTTAAATAGCTTGCTGACATTTACTCAACTATGTCAGAGGCACAAACAGTTACTGACAGTCCGGGCATCGCAAAAGAACTTACCGCTTTTCAGCAGAATATCCTAGTAATACTCGCTGAAGAGCCGCGGTATGGTCTCGCTATCAAGCGCGAACTAGAAGAGTACTACAACGACGAAGTCAACCACGGTCGCCTGTACCCGAACCTCGACGACCTCGTCGAGATGGGTCTCGTCGAGAAGAGCGAACTCGACAAGCGAACGAACCAGTACTCCCTAACAGAGTCGGGCAAGGACGCAGTCCTCGACCAGCTCGGATGGGTGTTCGGAAAGTTCACCTCCGAGGACGGTCGAGCCGACGAACTCCGTGATCTGATCGCGGCACAGCAGTAGACTCGCATCTGGGCACCTGCGAACTACTGTTAATCACTCCTTAACGCGAAACAACACTGATTACCGACGGGTGTACGCGAACAGTTACGCGTCGGGAACGCGGCCACCGGCTTCTTCGACAGTCAGACGGATCGACTGGTCAAGGACCGACTGTTGTTCTGCAGTTGGCCACGTATTTCGTCGGACGTAGTCGTCCCGAAACTCCTCGATTTCCTCCGGCGTCGCCTCCGAAATCGGTTTCGCGTAGTGGTTGCCCATGAAGTCGGCGAGAAGCTCCGCGTTGGCTCCGTGTATCTCACCGTGTGCGTCGGTAACAGCCTCGACAACGGCTCGGTTTTCAGCGTCGATCTCCGCCCACTCGTCCGGGTCGCCGGGACCCGAAAGCCGTATCTCGACGCCACGATCGGTGTCGTCAACCCGCTCCGGACGGATAACACCATCATCGACCCATTCGGCGGGATGGCAGACGAGCACGTCGCCAGTCTCGTCGTTCCTGATACGGGCAGTGTAGTCGTACTCGGCGAGGGTTTCATCGCGTTCGGTCCTGTAGGCATCGGCCTCGGCATCGTCGACCGCCTCACGAGCAAGTCTTGTCAGCCGTTCGGCCTGTTCAGTCACGTCTGTCGGCAGGTCAGTCATCGTCGAGTGCGTCGTTAGCTAATTCGTCCGCACGGTCGTTTATTTCCCGCGGAACGTGCTCGATCTGCCAGTCGTCAAAGCCTGTCAGCAGTTCGCGCACGCGGACACGGTTTTCGCGCAGTTCTGGGTCGTTCGTATCCCACTCACCGCGGACCTGTTTGACGATAAGCTCTGAGTCACCCCGGATGTGAACGTCGTCGAAGCCGTAATCGCGTGCGACTTCGACCGCACGGATGAGTGCTCTGTACTCCGCCTGATTGTTCGTCGCTGTTCCGATCGTCTCCCCACCCTCCGTGACGATTCCGCTGTCATCGACCAGCACGTAGCCGACCGAGGCTGGCCCCGGATTGCCCCGCGATGCGCCATCAAAATATGCATGCACGCGACCGCCGTCATTGCCGCGTAACAGTGCCTCAAGTTGTGCGGTCCCCTCTCCCTGCACGACGACCTTTCCCTCGTAGGCGACCGCCGTCGCACCGCCGTATTCGACGCGCCAACGCTCGTGATCGGTGTTTCCCTGTTGAATGTCGAGTCCAGCGTCCACCAGACGCTCGCGAGCCGTCGCCTCATCACATTCGATAACCGGCATTGTCCGAGGGTGGCTGACCCGCCGATATAGAGGTTGTGGTCGGCCCGTCAGTTCCCGATGTTTCCGCTGATCCGCTCGGCACCGGTCTGTCGACCCTCTTCACCGCCCAGTACCCGACCCAAGACACCGACCAGTCCACCGAGGGCGATAACGGCCCCGGTGGCGAACATTATCGACAGAATGGGATCGACAGGCTCGATGAGGATGGGCGAGAGAAACAGGACGACGCCGGACAGGATGGCTATCGCCCCTGCGACGGGGCTTACCTGTTTCCCCGACGAGACGCGGTACGTGGAGTGGGCGAGCGTGAGGGTCGCGATCTCCCCGACAAGAAGATTGACGAGCGCCTGCTGATACGCGACCGGGATGACTGCTGAAACGAATATCACAACCATGCTGACCAGCGTTGCGCCGAGCAGGAACCACTTCGTTGTATTTGCCATGATTTATATCACCTGTTGTTACTCAATCCAACCCTGTAAGAGTTGCTCTCCCATGGGCTGCCGGAAAGGTTCTTATCGGGGAGGGACGAAAGCGTGACAGATGCAACTCGACGAGTTCATCGAGGGGTTTGAGGAGGACGAGGCCGCACAGCGGCGTCGCCTCGCGGCGGAGAAATCCTACGCTATCACGAATCACCTCGAAGACGTCGAGCAGCAGTTCGAAGCAGCGGTACAGGGCGATTCGCTGTTCGGGTCGACGGCACCAGAAATATTCGTCGGCCGCTCGGGGTATCCCAACGTCTCGACGGGCCTGCTCTCGCCGGTCGACACCGACGCCGCGGCTGCCGGGTTCGCGACCAGCGGCGACTGGTATCAGGAGGGGCTTGGCATCGAGGACGTCCTCCAGCGCCGGACCGGCATGGTAAACTCGACGCAGACGACATCAGTCGATTCCGTCAGCGCCGGTGGCGGGCGCGGCAACGGCGGGGTCCACGACGTCTGGAACGGCTTCGTCGGCGTCCAGCGGGAAGTCGCTATCGCGGACCACCCCGTCGATGTGGAGGTCGGTCTCGATGGCACCCCTGAAATGGATGTGAGCTTCGACGACGTGGGGACGCCGACGGGACCGCGGGCGCACGCGACGGGTGCCGACCTAGCGGAGAACCCCCACGTGCCCCGACCCGTAGAAAAGACGCTGTCGGACGACGATTGGCGCGCGGAGGGCGCGATGGCGTACCTGTACCGACGTGGGTTCGACGTGTACGACATCAACACCATCCTCTCCGCGGGCGCGTTGGGACAGGCCAGCGAGCGGTCACTGGTGCCGACACGGTGGTCGATCACCGCCGTCGACGACACGGTCGGGCAGTACGTCCGTGGCACGCTGCGCAACGCCAACACCATCGACAAGCCGGAACTGTGGTACAACGAGTACATGGGGAACCGCTACTGGGTCGTTCTCGCACCCGGTCGCTGGGAGTTTGAACTCGTCGAGATGAAAGCCCCACAGAGCGTCTGGAACCCGCGGCCGGAGACGGGCTACTATATGTCTAGCGCTCACGAAGGGTACGAAGGACGGACGGCCTACGTCGAGGAGACAGCCGGGGCGTACTACGCGGCACGACTGGGCGTCCTCGAACACCTCCAAGAGCGCGACAAACAGGCGAAGTGTCTGGTGTTGCGGGAAATCACCGATGAGTACTGGGCACCTGTCGGCGTCTGGCAGGTCCGAGAGGGGGTCCGCAATGCGTTCGACGGCGAACCCGGGACCGCCCAGTCCTTCCGGGAGACGCTGACGGCCATCGCCGACCAACTCCCTGTCAGTCTCGGACAGTTACGGCGCAAGTCCGAACTCGTCGCCGGGCTTCAGTCGCAGTTGAGCGATTTCTGACGGCGCGTCGCGTTGTCCAGTAGCCGCGATCAGCGTCGCCCGCTGTCACCGTCATCCGCGTCGTCCCAAGCTGAAGTGCCGAATCTGTCGGTATCGGTGTCGTCGCTCCGACTCGATTCGTCAGTATAGCCGTCTCCACTCGGTCCATCCTCGCTCGAAGGGGCCCCTGTCGTAGCTGGTCCGGACCTGCGTGTCCCGCCGACCGCAGTCGTGGAGGCAAGCGGCGGTTCGCCGTACTCTTCCTCGTATGCGTCCGCGAAGCCACGCCCCCAGATGTACATCATCGCTGACTGGCCGACGAACGCGAGGAACGGAACCGCAAGGTAGCCGATAATGGTGAATCCCAGAACGGTCGCTCCAACGGAGACGATGATGTTGACCGCAAACGCCAGTACCACGGCCATCAGCATTGTTCGGTTCGTCCCAACAGACGAGAGCACATCACGGTCAAAGCCCGCAGCAATACTGTCCGCCCGGACGAAGTTCCCCGTCGCAACGGGCAGTATCACTGCCATTGCGAGGAGTCCAATAAAGTAGAGCAAAGCAGCGACGAGTAGGCCGGCGAGTAGCAACCCCTCCGAGCCACCGAGTCCACCGCTGATTATCAGCAGGCCCGGGATAGCAAGCGTGAGGCCGAGCAGCAAAGCGTACCCCAGAACGACGACCGTCTGTCGGACTCCGTCAACGGTTATGTCGACCAGATCCAGTTCGTTCCAGACCGGTGGCGTGTCAGTCTCGCCTCTGAGGACCCGGCGCATCACTTCGAGCATGTATCCCTGAAACGTGAACAGCGGAACGATGAAAAAGCCGAAAAACAGTACAACGCCACCGATTGCGACGCGTTTGACCCAGTCATCGCCTTGTGTCTGGTAGCGAAGCGCGTCCTCTATCATGTGCAGTCAGTCTTAAGATAGATTCAAATAAGTTGTGTAATCATTGAAAGCTGCGTTCCAGACATCGAAGCTCTCAGACCAATGCAGGACGGGCAACGGCGTGGCTCAGGTACGGTCGGTACTGTGCGGCGAGAGCTCGACAAACGCCGGGGTATCGACCGTCTCGGCACAGACTGGGCATCCAGCAACCAACAGGCGCTCCCGAACGCCACCGTCGACCGTTGCACACGCATCACAGTTCGGGCACGTGAAGCGGTACTCTGGCATGTACTCAGGCACGGACTGGGATAGCCGAAGGAACTGCCCCCTCAATCTGGAGGGACTATACGTACGTGAGGGCGTTCCGGTCGCAGGTCGGGTCGCCGGCCACTGGTGTCGTAGTGTGAGAAGTCCTGCATATATAGCCCTCAATAGTGGTCTTAGGAAGGGTTATTCCACTCGCTCGGAACTATTACGCCATGACTGATACGCCGCTGAAGTTCGGATTCGTCTGCGTCCAGAACGCCGGCCGGAGCCAGATGTCCGCGGCGTTTGCCGAGCGCGAACGGGCCCGTCGTGGCCTCGAAGATGAGGTCGAAATCCTGACGGGCGGCACGGACCCCGCGGACGAAGTGCACCCGGAAGTCGTCGAGGCGATGGCCGAACTCGACATCGACCTCTCCGACCGGGTCCCGAAAGCGGTTTCGGACGATGAACTCAACAGTTGTACCGTCGTTGCGACGATGGGCTGTTCGACGCTCGAACTCGACGCCGACGTCGCAGTGCGTGACTGGGCGCTAGATGACCCACACGGACAGTCAGCTGAGCGGGTGCGGGAAATCCGCAACGAGATCGAGAAGCGTGTCACCGACCTGTTCGACGAATTCACTGACAACAGTACCAATTGAAACGACTGGCACACTGAGCGCACTGCTCCCGTGCGATCTGGTGTCCACTGAATTTGTGTGGCTACTGTAACCCGACACCTGCTGTAGACGCTGAACTCAGGCGCTCCAACGCACCGGCCGAATAGCCTCAGCCTTGACCGCTGACTACCACTCGACGTAGGTGAGATACTCGTCCTGTTCGTACGCCAGAAGCCACGTCCCGTAGCTATCTGTGACCTCGATCCCTTCGTGCTCCCGAATGCGGTCAGTGACTGACCGGAAGGCCTCGTCATCCTGAAAGTAGCCGCCGTCAATCGCTTCTTCAACGACCTCTCGCTCGGCTTCGGAAAGGCCCGTAAGGGTGAAGCGGTACTGGTCTCGGATCTGGTCAGCAAACGAGTCGACACCCGATGCAACTTCCGTCGCTTCGTACCGGTATTTCGTCTCTGTTGTCGTTCGTGTACTGACCGTCACTCGGTAGCGGTTGCCGTCGTGGACGATAATATCGTACTGGCGCTCCGGAACGAACACCGACCCGTCACCCACTTCGGCGGCGGTTCCGTACCCGATACCTACGTCGTATCCGTCCCCGCTGGGCGGGTTGTCGTCTGAAATAATCGGATCAAGGCGCTGGCGGTCCACTGCCGGGAGCTCCTCGTAGGCGATTTCACCGATTTCGGCCGTCGAATCAGCCGGGTCGAAATCGATTCGTACCTCATACACCGTCACTTCGTTGCTCTCGAGTGGCGTCTCCGAAACTTCGTAGAAGGAGTCGTCAATCCGGACGGTATCGATCTGGTCGAACAGTTCGTTTCGACCCCGGCGCGTCGCAGTGCCGTTTTCGATGGCCTCCGAGACGACGGTGTATTCCGCCGACCCGGGCTCGGGCGACATCGAAACTTCGCTGGCGATGTCGGCCGCTGTCGCGTCGCTCATATCCAGCACGACGGCGGGATGACCGCAGCCGGCGACAGCGACAGAGAGGAGGACTGTTCCGCTCGCGAGGAACTGGCGGCGTCGCATGCTACTGCTGACAGGCAGTCGAAAGGAAAGTTTTTGGGTGCGCTCTGGCCGTTGTGTGTGGAGACGTGCGCGTCCCTATTGTACCACAGACAGAGTCACAGGTGATTCTGTGAGAGTAGCAATAGGCTCGGAAGGAACAGAGAGCACAGACCGATCTTTCTGTTCCTCGTTATGTAGCGCAGAATAGTGGGCCAACGCGGATTTGAACCGCGAACCTCCCGGTTATCAGCCGAGCGCTCAACCTGATTGAGCTATTGGCCCAACGCATTCACTTGTACCCGAGGGGTATTGAAAAGGGTAACGTTTCGCGGTCGGTTGGGGATGTGAAACCGCGTCAGGGCTTCAGTTTTCGTCGTTGTCTTCGAAGTCGACATCGGTGGCTTCGGTGGGGTCAAAGGAGGTGCCGGAGCTGGACCCAGCGCTCGAATCGGGGCCGCCGTCTGGCCCGGTCGGCCCAGACCCGGTGGGGCCGCCTTCGTCGTCGGGGAAGCCGCCGACGTACACTTGTCCGCTGGCGAAGCCGCCGGTTTTGGCGTCGACGTAGGGCTGGACGACCCAGCGACGGGTGGCGGCGCGGACGGGGTAGCGGGTGAACGGTACCGCGAGTAGGAGGCCGACGAAGTCCGTCACCAGACCGGGGGTGAGGAAGAACGCGCCGGCGGCGATGAGGAGGCTGCCGTCGATGAGTTCATCGGTTGGGAGTTCCCCGGCTGCGAGCCGCTGTTGGATCTTCCGGAGCGTCGCACGGCCTTCAGCGCGGACGAGCAGCATGCCGACTAGCGCCGTCAGGACGACGAGCGCGATGAGAACAAGCGGCGGAACAGGAAACAGGACTCCTGTCGCAAGTGCCACCAGCAACACGATGTCGAACAGCGGGATGAGCAGCAACAGCCCGATAACCCGGAGCATACCATCGCTTGCAGGCCCGCCCCCAAACGCCTTTCGAGAGCGGGACCGGGCTGTCGGCCACCCAGGGTAGCAGGTCACCGCTCCCGCAGTCGGACCTCGATAGGCGCTGTGGGACTCAGCGTGATCTGCATCGCCAGAGAAAGCGGCGGTTCGGTGACCGCTTCGACAGCGTACTGCTGGGCGATGGTTGCCAGTGCGAGTTTGGCCTCCATCCGGGCGAAGCGCATCCCGATACAGTGGCGCGGACCGCCGCCAAAGGGATAGTAGGCGTAGTCCGGGAGCGACGCTTCGAGGTCGTCGTTCCACCGCTCGGGGCGGAACGCGTCGGGTGCGTCATACCACCGTTCGTCCCTGTGGACGAGCCACTGCGGGAGGGTGAGCTGTGCGTCGGGAGAAATATCGTACCCGCCGAGCGTCACCGGCTCCGTCGGCTGTCGAAACACCGTGAATGCGGGCGGGTACAGCCGCAGGACCTCGTTCAGCACGCGGTCCAGATACGGCAGCTCGAACAGGTCCTCGGGCGTCGGCCGGCTGTTTTCCAGCGTCGCATCGAGTTCCTCGTGCAGGCGCTGCTGTCGCTCCGGGTTGTTCGCCAGCAGGAACAAGGCGTAGGTCAGCGTCAGTGCCGTCGTGTCGTGGCCGGCAACGAGAAAGGTAAGGAGCTGGTGGCCCAGTCGCTCGCGATCCATCGTCTCGTCGTCGAGCGACAGCAGCAGGGAGAGCACGTCGTCACGCTCCTCGCGGGCGCTCGGGTCCTCGCGTTCGCGAGCGGCGATAACATCGTCGAGCGTCGACTGGAACTCAGCCAGCGAATTAGTGACAGCGCGATTCGTTCCTGTCGGCACCCACAGCGGGAGGTACGCGGACAGCGACCGCGGGTCAAGGCGTTTTCGCAGCGCGTCAAGGAGCGGTTCCAGCGCGTCAGCGGTCGTCTCAATGTCGACATCCAGCAGCGTCTTCCCGAGAATGTTCAGCGTCAGCGACTGCATATGTGGGAGTACGTCGATGCGCTGCCCGTCGGCCCAGCCCGTCGCCGTTCGGTCGGCGAACTCGGTCATCGTGTCGCCGTAGGTGGCGATTCGCTCGCGGTAGAACGCCGGCTGGAGCGCCGTCCGCTGTCGCTGCCACTCCTCGCCCTCCAGCAAGAATAGCCCCTCGCCGATGAACTGCCCGAGCGTGTCCTGAAGGAGCTGCCCCTTCTCGTAGGCGTCGGCGTCTGTTACCAGCACCTGCTCGACAAGGTCGGGGTGGCAGACGAAACAGCCCGTCGTCCCGGCGACGCTGTACCCCACCACGTCGGCCTCGTGAGCGCCGGCGCGGTCGTAGAACCCGAGCGGATCACGCAGCATCGCGGCGGTGTTGTCGACGAACGGGACGCGACCAAGACGGGGCGGCCGGTCGCCCGGCGTAACCGGTTCCGGGGCGTCGGTAATCGCCTGCTGGGAATCCATCGCCGATGCTTAGGCCGCCCTGCCAATCGGTCTTTCGCCGGGAGTGAGAGGGCCTTTGTACGCCCACCGCCCAGACCCGGTATGGACGAATACGCACGCGACACGAAGGTCGAGTGGCGCGAATGGGGGACAGCCCCATTCGAGGAGGCCGCCGAGTCGGGGAAGCCGGTACTGCTGGCGCTGACGGTCCCGTGGAGCGACGAGTGCCGGGCGATGGACCGTGGCACGTACGGCGAGCCGCGCATCGCGGCCAACATCAACGACGGGTTCGTCCCGGTCCGCGTCGACGCCGACCGGAACCCACGCGTCCGGGAGCGGTACACGATGGGCGGGTTCCCGTCTACGGTGTTTCTCACTCCGGATGGCGAGGTTATCACCGGGGCGACGTTCCTCGGGCCGGACGGGTTCCGCGGCATTCTAGACTCCGTTCGAGAGTCATGGGACGCACAGGGCGCGGCGGCGGGCTCGGTCCCCCGACAGCTACAGGACGAATCGCCGCCGGCCGGCGAGCTCCAACCGCGCATCGAGGAGCACATGGTCGAGCAGTTGCTGGGTGCGTTCGACGACGAGTTCGGCGGCTGGGGAACCGACGTGAAGTTCCCGCTCCCACGAACGGTCGAGTTCGCCCTCGTCCGTGCGCGGGATCAGGCGACCCGGACGCTCGAAGCGATCCGCACGCACCTGCTCGACACCTACGACGGCGGCTTCTTCCGGTACTCCACGGAGCGCAACTGGGGGAACCCCCGGCGCGAGAAACTGCTCGACGAGAACGCCGCTCTGGTCCGGGCGTTCGCGCACGGCTACCGGTACACCGGGACCGAGGCGTACCGGGACGCCGCCCAGCGGACCGTCGACTACCTCACGACGACGCTGTGGTCCGGTGATGCGTTCGCGGCGAGTCAGGCCGGGTCGGACGAGTACTACCGACTGGAGCCAAGCGAGCGCGAAGACACGATACCGCCGAACGTCGACGAGACGGTGTTTGCCGACCGCAACGGGCTCGCCATCGACGCCTTGCTGTGGGTCGCGGCCTACACTGACGACGAGCGCGCCCAGCAGTACGCCAGTCGTGCCAGAGACGCTGTCTGTGACACACTCGTCGACGGCGGCGAGGTTGCCCACTACGACGGCGCGGACAGCGACACTGGCCTGTTGCTGGACCAAGCCCAGCTGTTGCAGGGCTTGACCACGAGCTGGCAGGTCCTCGGGGAGCCGGGGCCAGCCAGAGCTGTCGCCGACTGGACCATCGAAAATCGCCAGCAGAACGACAGCGCGTTCCGCGACGGTCCAGCCAGCGGAGCAGGGCTCTGTAACCGCTCGCTCCATCCGCTCGATGCGACAGTGGAACTGGCCGACGCCTTCGTCGACCTCGCAGCGCTCACCGGTGAGGACCGGTACCGCAACGCAGCGCTGACAGCCGTCGAGTCCTTCGCCGGCGCAGCCGAGCGTATGGGCGTCGAAGTGGCCGGCTACGCCGGCGTCGCGGCCCGGCTCCAGCAGCCCCAGACGCTCACCGTCGGCACCGAAGCGGGAACGGACCTCCACCGTGCGGCGCTCCGGCTGGCCGACCACGAAACCACCGTTGTGCCGGAGCCTGCCGGCGACGGCACCGCGCGGCTCCTCGACGGCGACGCCATCGTCGCCGAGGGGACGACGCCAGCCGAACTCGAATCGTCGCTCACTGGCGAACGCTGACACGAACAACGGTAGCAAACGTGGACAAACGGTAAACCCCCGACAAGTTTTTGCACACGTACCCTGATGTATGGGTATGTCCAGTCTCAGAGATCTCGGACTCTCCGAGTATGAAGCAAGAGCATACCGGTCGCTACTTGAAACGGGACCGACAACGGCTAAGGAACTGTCGCGGGCCAGCGACGTCCCGATGGGCCGCATCTACGACGTGCTCAACAGCCTCGAAACATACAATCTCGTCCGCAGCCAGACCGCCAGTCGGCCCAAGAAATACGTCGCGGTCGAGCCGGACACGGCCCTTGACCGCCTGCTCGAGGACAAGAAGCGCGAACTTCAGGAGAAGGTCGGCCAGTACGAGGAAATCGTTGCTGATCTCTCGTCACAGTTGGAGTCGGCAGAACCAGTCGAAGAGCCGTTCTGGACTGCTGCCGTCGGTCCCAATAACTCGCTTGATCTGTTGCTTGAACGGCTGGCCGCTGCCGACGACGAGATCATCATGGTCGGCTCGGCACCCGCCCGGCAGGTGGACATCCTCTCCGGCACCGAGCGGATCGTCGATGAACTCGAAGCGGCGTTAGAACGGGGCGTTGAGGTGTCCCTGCTCGTCCGACCGGACCTGTTCGAGAGCCTTCCCGAGGAAGCCAACCGAGAGTACTACGAGCGCCTTTTCCACTACGACAACTACAGCGCCCGTGCCAGTCCGAACATCAGGACCACGTTCGAGCTGCTCGACGGCGTCGAAGTCTGTATCGAGGTCCCACACCCCCTCGGCCGCGAGGAGACCTTCGGCGTCATCGACATGAAAGACTCGGATTTCACTGCTGATATCAGAAAAGCCTTCGAGGAACACTGGGCCGAAGCGACGCCGGTCGGACCGCCGTAGCTGGGCGGTGTCGCTCAGTCACTCGGTTTCGTCTCAAAAACGACCGTATCTCACAACTTGCGACGTTCCCCGCTCGACAGTCCGAAGGCTTCGCTCA
The DNA here is from genome assembly GCF_008729015.1 of Haloarcula sp. CBA1129. NCBI lineage: Archaea > Methanobacteriati > Methanobacteriota > Halobacteria > Halobacteriales > Haloarculaceae > Haloarcula > Haloarcula sp. CBA1129. The sequence goes on from NZ_RKSM01000001.1 coordinate 2,421,923, forward strand.
GCCCCGCTATCCGCTCTATTCGCTAACTTCCTGTCGTAGATCGCTCAGCTGTGCCACCCGCTCCGCGTGGGCGTTGTGCTGGTGGATGGACTCGTCGTTGGACTGTTTCATCGTCACAACAGCGTCGTCCGGCAGGTCCGGGAACGTCTCGACGACACCTTCGGCGAGCGCGCGGACGCAGTCCTCGACGAACTTGGCGTCCTTGTGGGCCTCGTAGGTCATGTGGTCCTCGTCAGGCCGCTTCGCGAGGTTGTAGATGCGAGCGCTCATCGAGTCGCGGGCGACTTCGATGAGTTCGTTCAGGTCGACCTCGGGCGCACCGTCGCTCTGGACAGTGAGCGTGGCGTGGCCCCGCTGTGAGTGGCCGGCCTGCGGATTGGTTTCGAGGAACTCTTCGATGACGTCGTCGTCGACATCTAGCTGCTGGAGCGTCTCGCGGGCGCGGGCGGCTGACATCCCCTGTGAACACGGACAGACAGTCATCCCGGTGACACGAGCGCCGATTTCCTCGCTCGTCCCGTCTTCAGTCGCCGTCGCCGAGGCGATGATGTCAGCGGTCGACTGTGTCGCCATTTCGGAGGCCGGCGTGGACTCGTGGGTGACGTACTCCGCTTCCATCCGGACTTCCGCTTTCGTCGTGTAATCGTGCTTCTCAAGCAGAAGTTCGGCAGCGTCGCCACAGACATCCTCAACCCGATAAGCTTCCTCGGATACGGCGGTTTCCAGCGTCTCGTCGATAACCTCCATATTGCGGGACATATCGGCCCCCTTTCGCCAAGACGGCAGGTCCACGAACACTTCGAACTCCGCCATGAGTACGATGGGGTCGCGGTCACGACGCCCCAGTTTGACGAGTTTCTCGACGCCCGTCACACCGACGCGATTGAGACCGACCGTTACGTCCGGACTCGACGCCTGCACGTCCGGGAGTTGCTGACTCATTGCCCTCTCTATGGAAGAGAATCGGTTAGTGTTTTCGAAAGGGTGGGCGGGTCGCCGTGAGCATCGCCACCCCAGAAACTATCCGCTCCAAACCCGATCAAAGCTGTGTGCTGTCCGGCATTGATTCGTCCGTCTCAAAGCCCCGAAACAGTAACTCGAAATCCGTGGCGTCGAACGAATCCGTGATGTCGTCAAGCTCCGCACGTACCTCTGTGAGTTCGGCCTTCAGTTCAGTGAACTCCTCGCTCTCATCGAGGACGGCCTGTGACTTCGACGATTCCAGTGCAGCGTATTTCGCCGTGAGCGAGTAGCACTCACGCAGACGTTCCTCGTAATCGGCGTACAGGAGCAACTGTTCGATTGTCTGGAAGAGGTCCTCCTTCGACACCGGTTTGAGGACGTAATCATCGAAGGGCATCTCGATGATGTCGAAGTCGGGGTCAACTGCGGTCACCATCGCCACGCGCGTGTCGTAGCGCTTCTCACGGATTGCCGACAGCACCTCGTCGCCGGAGAGGTCCGGCATCCGCCGGTCTAACAGGACAACGTCGACCGTGGAAGCAAGCTTCGAAAGGGCGGCCTCACCGCTGTATGCCGTCTCGACTGTGTACCGGTCCTGTAACTGTTCCGCGTACACGTCGGCTACCGCTGGTTCGTCGTCAACGACAAGGATTGTCGCTTGCCGACCCTTTGTCATTACCTAGCACATTTACAACAGAATTTCAAAAGGGTTCCGGCTATCCCACTCCCACTCTGTCTTCTCGCCCGGACGCTACTGGCCGACGATGTCGTCGTACCGTGCGCCGGTCTGTTTGAGCGTCGCCGTCGAGTAGAGTCGATCGTGGTCGTAGGGGAGGTGTTCGGTCGCGAGTTCGTCTATCTTCTGATCGACCACGGTTGCTTCGCGACCGTGAATCATGGTAAAGAGGTTGTACTGCCAGTCCTGCTCCGGGCGGCGCGGCCGGTGGTAGCAGAGCGTGACATAGGGGAGTTCGCCGACTGCCTGTCCACGTTCGTCGAGGGCATCGTCCGGCACATCCCAGACGACCATACAGTTGTTGTCGAATCCGGTAACGATGTGGTTGACGACACAGCCGATGCGCTTGATACAGCCGGTTCGCTGGAGTCGCTTGATCGCCGAGAGGACGTCGGAAACGTCGGCATCGACAGCGTCCGCCACGTCGCGATAGGGCGTTGCGACGAGTGGAAACCCAGTCTGAATTTCGAGCAGCAATCGCCGGTCCAGTTCCGAGAGATCGACGGCGGCGTCCTCGCTTATCCGCGTTGCGCTGGCGTCAGTCGTCTCTAGACTCTCGCTGACTCGCGACTGCGCCGCTCGTTCGTCCGGAGACGCGTCCGCCAGTCGCGTCTCCCGGGCGAACCGGTCACCGTTGACGACCGGGAACTCCAAATCGATGTAGTAGTCGGTCAACATCGGCAAAACGAGCACCGAGCAGCCGGTTCGGTCCTCGATCTCGGCCAGAATCTCGTCGCGTCGCTGTCGGGATCCCGCGGTGACGACAAACCACATATTCCACTCGTGGTCGCGAGCGTAGTTGTGGTTCACCTGCCGGTACTCGTTGATGGTCTCGGCGATCTTGTCAAACCGGTCCTCTGGGGCACTGACAGCAGCCAGCGTCGAGGAGCCGATTACCGGTGGGTTGAGGACCGGGCCGAACCGACGGAAGATGCCGTCGTTACGGAGTGTTTTGACCCGGTCGAGGGCTGTCTCTGCCGAGACCCCCAACGTGTCACCGACAGCCTCGAACGGGCGTTCCTGAATCGGGAAGTCGCTCTGGAACTCGTCGATGAGCGCAGCGTCTGTCTCGTCGATCTGCTCACGCCACTCGCCCGACTGGAGACTCATTGGTTCTGGTTAGGAGTGTAGTCGTGTATCCCTTTCGGGACCCCAGCCGGTTCCCGGAAATTGAGAACGAAACGCAGGGGCTTTTGAACTCTGGCCCGAACACGTTTCCATGGCGCAAGCGACCCGGGAGTACGGCGAATGGCCGCTCAAACGACTCATGACGGAGGTCGTCGGTTCCGGTCACAAATCGGCCGACGACATGTCCCGCACACAGGCCCGGGAGGCGTTCCGACGCATCCTCGGCGACGAACCCGACCACACGACGCTTGGCGCGTTCTGGCTCGCCAACCGCTGGAAACGTAACACCCCCGAAGAACTGGGTGCGTACGTCGACGTGATGTCCGAGGAATCCGTCGAGACAGCCACTCCAGAAGCTGACCCGGTCGACTGCGGGGCCAATTACGACGGCAAGGGACGGTCCGCGATTCTCGGCGTCGCCGCGGGTGTCGTCGCCGCCGCCGCTGGCACGCCCGTTGTCGTCCACTCCGGCGACCGCGTCCCGACACAGAAGCAGGACGCTTACAAGCATGTGCTGGACGAACTGGGCGTCCGAACCGAAATCGAGCCCAGCGAAAGCGCCGACATGGTCGACGAAGTCGGCTTTGGCTTCTACTACCAGCCGGCGTTCAACCCCGGCATCGACGCCCTGTTCGAGCGCCGCGACAACATGGGCGTCCGGACGTTCGTCAACACTGTTGAAACGCTCGCGAACCCAGCCAACGCAAACGTGCATCTCGGCAGCTTCTATCACTTGGCTTTCGCGAAGAAGATGGTCCGAACGCTTGCCCGGTCCGAGACCAGCAGCGTCGAGCGTGCCCTGTTCTTCCAAGGAATGGAGGGCTACGACGATGTCCGCCCCGGCGAGACTATCGTCGCCGAATGGCCTGTCGCCGGCGACGAATCCGACGACGAGGACATCGCGGACTTCGAAATCCGGACCGGCGAGTACGGCATGGACATCGAGAGCGAGGACCTGCAGGTCGACGACGTAGCCGAGGAGTCGGCGGCGATAACCGAGGCTGTGCTGACGGGTGAACGCGAGGACGGCTTCGCCGACGCTGTCGCGCTCAACGCCGCGCTCCGCATCTACGCCCGCGAAGACGCTGATAGTATTCAGGACGGGCTTGCGCAGGCCCGTGAGGCGATTGCCGACGGCAGCGCTGCCGATAGACTCGACGACCTCCGGGCCTTCTAATCGGGCGACGGGAGTGCGGAGCGGAACCCACTTTTACCGAGCGAGCGAAGTGGTTCTGATGGGACAACACGCCAGCGCTCGTGACAGCACTGCGTGGACAGTACCCGCATCGGAGACGCCCGGCGTCCACGAACTGATCGACACCAACGGCATCAGGCTCCACACCGTGACTGCCGGGCCATCCGACGGCGACCTCGTCGTCCTGCTACACGGTTTCCCCGAGTTCTGGTACGCTTGGAAACACCAGCTCCCGAGACTCGCCGACGCCGGCTACCGCGTGGTCGCGCCCGACCTCCGGGGGTACAACCACTCCGACAAGCCCGACGGCGTCGCCGCGTACCACATCGACGAACTGGTCGCCGACGTGGCAGGCCTCGTTTCGGCGCTCGACCGCGAACAGGCCCATGTTGTTGGCCACGACTGGGGCGGCGTCATCGCTTGGCAGACCGCCATCGACCGTCCCGACGTCGTTGACCAGCTAGCGGTCCTGAACGCGCCCCACCCGTCGGCGTACGAACGAGAGCTCCGCCGCTCGTTCGACCAGCTTATGCGGTCCTGGTACGTGCTGTACTTCCAGCTCCCGGCCCTCCCAGAAATCGGCCTCCGCTGGAACGACTTTGCCCTAGTTGAGCGGATGCTAACGAAGGGACCGACCCGTCCCGATGCATTCACCGAGACTGACGTGGAGCGGTACAAGCGGGCGCTCGGGCAACCGGGCGCGCTCACGGCCGTAGTCAACTACTACCGGGCGCTCGCTCGGCGGAATGCGAAACTGACGCTCACACAGGGCGGCGTCGGTAGCCGTCCGGTGACGGCGTCGACGCTCCTCATCTGGGGTGTCCAAGACGACGCGCTCTCGCTCGCCCTGACGCAGGATCTCGACGAGTGGGTTCCGGACTGTCGGGTCGAGCGGCTCCCGGCGGCGAGCCACTGGGTCCAGTTCGACGCCCCCGAGCAAGTGGCTGACCTGCTACTGTCACATCTGTCGTAGCCTGCACTGGCGAACAGCCGACACTCCCGCTCGCGTGGCGATGTGTCGGACTCCCGCGTCCCGCCACGCGATAGGTGGTCAGAGCATGGCGGCGGTGGCCCCGTTCCAGTACTTGAACCCTCGGTCAGTGGGCAGGCTTTTCTGCCGGGCTTCCTTCCGACCGAGTATGAGCGACCTGACCGCGACCCTCCACACGACAGAGGGCGAGATCGAAGTCGAACTGTACGACGAGCGCGTTCCGACCACCGTCGAAAACTTCGTCGGACTGGCCGAAGGCGCTGACGACTACGACGGAACCGAAGTCGGTCCGGGAACCGGCGCGTGGGAAGACCCCGACTCCAGCGAGAAGCGCATCGACCCGTTGTACACCGACATCGACATCCACCGCATCATCGAGGACTTCATGATTCAGATGGGTGACCCGACCGGCACCGGCCGCGGCGGCCCCGGCTACTCCTTCGACGACGAGTTCCACGACGAACTCAGCCACGACGGCCCGGGCGTCCTCAGCATGGCCAACAGCGGCCCGAACACCAACGGCTCGCAGTTCTTCATCACGCTCGACGCCCAGCCTCACCTCGACGGCAAGCACGCCGTCTTCGGGAAGGTCATCGACGGAATGGAGGTCGTCGAGTCCATCGGCAGCGTCGACACCGACCGCAACGACGCGCCGACTGAGGAGATGCTGCTCGAATCCGTCGAGATTCACCGATAACTGGCCGTCGAACCCGAACTAGTTCCAGTCGGGGCTGGAGCCCTGTTTCGGGCCGGACCGCGATAGCCGCTTTCTGAGATAGCGTGTAATCGGGAACAGCCGCTCGCTCAGCCGACCGGAAACCCCGGTCTGGCTGGCGTAGACGAGGACTGGCACGTCCCGCTCGGCGGCGAGGGCGATGACCTCGTCAGGCGTGCTGCCGAACAGGGCCTGCCTGAGCCAGCGGTCCCGCGACGCACCGATGACCAGCACACCGCCGTTCTCCGCCGCAGTCTCGACGAGGCCGTCGGCGACGGTCCCGGCCCGGACGTTGTGGACTTGCGTCGTCTCGACGCCTTCGAGTGCATCGAGCGTGGTGCCCGGGGCCTCGTTGGCCCCCTTGTCGTCGGTACTGACGTTGATGAGGTGGAGGTCGCTCCCCAGTTGCCCGAGCGCGTTCACGAGCGGGAGCACTGCTTGGTGGTGTGGGCCGCCGCCCGCACCGATGTTGATCACGTCGAGGTCGTCCGCGGACGTGGTCTTGTCGGCAAAGAACACGTCACAGGGCGCTTCGCGCTCGACAGTCTCGGTGACGTCCTGATGGCGCTCGGGATACCCCATGAGGATGAGGTCGGCGTCGTCGTCGCGCGCCGTCTGGAGGATGTCGAAGGCTACGTCGCGGCAGGTGTGGCCCTCGATGAGGAAGTCGACGCCGTACCCGTTCTCGTCTAGCTCTGACCGGATCCGCTCGGTTCGTGCCTTCGCGGTGTCCTGAACGGATTCCCAAGGCGTCTGGTCGGGCACCTGCGTCACGTTGAGGACGTGGACGATTGGGTCCTCGTCGGACACCTCCGCGAGCGCCGCCGCGAGTTCGACGTAGCGAGCGGCGCGGTCCGGGCGTGCGATGGGAACGAGGATGCGGAAGCCACCGTCTCCGGCCGCTCCAGCGGCCCCGGCGACCGCTTCAACCTCGCTTTCGCTCGCCGCACCCGATGCCGGGGCCTCCGGAACCACCTCCCGGAGCAAGTCCTCGGTCTCCGGCGCACCGCCCCACGCGAGGTACGCGACGACCATAGCGCCCGTCAGAACCAGCCCGGTTACGACGCCCTTCGGCGGGAGGTTGTAGATGAGACCGAGGTTCGCGAGCACGCCGATGACCGGCACGACCGGGACGCCCGGCACGCGGAAGCCGCGCGTGATGTCCGGGAACCGCCGCCGGGAGTAGATGAGTGCGACGTTGACGACGGCCAGCGGCATGAGGAGGTTCAGCGTCGCAAACCCAGTCAGGGCGTTCAGCCCCAGATGGAGGCCGAGCCCGGCGAGCAGGCCACCCTCCGCCGGAAACAGCGCGATGAAGAACACGATGAGCAGAATGATGACCGCCGTCGCGCTCCCAACGCTCCACGACGGCGTCCCGTAGTCGGGATGGATGCGCGAGAACCGCCGGGGGGCCTGCCCACGGGTCCCCATCAACGAGCCGATGCTGCTCGCGGCGAGAATCGAGGCGTTCGAGGCCGAAACCATCGAGAAAATCGCGCCGGCGACGATGAGGCTCTCGCCGATACTTCCGAGGAACGAGGCGGCGACCCGGCCCATCGCCGTTTCGCCCTCCTGTGCGATAATCTCGGCCGGGACCGGGGAGTTCACCATCGCGATGATGACGAACGCGTAGAGGACGGTGACCGTCAGCATGCTCGCGGCGATGGCACGGGGGACAGTCCGCTTCGGCTCGATTATCTCGCCCGCGCTGGCCGCGATGGCCGAGAAACCGAAGAACGTGATGAACGCCAGCGCCGAGATGGTGAGGATATCGACGGGACCGCCGCCGAAGTTAGCGGCGAACTTGCCGACGGCCACCGAAGGACCGCGGAAGGCGAACGCGCCGCCGATGAACGCCATCAGGACGGCGACCTTCGCGCCCGTGACGATGAGCTGGAAGCTTCCGCTCTCCTCGGTCCCCCGCGCATTGAGGATCCCGAGCAGGAGCGCCGTCGCCACGCCGGCGGTCCCGTGGGGCAGGAAGTGAAGCGATTCGGGGAGGAGGAAGCGGACGACCCACTCGTCCATCGTCGCGAGGTAGAACGCCGTCGTCCCGGTGTAGCCGAGAAACAACGACATCCCGATGCTGTAGGTCAGCAGGTCCCGTTCCTCGAAGGTTCGCGAACAGAAGAGGTAGCCGCCGCCGTTCTCGGAGTAGACCGATGCGAACTCGGAGTACGCGGCGGCGGTAACGCCCGCGATGACGGCGGCGATGACGAACGCAATGACGGCGCTCGACCCGATTGCTGCGACGGCAGTGCCAGACAGCGAGAAAATCCCGGCTGCTATCATCGTCCCCAGCCCGATTGCGAACGCGATCTTGAAGTCTAGCGTTCGGGTGTGTTCGACCATTCGTCTGGCGACTGATTGCCCCAGTCGGTACGTAATAGTGTCGTTCAAGTGATCGTCCCAACACCGCCTCCCGTTTTGTTTTCGACGATCCGTGGAGAAGACGCCCGCTTCGCGTCGTCTTCGCTTGCGACCGGGAGCAAGACAGTGTGGAATAAGGGCGCAGCACTGCCGGAAACACACCGGAGCACAGTTTCGCAAGCCGCGTCTTCGCATCGTCATTGCACCGGGTCGATACGCCGCCGCGCTGTCCCAGAACAAGACACTGCTATAGGCCCGGCCACCGAAACCACTGACAGTGGCACACGTCGAACGACTTACCGTCTACCCCGTCAAGGCGCTGGACGGCATGGACTGCGACTCGGTATCGATCCGCCCGGGCGGGACGCTGGCTCACGACCGCGAGTTCGCCATGGCCGACACCGACGACAACGTGGTCAACGGAAAGCGAACGGATCGCGTCCACGATATCGACACCAGCTATACCGCCGAGACAGGAACGCTGTCGGTCACAGCCGACGGCGACAGCGCGTCATTCGAACTCCGGGATGAGCGAGACCGTACCCGAGCAGCCGACTGGCTCGGTGCGTTCTTCGACGTGGATCTGACCATCAAACGCGACGAGAACTGCGGCTACGTCGACCGGCGGGAGATGGGGCCGTCGGTCATCAGCACTGCGACGCTGGAAACCGTGGCGTCGTGGTTCGACGAGGTGACAGTCGACGGGCTGCGCAGACGACTCCGAGCGAACGTCGAGATCGGCGGCGTCCCGGCGTTCTGGGAGGACCGCTTCGTCGGCGCGGACGCTCCTGCGTTCCGGGCCGGTGGCGTCCGCTTCGAAGGCGAAACACCCTGTGGTCGCTGTGTGGTCCCCCAGCGGGACCCTGACACCGGCGAGGAAACCCCGGAGTTCCGGGAGCGGTTCATCGAACGCCGGCGGGAGATGTTCCCGGAGTGGGCCGACCGGGACGCCTTCGACCACTTCTACACGCTGATGCTCATCGCACGCGTTCCCGAGGGCGACCGCGGTTCGGAGCTGACCGCCGGGGACCCCGTCGAGGTCGTGTCGGCGGCCGAGACGTAACGGGCGAATCTCGGCGAGACCGACAATCGAAAGACGGTCCATCTCGAATGGAGCGTAATGGCAGACGCGGACGACACCGTCGACCCGAGCGAGTTCGGCGAACAGGATGGCCCCCCAATCGAGGAGAAACCGTACAAGATAATCTTCGAGGCCAACAAGTGCTTCGGCGCGGGCAAGTGCGCCGAAAAGTCGCGCAACTGGACGCTCGATCTGGACACTGGCATCGCCAAGCCCGAGACCTACTTCATCGACGAGGCGGACCTCGATCACAATATCGCGGCTGCGGAGGCCTGCCCGGCGAAGAAAGACCGGGGCATCATCCACGTCATCGACCGGCGAACCAACGAAGAAATCGCTCCGGACCCGAACGGCGACGGGTCACTCTCTGTCGACTGGTAGCGTCGTTTCTGATAGCGACAGCTTCACTGCCACCTATCAATCCACGTAGCCACCGGTGCGCGCGGTCAGAGACACCAATAATTCAGTTCTACACGGTCGAATCTCTGTATTCGGAGACCAGCCGTTACAGGATATATCATGTAAGATTACTATAGATAATAAACTGAATTTCTTGATGCAAGCAGTTTAATATTTCAAGCTACTGTATGACAAAACTTCTATTTGTGGGGGGCAATTTGGGTCTCAATATGCCACGTTCAAGTAGCATGGAGCGTCGATCGTTTCTGAAAGCGACGGGCAGTGCTGCGGCGGCCGCAGCGCTGGCGGGATGTTCGGGTGATAGTGACGGAACTGAGGAAGAAGAGGGGACCGGAGGCGGTATGGACTCGACGGATAGCAGCGGGGGCGATGTCGGGACCGACCTGAAACAGGACGGGGACCTCTGGCGGGTCAACACGGGGACGATGACGACGATGGACCCGATTGAGGCGACCGACACCCAGTCGGGAATTGTCATCCAGCAGATGTTCGACCCGCTGATGAACTATCCCAACAGCCAGCCCGCCGTAGAGGGGCTTATGGCCGCGGACTACGAGGTATCCGAGGACTTCACCACCTACACGTTCCAGTTGAAGGATGCGACCTTCCACAACGGCGACACCGTAACAGCCAGTGACTTCGCCTACGCCTTCGAGCGACTGACTGCATCTGAAAACTCCAGTCGTGCCTACTTCGTTCTGGACTCGCTGGGCGTGACACACGAGACGACGACAGAGACAATCGACGGCGAAGAACAGGAAGTGTACCAGCCCGGGACCCTCGGTGTCACGGCCGTTGACGAAACAACACTTGAAATTCAGCTGGAATCGCCGTTCGCCTCCACGCTGGAGATGCTCGCGTACTCCTCTTTCTCCCCAGTTCCCGAGGGTATGGTCGGCGACATCGAAGGGTACGACGGCGAGATGACCCAAGCCGAGTTCTCCAGTTCGAACCCCATCGGGAACGGCCCCTTCGAGTTCGATACGTGGGACTCCGGAACTGAGGCAAGGGTCGGTGCGTACGACGACTATTACGGCGAAAGCCCGAGCGTCGACGGCGTCCACTTTGCGGTCATCGAGAACGATTCGGCCAATTACAACTACGCGATGAACCGGAACGCCGATATCTTTGAATTGCCCACGGCGCAGTACGACCCCGCGAAGGTATCCGTTGAAGAGGAAGACGATCAGGGTCGTCAGATCGGGACCTACGGCGAGTTGCGCAACGGTGCAACGGCCAACTACTCCGGTGTATCGAACATCGGTGTGTTCTATCTCGGATTTAATATGGCCAACGTGCCCAAGCCGGTTCGTCAGGCAGTCGCGTACGCGATGAACCAGCACACCGTTGTCGAGCAGGTGTTCAAGCAGCGCGGCGAGCCCGCGTACAACTTCACGCCGAAATCGGTCTTCCCCGGCGGCGCCCAGAACTACAACGACCGCGCCGAAAACGAGTACCCGTACGGCTACGACGACAGCCGGCTCGGCGAGGCCCGTTCGGTGATGGAAGAGGCTGGCTACGGCGAAAACGAACGTGTTGCCATCGAGCTAACGATATACGAGTCCGGTGTCTGGAGTGAAACTGCAAGCATTCTTCGAGACCAACTCCAGAGCGTGTACATCGACCTCGAAATCAATCAGGCACCGTTCAACACGCTGCTCGAACGTGGTCGCAACGGCGAGCTAGAGATGTACTCGCTTGGCTGGGTCGCCGACTGGCCCGCCCCGGACAACTTCCTCCAGCTGCTGAACCCGCCACAGACCGATACGAGCCTCGACTTCCCGATTTCGTACGTCAACTGGAAGCCGGAGAACGGCGACGCTGCCCAGCAGGCAACGGAGGCGTATCAGTCAATCAGCGAGAACCCAGCACCGACAGAGGAAGACCAAGCCGCCCGGAACGACGCATATATCCAGTTGGAGGATGCCAACTGGGAAGACGTCGCAATGCTGCCGGTGTACCACGAACTGACGGAGTTGTTCTGGTACGACCACGTCGACTTTACGCCGCCAGCCGGGATGGGGCCGAGCCGACAGAAGATGAACACTGTCTCTCTCGGAGAGCGTCAGTAGTCGCGTCCCTCGCTAGCGTTTCGCCTCCGTCACAGCGGTGACGGTCCCAAGTTCGCAGCCCTCAAAGATTATGAACTCACAAATACCCGTACAACCGAGACGAGACAAGCCATGAGCCGCTTCACATACCTGTTCAAGCGCGTGGCACTCTCAATCCCCGTTATTATTTTCGGGACGACAGTAACGTTCGCAATCATCCGATTGGGGCCGCTCAGTCCTGCGGCAGCAATCCTCGGGCCACAAGGCGATGCCCGCGCGATCCGACAGATCGAGCAACGGCTGGGACTGAACGACCCCCTCTGGGAGCAGTACTTCGATTTCATGGGTGATCTGTTCCTGTTTGATCTGGGCCAGTCATGGGTGATCAACTCCGGAACGCCGGCCATCGAACTCATCATCAGCTACGCACCACGGACCATCTGGCTCGGGTTCTGGGCAGTCCTGATCGCCCTCGGAGTCGGAATTCCGCTCGGCTTCTACGCCGGCCTGAATCCCAACACGTTCTCTGACTACTTCGCCTCCTTCGGGGGGATTGTCTGGCGAGCGATGCCGAACTTCTGGCTTGCGGTGATTCTGGTTACGGTGCTTTCACAGACGGAACAGCTGTTTGGATTCAGCTGGACCAGTTTCATCGTCGAGACCAACGTCGTGACCTCGCCGAACCTCGCCGTGCTCAAGAACCCGACGAGATTGATAACCGACCCGGGACAGGCATGGACTAATCTGGCGAAAGCGACAAAACAGATACTGCCGCCGGCACTCGTACTCGGGTCCGCGTCGATGGGTACAGAGATGCGGATCGGTCGAACTGCCGTTCTCGAAACGATCAACTCGAAGTACGTCGAGACGGCCAAGGCCAAAGGCGTCTCGCCGCGGGTACTGGTCTGGAAGCACATCTTCCGGAACGCTCTGATTCCGCTCGTGCCAGTCATCACTGCGGAGGCGTTCATCCTGATTGGCGGGTCGGTGCTCGTCGAAACTGTCTTCTCGATTAACGGTATCGGCCTCCTGTTCTTCCGGGCAGCGGAGCAGGGGGACCTCCCGCTTGTTGGCACACTGATGTATCTGTTCATCCTCCTTATCGTCGGTCTGAACATCGTACAGGACTTCGCGTACACAATTATCGATCCGCGTGTGGGGTATGACGGATGATGGAAACTGAGACAGAGCTTACCGACGACATCGATCAACCACTGAGAGACCGGCTCAAGGCACACCCCAAGCCGGCATTACTGTGGGGAATCGGACTGTGTGTACTGCTGTTGCTTGAAGGACCGACATACCTCGATGGACTGCTCGGCGCGATAGGGTACGGACTCGCGGTGGTCCCGGGAGCGCCCGGAGCCGAGGCGTTTGCGAGTGCCGCAGCCTTCTTCGGCGAGCTACCCCATCTGCTGAGCCGCGAGCTGATACCCAACCGCGGGTACTACGACGGGAGTAGCTGGCAGGGCACGTTCCTCGGCCTTGAGCCGAAGTACGCATGGCTCATTCGCTTCCTGCTGGTGTATGTCTACGTTGCAGTGTTGCTGGGCTGGCTGTGGTACGGCTACGTCCTCTTCCGCCGGCACTACCGGGCGGCTAACTGGACGCCGACTGACGACGTCATCGACCGCCTCCGGAGCCACTACTGGGGCCTGTTCGGGCTCGCTGTCGTCGTGTTCTTCATCACAATGGCCGCATTCGCGCCCGTTGTCGGCCCAACGACGGCCGAGGAGAACATCGAGGGGCCGTACTCCCACGAGATGCAGTACTTCAACGAGGACACGGAGACGGTCGAAACGATTACTATCGGCGAGGCGAATCTCGGCTCCGCTTCGCGCGGGAGCGGGGACAGCAACGTCGGGCTCTGGAGTTACGACGACTTCGGGCGGTTCCACCCTGTCGGAACGCTCGTCAGCGGCAAGGACCTGTTCACCTTCCTCGCCTTTGGCGCACGAGTGTCGCTGTTCATCGGCCTCGGGTCGATGGCGATTGCGGGCTTTATCGCAACGACGCTCGCATTAGTGACCGCCTACTACAAGGGGGTGACTGACCTCATCGTGGTCCTGACCAGCGACTCCGTACAGGCAATGCCAGCGTTGCTGCTGGTGATTCTTGCGACAGTGGTGTTCAAGAACCACTGGATAGCAGAGATCTACAACGGGGCGATGCTGTTCATCCTTCTGTTTGCGTTGATACGCTGGCCGGGGCTGTGGCGAGCGGTCCGTGGCCCTGCATTACAAGTCGGCGAACAGGAGTGGGTCGACGCGGCAAAGAGTTACGGCCAGCGACCGACTGTGATTATGCGAAAACATATGGCACCGTATATCCTCGGCTATCTACTGGTGTACGCCTCCCTGACGCTCGGTGGCGTCATTATCTCGGTCTCTGCCCTCTCGTTCCTCGGACTCGGGATCACCGCCCCGACTCCTGAGTGGGGGCGAGCGATCAACATCGGACAACAGTACATCGCCAGTCAGTCCTGGCACATCTCGCTCATTCCGGGCATCCTGATTACGCTGGTTGTCACCGGCTTCAACGCCCTGAGTGATGGGATTCGTGACGCCATCGACCCACAGAGTGAGGGTGCCGAAGGCGGTGCGACTGGCGCGGCCGCCGGAGGTGGTGGCGGATGAGCCACAGCGACGACGGCGAGCCGCTGCTGGCCGTGGACAACCTCCGAACCGTGTTCCACAGCGAGCGGGAGGAGATCCGCGCTGTCGACGGGGTTTCCTTCGAGATCTCGCGCGGCGAGACACTCGGTATCGTCGGCGAATCCGGCTCGGGCAAGAGTGTCACGGCACGCTCGATAATGGGACTGGTCGACAGTCCGGGCGAAATCCGCGAGGAGTCGTCCATCCGACTAGACGGGAGAGAGCTGACGACGCTTTCCGAAAAGCAGTATCGGTCAGTTCGTGGCGGGGACATCGCAATGGTGTTTCAGGACCCGCTGAGCTCGCTCAACCCGGTGTACACTGTCGGGAACCAGATTATCGAGGCGCTGGAGCTCCACCGAAATATGGAGGGGGCCGAAGCCAAATCGGAAGCCATCGAACTGCTGCGTGCGGTCGGCATCCCCGACGCGGCACGGCGCGTCGATGAGTTCCCCCACGAGTTCTCCGGCGGAATGCGTCAGCGAGCCGTCATCGCGATGGCACTGGCCTGTGACCCCGACCTGCTCATCTGTGATGAGCCGACGACAGCGCTCGATGTCACTATTCAGGCCCAGATTCTGGACCTGCTACAGGAAATTCAGACGGAGCGTGACATCGGTATCATGTTCATCACGCACGACATGGGCGTCATCGCGGAGGTCGCTGACCGCGTCGCCGTGATGTACGCGGGCGAAGTCGTCGAGAAAGCGCCCGTAGAGGAACTGTTCGCGAACCCACACCACCCATACACGCAGGGGCTGCTGCAGAGCATTCCCGGTCGGAACCCCAGTGCGGATCGGCTACCCACTATCGAAGGGGACGTGCCGACGCCACACGAATCGGCGTCGTACTGCCGGTTCGTCAGCCGGTGCCCGAAGGGCTTCGACGAGTGTGAGCGGGTCCATCCCGCCCATGTGGAGGTCGGCGAATCAGCAGACCACACCGCCGCCTGTCTCCTGTACCCTGAAGACATGCCTACCGACGATACTGTGACACACCACGAAGAGAACGCGGACCAGACGGGCGCCGAGGCAAGCGAGGCGCTGTCGGCGGACGACTGGCCGGCTGAGCGTCGAAAGGCTGGTGACGATACCGGTCCGGTCGGGTCTGAAGACAGCGACGCCCGGGCCGATGGTGGCCACGGCCACAGTGCCGGAGACGCCGGCGGACAACTAGAAGGGGGTGACACAGATGAGTGAATCAGTCGTCGATACTGTCCCACACCAGACCGGCGAGACGTTGCTCGATGTGCAGGACCTGAAGACGTACTACGAAGGCGGTGGACTGCTCGGGGGAGACCCGGTGAAAGCCGTCGACGGCGTAAACTTCGAGATCTCGCGCGGCGAGACGTTTGGGCTAGTCGGTGAATCCGGCTGTGGCAAGACCACTCTGGGTCGGACGCTCATCCAACTGGAGACGGCCACGTCCGGGACAGTCTCGTTCGATGGAACGGATATAACCGAACTCAGCGGCGGGGACCTCAAGAAGTGGCGCCGTAACGCCCAGATGGTGTTTCAGGACCCCGAATCGAGCCTCAACGACCGGATGACTGTCGGCGAGATCATCCGCGAACCGCTGGACGTCCACGAACAGGGCACGGCCCGCGAGCGTCGGGAGAAGGTACGGACACTGCTCGATCAGGTCGGGCTCATGCCGGAGCACTACTACCGGTATCCCCACCAGTTCTCCGGCGGGCAGCGACAGCGTATTGGCATCGCTCGTGCGCTCGCACTCGAACCGGAGTTCGTTGTCCTCGACGAGCCCGTTTCGGCACTCGACGTGTCCGTTCAGGCCCAGATACTCAATCTGCTGGAGGAGCTCCAAGAGGAGTTCGGTCTCACGTACCTCTTCATCGCGCACGACCTGAGCGTGGTCCGTCACATCTGTGACCGCGTCGGGGTGATGTATCTCGGGAACCTCATGGAAGTCGGGCCAACAGAACAGCTGTTCCAGAACCCGGAAAACCCCTACACGCGCGCACTGCTATCCGCGATTCCGGAACCGGATCCGACGGCACAGGCAGACCGGATTACCCTGCCCGGATCACCACCGAGTCCTCGGGACCCGCCTGAGGGGTGCCCCTTCGCAACGCGGTGCCCCGTCCGGATTCGGCCTGAAGACATAGACGCGAGCGACGAGGTGTGGGACCGTATCCGGGAGTTCCGCGATGTCATTCGCGAGCGGTCGCGCGCGGAGCGGTCAGTCGGTGAGCGACTCAAGGAACGGCTCGGGTTCGATACCGCGTTGGCCGACGGCGAGGAAATCGTCGAGGAAGAGTTCAGTGATGTGGACCTGCCACCGGACGTGCGAGAACACGTCGAACAGGCTGTGACGTATCTCAGTGATGGGGACCCCGACGCCGCGCGGGCGTACCTCAAGGAAGTGTTCGGCGGTCAGTGTGACACTGAAACGCCGCAGTACTACGATGTCGATGACGGACGGATGAGCTTCTGTCATCGGCATGCAGCGGACCACGACTCTCCCGGCGAAGAGCTGCGCCGACGTGGCTACGACACGCACGATGGATAACCTGGCGGGGAAGCTACTCGACCTGCTGTGGTACGCCCTCGGCGTTACACTCACAGCAACGCTTGTCGGTGGCGTGCTCTCGCCGCTCCGTGGCGGTGGCTGGGTGACAGTGAAGTTCGCGCTGTTTTTTATCGGCTTCGCACTGTTCGGCTACGCCTCGATCACCCTGTGGCGTGCGCCGTCCCTCGATTCCGACGAGTCTGACGAGTCCAGCGTGTCGTTTGGCGTGTCAGCGCGGGAGCGGACACCGTTCGAGTCGGTGCTGGCTCGCGTCGTCCCGCCCCTCGATACGCTCGCCCCGCCCGAGGACCGACTCTCGCCACCGGTGAAGCTCTTCGTTGCGAGTCTGTTCGTCCTCGGACTCTCCCTGAGCATGGAGGTCGTCTTCGGCGTCCAGTGACACCACCATTTACCTCTCGCGGGCGTAACGACAGGATATGGTCAAGACAGGTGGCGAAGGGACAGACGACCTCGAACGGCTTGCCGCCGGTTCGGACGACCGCAAGGCATCGTGGAAACAGACGCTAGAGGAGACACAGGCGCTGGCAGAACAGCGGCGCGCGAACGGCCGCGAGGCCGTCGTCGTCCCGGCCGGGGATGCGGGCCTGCAGACAGTCGACGACGGTGACGGACTCGAGCTCGTGTTCGTCATTCCGGGCAACAAGGCCGAAGAAGTGACGCGACTGGTCGAGTCGAGCCCTCTAGAGGCGTACGATGTGTACCGGCGGACGGTCGGGGAACAAGTGTTTCTGGCCGTCGAGTACTTCGACCCGGATGCCGCCTCGCTGTTTATCGCTGGCGCGTACAAACTCCGAGATGCTGGGGACGCGGTTGGGGCTGCAAACGACGGTGCGACGTTCCAGACGTTGCTCAGAAAGCTGGACGGGACACCGGTCGCAACGTTCGACCACGCGGACCGAACGAAGTTCCTCCCGACCGACAGACTCCCGGTCGAGGAGTAGGGGCAGGTGTCAGAGGGGAAGCGTGTCACGGTCGCTATCGAGTTCCGCCCGCCGACGTGGCTGTGATGAGCCGCGATGGGTCACCTCACAGTCCGAGACCGAAAGGACCATTCACTAGCCCCCGCAGAGTTCAATCTGCGCGAGGGTAGCCGAGCTTGGCCAAAGGCGGTGGGCTTAAGACCCGCTCCCGTAGGGGTCCGTGGGTTCGAATCCCATCCCTCGCATGAACTCGCTCGAACGCTGTGAGAGCGTGTGCACCGTTTTGATGGCGATTCGGACGACGGAAACGCGAGCCCTGCGAGCGTTTGCGTTCGAGTTCGAATCCCATCCCTTGCATTCTGCGACGACTGAGTACAGAGAACGATGCGAGCTCGCCACACATCGGACCCTGTGGCTCCTGGGGCAGTCGTCACAGTGGGCCACAAGATGCAACCCTGACCGCTCAGTTGTGCCACACTCGATAGTCTGACGTGGCCCAGATGTGGCACAGCTGTGTCGGTCACAGATTCGGGGGCGGCGTTCCGGCGGGACTGTTAGTGACAGGCGGTTCGGATAGGGCGTCTCCGGACACGACGCGCTTTTGCACGTCTGTGGCCTATACTGGTGTAATGACTGATGTGCCAGACGACGTTGCCGAAGCGTTCGACCGACACGATGCGCTCGTCCCGGCCGGGGATAGCTACGCTGTCGAGACGACGAACTTCGACGGGCGGGTGACTGCGACTGAAGGTGCAGAGTGGCGGACGAACTACGAGGTCACGGTCAAAGCACCGTCGCTGCAGGCCGCGACAAGCGACGAGGTCGGTGCCGCCGTCATCGAGGGCTGGTTCGAGACGCTGGAGCGGCGGCTGGAGGACGCGCCGAAAGCGACCCGAACGGCGGTCGAACTGGACGACTACAGCGTCAGCGAGGCCGGCGAGCAGGTCGTGGTCACGTTCGAGTACACAATGGGTGGTGAACAGGAAGCCGCGGATGTCGCCAAGACCTTTGTCGAGTATGTCGAGGGGACGTACGTCGAAGGCGTCATCCCCGGTTACGACTACGTCGGCGTCGTCGCTGACCTGCTCAATTCGGCGAGTACCGGTGGGAGCGAGGGCACGCGCGGCGGGACGCCGCTGTAGCTGTACGGTTCCGAGCGCGGAGACAAAAATAACGGTCCGTCTCAGTCCATTGCGATATAGGTCTGTGTCGTTTCGACGCCCTGAATTTCCTGAATGTGTGTGGCTGCGACGTCCTTGACTTCGGCGGGGGTCTCCACGTTCACCTTTGCGATGAAGTCGACATCGCCGGCGACGATATGGGCCTCGACAACGCCGTCGACGGCTTCAATGTCCGCTTTCAGACGATCCGCGTCACCAGTATGAGCTTTGACCATCACGTAGGCAATGACCATGTTCAGGCACCTCCAAGCGCAGTCGCGCGTTCTGATTCACCGACAACGATACTGCGGACATCGGAGAGCGTCCCGAAGTCGGCCAGTATCACGACCCGGTCGCCGGCCTCCAGCGTTTCGTCCGCATCGGGAATGTCGAGCGGGGCCTCACCTTTTCCGTGGGCCATCAGCCGGGAATCCGACGGCAGTTCCAACTCCGACAGTGAGTACCCCTCCATCGGCGATTGCCGCTGGATGGTGAACTCCACGAGCTGGAGGTTCTGTGCGATGTCGGCGACTGCGCGGATATTCCCGCCCAGCAGTGCGTTCTTCGCGGCGATAGCGCCCAGCCGTTCCGGGTATATAACCTCGTCAACGTCGGAGGCGTAGCGTCGGTAAATCTCCTCGCGGTAGTCCTCGTCGATACGCATAACGGTTCGACAGCCGTGTTCCTTGGCGATCATACAGGCGACGAAGTTGTCGTTCAGGTCGCCGGTGAGCGCGCCGAGCGCGTCGGCAGCTTCAAGGTCAGCGCCGCCGAGTGTCTCCTCGATAGCGCCGTCGCCTGCGATCACCTCGAAGCCAGCCGTCCGCGCGCGCTCGACCGCGTTCTCATCGCGCTCGATGAGGACAACTTCGTGGCCACTCTCTTGCAGGACGCGAGCCGTCCGCAGTCCGACACGGCCTGCACCCACGATAACGAATCGCATACACCCTCCTATGGGGCGGGGGTGAATAAAAGTACCCACCCGGCGGAACCACCGGACGCCTTGACCACGTCATCAAACAACAAACTCGTTGTTGTTATCTGACGTAAGTTTTTTCGTGCTATGACACAACACACCAGAATATGGTTAGTGCGTTCATTATGATCAAGACGGCTGCCGGCAAATCCGAAGAACTCCTTGCGGCAGTTCGCGACGCCGAGGGTATCACCGAGGCTCACATCGTTGCCGGGCAGTACGACATCATCGCCGAAGCGACGGGCACGGAGGTGTACGATATCATGCAGTCCGTGTCGGGTCACGTCCGGGAGCTCAACGGTGTCGCTGACACGCGCACATACATGTGTCTGGAGTGAGCGAGCCGCGTTGTTCCGACACGGCAAAGGGACTTGCCGCCCTACGGCAGACATGGTCAGTGTCGCCGGTATTATCGGCCTGCTTGTCATCGTGCTGGTCAACAGTGCTGTGACGGCGCTCATGACGCGCTTTTTCCGCGTCCGTTTGCACACGCGGTGGGGAAGTATCGTCTATTCGCTGCTCCTCTGTCCGGTGGTTATGGTCGTCATTCTCCTCGTGTTGAGTGGCGTGTTCAGACTCGGGGCGAACCTCGGGAGTTCGACGGCCGTCATCCTCGTGACCGTCATCATTCCGCTCGCCGTCGGCATCACGTTCGATTATTTCTGGATGCCAGCCCCCGACGAGGTCGAACTGCCGGCGTCGATGGACTAATCGAGAATCGCGTCCCGGACCCGCTGGTACACGGTGTCCGGGTCGGCAGTCGCGTCGACGCGAACGAACCGCTCCGGATCGGCTTCAATGAGTCGCTCGTAGTTGTCACGAACCGTTGAAAGATAGTCTGCGGTTTCGAACTTGTTCGTCGCGCCGCTGCGCCGTGCGGCGGTTTCGGGGTCGAGATCGAGATACACGGTCCGATCCGGCGGCCGGGTCCATGGAGCGTGGACATCTCTGACGTACGACAGTGGGTCGTCGAACACCCCGTGCTCCGCGAGTGTGGCACCCTGATAGGCGTACCGCGAGTCGCTGTAGCGGTCGGAGACGACGAGCCGATTCTCTCTGAGTGCTGGTCGGACCGTGTTCGACAGATGTGCAGCGTGGTCAGCCGTATAGAGGAACAGTTCGGCCAGCGAATCCGCGTCGTCGTCGTCAATGGAGCGCTGGACAGCGTCGCCATACCAAGTGTCGGTCGGTTCGCGCGTGAACACAGTCTCGTCGGGGACCGCGTCGTCGCTCTGGAGCCGTTCCCACACAGTCGTCTTGCCGCTCCCATCCAGTCCTTCGAGCGTGACGAGCATACCGCATAATCTGTGTGGGGGGATGTAAGCGCCCCGACCTGAGCAGTCCTCTATAGGCTGACACAAGTGGCCGGACTGCGGGCCGGTCGGTGCCGAAAACACGCCCACCTTTACGGGTCTACCGCCCGTACTGGAGCCTATGGATGTACTTGTCGTCGGCGGGACTGGATTCATCGGACAGCACCTGTGCCGCGAACTCGACGACCGGGGACACACCGTCACTGCGCTCTCCCGGTCGCCGGGCGACGCGACGCTTCCCGACGGCGTCGAGACCGTCGCCGGGGATGTCACAGAGTACGACAGCATCGAGAGCGCGTTCGCTGGGCAGGACGCTGTGTATTATCTTGTCGCACTGTCGCCCCTGTTCAAGCCGGACGGCGGCGATGAGATGCACGAGCGGATCCATCTCGGTGGGACCGAAAACAGCGTGCAAGCCGCAGAGGAACACGGAGTCGAGCGGTTCGTCCAGCTGAGTGCGCTGGGTGCGGACCCCGACGGAGACACGCATTACATCCGGTCGAAGGGCCGGGCCGAGCAGGTCGTTACGGAGTCCTCGCTAGACTGGACCATCTTCCGCCCGTCGGTCGTCTTCGGCGAGGGCGGGGAGTTCGTCTCCTTCACGAAGCGCCTCAAAGGGATGTTCGCGCCGGGCGTCCCGCTGTATCCGCTCCCCGGCGGCGGCAAACAGACGAAATTCCAGCCGATCTGGGTCGGCGACCTCGTGCCGATGCTCGTCGACAGTATCGAATCCGAGGAGCACGTCGGCGAGGCCTACGAGATCGGCGGGCCGGAAGTACTGACGCTCAGAGACGTGACCAATCAGGTCTACGATGCCGAGAAGTCATCCGTAAGCATCGTTCCCCTCCCGATGCCGCTAGCGAAGGTTGGACTCTCTGTGCTGGGGAGCGTCGGGTTCCCGATGGGTGCCGACCAGTACCGGTCACTGAAGTTCGACAACACGCCGGCGACGAACGAGATCGGCGCGTTTGGCGTCAGTAGTGGCTCTTTAACGACGCTCAGCGGGTACCTCCGCGGATAAGCGCCGACAGTAGCCACCCCCTAGAGAAGTCGCATTAGATAATATTAGTTTTCAAGACTTACTTTCAGGGCTGAGATCCGGGCAAAACACTTATACTCGCCATCGCTCTTTGACCCTTTAAGCGGAGAACTATATAATGAAACTGGCGATGATCGGCTTCGGGCAGGCCGGTGGCAAAATTGTGGACAAATTCCTCGAGTACGACAAGGAAACCGGCTCGGGAATCGTCCGCTCGGCTGTTGCAGTCAATACAGCGAAAGCAGACCTGCTTGGGCTAGAACACATTCCGGAGGAGAATCGAGTGCTCATTGGTCAGGCCCGCGTCAAGGGCCACGGCGTGGGGGCGGACAACGAACTCGGCGCGGAAATCGCCGAAGAGGACATCGACGAGGTTCAGGGAGCGATTGACAACATCCCTGTCCACGAAGTCGACGCCTTCCTGATCGTCGCCGGGCTCGGCGGCGGGACGGGGTCGGGCGGGTCGCCGGTCGTCGCGAAACACCTCAAGCGCATCTACACCGAGCCGGTGTACGGTCTGGGCGTCCTGCCGGGCAGCGACGAGGGTGGCATCTACACCCTCAACGCCGCCCGTTCGTTCCAGACGTTCGTGCGCGAGGTGGACAACCTCATGGTGTTTGACAACGACGCATGGCGACAGACCGGCGAGTCCGTCGAGGGCGGCTACGACCACATCAACGAGGAGATCGTCCGGCGCTTCGGCGTGCTGTTCGGGGCCGGCGAGATCGAGGCCGGCGACAACGTCGCAGAGAGCGTCGTCGACTCCTCCGAGATCATCAACACGCTCGACGGCGGCGGCGTCTCCACCGTCGGCTACGCCTCCGAGGATGTGGAAGTCTCGTCGGGCGGCGGCGGCCTGCTCTCGCGGTTCAAGGGCGACGACTCGTCTGACGACGGGATGGATACGGCAAACACGACGAACCGGATCACATCGCTCGTCCGGAAAGCCGCGCTCGGCCGACTGACACTCCCCTGTGAGATCGAAGGTGCAGAGCGTGCCTTGCTCGTGATGGCCGGGCCGCCAGAGCACCTGAACCGGAAAGGGATAGAACGCGGCCGGAAGTGGCTTGAGGAGCAAACCGGTTCGATGGAGGTCCGCGGTGGCGACTATCCGACCAACGCCCCGAAGGTGGCCGCATCCATCCTGCTGGCTGGCGTCCACAACGTTCCGCGGATCAAGGAACTCCAGCAGGTCGCCATCGAGGCGCAGGACAACATCGACGATATCCGTAACCAAAGCGAAGATAACTTAGAGGACTTGGTCGAAGACGACGAAGATGAACTTGATCCGCTGTTCTAACAAGACCGCCGCACTCCTCTGTGTTGTCGCGCTACTCGCGACTGCCGGCACAGCGAGTGCGTTCTCTGTCTCTGCCGAAGGCGTCCCGACCGAGACGGCTGTCGACGAAGAGGTATCGGTGACGTACACGATAGACGACCCGTTCACCGACGCGCCGAACGAATGGACGCTCGCCGGATCGACCGAATTCAACGACGTTAGCTGGACGGTTACTGTGTTGCGTGCGGGTAACCAGGTAAGTCAGGAAACCTACGGCGACCAGTCCTTCGAACAGGATCTGGAAATCGACAACAACGGTGACCAAGTTCGCGTCGAACTCGTCGGCACGGCACCGGCGATCTCCAACTACACGTACGACCCGGCACAGAACTATCAGGTCGCCTCCCTCAGTCGAATCAGCGGGAGCAACGAGAACGAGTTCCGCAACGATACCGCCCACCATTACACCGAGGAGAGTCAGTCAGCCAGACAGGCAATCGACGACGCACAGGCTGCAATCGACGCGGCTGGTGGAAACGAAAACGCCGAGGAGCTGGTCAGTAGCGCCATCTCCTCCTACGAAAACGGGAACTTCCAGAACGCCCAAGACCTCGCCGGGCAGGCCGAGAGTAAGGCACAACAGGCCCAGCAGAGCGCCCAGACCCAGCGAACGCTCCTGCTGGTCGGCGGTGGACTCATCGTCCTCCTGTTGCTGGTCGGTGGCGGCTACTACGCGTACACCCAGATGAGTGAGGACGAGTACTCCAAGCTGTAATGCGTCTCGTCGTCCCCGTCTCGGGGTCTACCCCTAAAACACGACTTGCATCCGTTCTATCTCCCGACGAGCGCCGTGATTTTACCGAAGCGATGCTCGCAGACGTCGTCGACGCGGTGACAGCGGTGGGGTACGAACCCGAGGTTATCTCAACAGCACCACTCGACTGTGCTGTGCCAGTCACTGTCGACGACCGCGGACTTGACGCGCTCGTCAACGACTTGCTCGCGTCGACAGTGACTGACGGCGAACGAGCGCTTGCTGTCGTGATGGCCGACCTCCCGCTCGTGACTCGCGAGAGCATCGAGCGACTGCTCGGCCCCAGTGACGACGTGGTGCTGGCCCCGGGCTTGGGCGGCGGGACGAACGCCTTCGTCTGTCGTCACCCCGATTTCAGGGTGGACTACCACGGCGCGTCGATACGCGACCACCGGCGAATCGCCAAGGATGTCGGAGCCAGCGTGACCGAAGTCGACTCCCGGCGGCTCGCGACCGATATCGACGAACCGGGCGACCTCGCGGAGGTGCTGTTACACAGCGACGGCGCGGCCGCGGACTGGCTCGCTGACGCCGGTTTCAGTCTGTCGCTCACAGACGGCCGTGTCACCGCACACCGCGAGTGAAGGTTTTTGTCTGTGGGGTGCACACCCCGGGACGTGATACCCGGCACGGACGCGCATGACATCGCTATCGAGATTCCGGACGCCGATATCGAGCGGGTGCTATCGGTGATGCCCGAAGACGTCGAGGCCGCGTCGGCGCTGTCCTATTGCCGGAACGTGTTCCTGCCGCTGACGACCGCCTGCCGGTACACTTGCACGTACTGCACGTACTACGACCCGCCGGGGCAGGCGGAGCTGATGGACCGCGAGGAGATACGGGAGACCTGCCGCCGCGGGGCCGACGCCGGCTGTACCGAGGCACTGTTTACCTTCGGCGACGATCCGGATGACCGGTACACCGCTGTCCACGACCAGCTCGCCCAGTGGGGCCACGACTCCATCCACGAATACCTCCGGGAGGCCTGTGAAATCGCGCTAGAGGAGGGGTTGCTGCCACACGCCAACCCCGGCGACCAGACGCGCGAACAGATGGCCCACGTCGCCGACCTGAACGCCTCGATGGGCGTCATGCTGGAGACGACCACGGAGGTCCAAGCCCACGGTGGCCCACGGGCGAAAAGCCCCGGCCAGCGTCTCAACACGCTCCGTGTGGCCGGCGAGCTCGGTGTTCCGTTCACGACGGGCATCCTCGTCGGCATCGGTGAGGACTGGTACCACCGGGCCGAGAGCCTGCTTGCTATCCGTGAGATGCACGAGCGATACGGACACATTCAGGAGGTCATCGTCCAGCCAGTTGTCGAGAACGAGCGCTGGCAGGGAGGCTCCCCCGACTTGGCGACGATGCGCCGGGTGACGGCAATGGCGCGCTCGGCGCTTCCCGAGGAAGTGTCAGTACAGGTCCCCCCGAACCTCGCGCCCGCCCGTGACCTGACAGACTGCGGCATCGACGATTTGGGCGGCGTCTCACCGGTCACGGTTGACCACATCAACCCCGAGTACGAGTGGCCCGCGCTGCAGGAACTGACAGCCGTCGCCGAGGCTGCCGAGGTTCCCCTGACGGAGCGGTTGCCGGTCTACGACCGTTTCATTGACGACGGTTGGCTCTCGGAGCCCATCGAGGCAGCTATCGGGGCCGAGGACGACGCCGGCGAGCGGTTCCGGTCGATACTGGACCGGGGCGTGAATCCAGTTGCGCTGTGACACCCGAGCGAAGTCTCTGTCCATACACAGCCATCAGGGCCAGAGCGGATACTGGACACCAATCACCTAGTCACCTAGGCTGTAGCTACACATATGCTGGCGCACCAATACATATCATGCTTGGGCGTGCCTCTGACAGCAGTTCTAGGCAGAATACTCTACCACGTCGGCCACGGCCAGTGCCCAGCCGTGGTCCACTAATTCATCTGAGTAATGGCGTTCCGTCAGCCTGCGGCCCGAGTTGCGGACCGAGCACGTCGGCGTCGGGGTCGATAATGCGGCGCTGTTCGTAGTCCGTCGACCGCTCGACCGGCGTCCGACCGATAGCGGAGATCATGTCGGCGTACTCCTGAAACGACCGGAACTCGCCGTAGTCGCCGCCAGCGCGTTTGGTGATTTCCTCTGAGAGGATGGTCCCCATGAAGTCGTCCGCACCGCAGGTGAGCATTTTCAGTCCCTGTGTGTCGCCGTATTTGACCCACGAGGCCTGAATATGGTCGATGTTGTCGAGGAAGAGCCGGGAGACGGCAATCAGCAGTTCGTCCTCGTCGACCGTCGCACCGCCATCGACCATCCCACGCTCGTACAGCGGCGTCTCCTCGTGAACGAACGAGAGCGGGACGAACTCCGTAATCGCGCCGGTTCGGTCCTGCAGGTCCCGGATACGCTTCAGGTGCAGCGCGCGGTGGCGTTCGTTCTCGACGTGGCCGTACATCATCGTCGAGGTCATATCGAGACCGACCGTCGCAGCCGCCTCCATCGCTTCGAGCCACTCATCAGTCCCGATCTTGCCCGGACAGATGACATCCCGAACCTCGTCGACAAGGATTTCGGCCGCCGTGCCGGGGACGCTGTCGAGGCCGGCGTCTTTCAGTCGACTGAAGACCTCCTCGTAGGACCAGTCGGTGCCGCGACGGGCATGATAGGCCTCCTCCGGCGTCATCGAGTGGAGGTGGACGCCGCCGACGTTCATCGCCCGAATCTGCTCACAGTAGGTGGCCGGGTCTTTCTCGTACTCCTCGGGCGAGCGGTAGTTCAGGTCGCCGCGGTCGCTCGTCTCCAGTATCTCCCTGTGTTCATCGTCCAGCGCAAGCGCGGGATGGAGCCCCGACACCGAACAGACCTCGTAGATACCGCGGTCGAGTGCGTCCCGCACGATTTCTCGGGACTCACTCGGCGTCTTCGTGAAGCCGCCGTGGTCCTCCTGATAGTCGCTCCGGAACTGCTCGGAGCGGTCCTTGAAGTTACAGAACAGACAGCCAGTGTTGCAGGCCGTCGTGACGTTGTTGTTGAGGTTCGCGACGAAGGTGACTTCGTCGCCGACGACCTCGGCTCGGCGTCGGTCGGCCGCTTCGAGCACCTGCTCTTTCCGGCAGTGGTCGATGCCGTCCCGGTCGGTGCCCGTCGTGAAGAGTTCGACTGCGTCGTCGACCGTCAGTCGCGTCCCGTTTCTCGCCTTGGCGAGCGCGTTCTCGAACGACTGGTCAGTCGTCGGACGGTGCTCGAACTCGACGGAGCCGTCCGGAGTACCGACGGTCTCTGGGACGTCCGGCATTGCTGGACAGGAGGGAAAGAACGGTCAAAAACGTATGGGTACGCACATGGTCCACAAGGTCGACAGGTCCCCGTGTTCCGGGGCGCAAGCGAGCGCTGGGTCAGGTCGGCAACACGCCACCGATCCAGCCCGCAGTCTCGACGATAATCCAGACGACGAAAACCGCGTAGGCGACGAGTAGCGCATACGATTCTGGCTCGGTTAATACGAGGTCAGTCCGGAGAACAGTAAACAGGAGTATCGTCGCCCCGGTCAGGACGCCAAACATCGGCACAGCCATCGCGAAGTCGACGGTCCACGCGCCGGCGATAAGAACGCCAAGCGGGATGGCGACGAGCAGGTCGAAGGTGTTCGAACCGAGGACGTTCGCAAGCGACGTGACCCCGCGGTCGTCGCGGGCCGCCCTGACGCTGACGAGCGTGTCAGGGAGACTCGTCGCCGCCGCGAGAATCGTCGCGCCGAGCAAAAACTCTTGAACACCGGCGGCCCGGCCGATGACCTTGACGGCGTGGACCAGATTCTCTACTGCGATAAGAATGACAGCCAGACCCAGCAGGAGGAAGAGCCACTGTCGCCCGACCGAGATTCCGGCGGTCCAGTCTTCCCCCGGGTCGTGGTCGGCCGTGTCCTGATACTGGATGAAGACGTACAGCCCGTATAGCGCGAGCGGAATCGCCGCCAGCGGCCGGGTGATGACGCCCGTGAGCGTCGCCTCGCCGGGGTAGTAGATGACCGCAAGCGCCATCGTGATGAGCAGGACTGAGACGGCGAGCATATAGAACTGCGCCTCCTTGTAGACGAGCGTCCGACTCGATTCGAGTTCGTCGTCCGTGGCGATGCCCGCGACTGCGGGGATGATGAGGATATTGAAGATCGCCGAACCGACGATTGCGCCGACGCCAAGCGGCATCGACCCGCCGAGCGCCGCGACGACGACAGTTGCGACCTCCGGGAAGCTTGACCCGACAGCGACGATGATCGCCCCCTGAACGACGTCGGGCAGGCCATAGTACGTCGCAAGCCGCTCGCTCGAAGACTCAAGCCAGTCGCTCCCTTTCCAGATCGCTGCCGTCGCGATGACGATGATCGCAACTTCGACCAACAGACTGGAAACCATCAGACGGTCAGTCGACAGCCCGACAGAAAACGTTGCCTTCCGAGCGCGAGTGAGAAACGTCTTTGTCCCCGACGCGAAAGGCGGGCACAATGACGAGCGTCAAGGAATTCCGCGTGGACGAACCGGCGACAGCCGAGGAACTCGGCCGCGGCGCGTTCGTGTTCACGGACGACTACTCCGTGTTCGACTGGGGCAAGATGCCCGATCAAATCCCCGACAAGGGCGCGTCGCTGTGTACGATGGGCGCGTACAACTTCCAGTTGCTGGAGGAAAACCACGTCCCGACACACTACGAGGGTGTCAGGCTCCCAGACAGCGACGAGGTGGTAGACCTCGGTGAGGCGCTGTCGGCCGACGCCGCCCCCGAGGAGATGGTCATCGAACTCACGCAGGTCCCGGACCTGCCCTTCGAGAGCGGGCGCTACGATTACGACGCCTACCACGCCGATGCGGGTGAGAACTACCTCATTCCACTCGAAATCGTCTTCCGGAACCGCGTCGGCGTCGGGTCGTCGCTGCGGTCCCGAACTGACCCCGCCGACCACGGACTCGACTACGACACTTGGCCCGAGGAGGTCGTCGATCTCGACGAGCCAATCGTCGAGTTCTCGACGAAATACGAGGAGCAGGACCGGTATCTCGACCGGGAGGCAGCCGACCGCATCGCCGGGACGGCTGACATCGGTCGGCTGGAGGAACTGGCTCGCGCAGTGAATCACATTGTCACCGAACAGGCCGCGGAGGCCGACCTCGTCCACGAGGACGGGAAAATCGAGTGTCTGTACTACGACGGTGAGATTCGCGTTGCCGACGTGGTCGGTACGTTCGACGAGAACCGCTTCTCCTACGAGGGGCAGCAGGTCAGCAAAGAGGTCATCCGCCAGTACCACAAGCGTACTCAGCCCGAATGGGTCGAGGCCGTGAGCGAGGCCAAACAGCGGGCCGACGAGGAAGGCGTCGCCGACTGGAAATCCCTCTGTGTGGAGTCCCCCACGCCGCTCGATGACGACGTAATTCAGATCGCGCGGGATCTCTACTGTGCCGGCACGAACGCATACGTCGGCGGCGACGTGTTCGACGCGCCGTCATTCGCCGAGGCCGTCAGCGCCGCCAGCGAACTCTGAGAGCAGTAAAAGACAGCGATTTTTCAGTCGTCAGCTTCTATCTCACCGTCGTCTTCGGCGACGAACTCGCCGAGGCCGTCGATAGGACGGTCAGGGTTCAGCTGGTCGAGTTTCTCCGGCGCGCCGAGCTGGGCCGAGCTTTCCTCGGGGTCCCGCAGTTTCGTCCGGCCGCGGTGGACGTTCACTTCGTCGTTGAGATGGAGCTTGATGGCCTCTATGAGCGCTTCGGCTTCCAGCGGCTGGCCGATCTGCTGGAGCTCTTCTTCGGTGGCGTCGTCCGGGACGTTGAACGCCCGCTGGGTGATAATCGGCCCTTGGTCCAGATCTGTCGTCACGTAGTGGGCGGTGACCCCGGCAATACGGACGCCCTCCTCGATGGCCTGCATGTACGCCGACGCGCCGGGGAAGGCGGGCAGCAGGCTCGGGTGGACGTTGATGATGCGGCTCTCGTAGCGGAAGACGACATCCGGCGAGAGGATGCGCATGTAGCGCGCCAGCGCGATGAGGTCGGCGTCGTACTGTGCGAGCAGGTCGAGCAGTTGGTCCTCGTCCGGCGTCCCTTTCTCGTCGCCGATGTCGTGGAACGGGACGTCGTATTTCGCCGCCAGCGGTTCGAGGTCGTCGTGGTTCCCGATGACCACCTCGATGTCGGCCCCGAGGTCACCGTTGGCCCACGCTTCGAACAGGGCCTCCAGACAGTGTGACTCCTTCGTGACGAGGACGGCAATGGTCTGTGTCTCACGGTCAGACGGGAACCGAACCTGTACGTCGACGCCGAGGTCATCGCCGAGTTCGGTGAGGTCCTCGCGGAGTTTCTCCTCCGTCGTCACCATCTCGGAGGTGTCGACGCGCATGGTCATCCGGAAGACCCCCTCCCGGACGGCCTGATCGAGGTCCTCGATGTTGATGCTGCGCTCGAACAGGAGCGAGGTCACTTCGGCGATGAGGCCCGTATCGTCCTCACCGACGACCGTAATTTCAGTCAGACCGCGCGTCACGATACCCACCTCCGGACAGCGTCGTGATTCATTTGACCCAGAGTCGGCAGTCCCACGTCAAAAGCCTTCGTTTTCCACCTAGCATGGACACCAACGCTTTGTGTATCCGTCCACGTATATACGGCCGTGATGAGTGATTCGCCGACCGTTCTCTGTGCCCAGTCGGACACTGGCGAGCGTGGGGAGACGGTCGACGCGCTTGCCGACGCCGGACTCGCGGTCAAAGAGGTCGGGTCCGTCGATACGCTAGATGCGGCGCTTGACCGGTCGGTTGACTGCGTTGTGACGGCGTTTGACTTCGAGGACGGAGACGGGTTCGACGTAGTAGATGCGGTCCGTGAGGTGAATCCGGACTGTGTGGTTATCCTCTATACTGAACATGCACCCTCGGACCTTCCGCGCGGCGGCCCCGAACAGGTCGTCGAGTACGTACCGCGAACGGTTCCGGAGTCACAGGAGCGGGTCGCTGATGTCGCCGCCATGGCTGCCGCCGAGGTAACGCAGGCGGCCTATCCCGTTCCGGAGACCGAGACGGAGCGGCTAGCCGCTGTCCAGCGATACGACGTCGACCGATTGGCAGCAATCGACACGTTCGACCGACTGACGGCGCTCATGACCAGCCACTTCGACATCGACGTGGCCTTTGTCGGCCTCATGGACGAACACGAGGAGCGATTTCTGGCGTGTGAGGGGGCCAACTGGCGGACACTCTCTCGCGAGGACACCATCTGTACCCACACGATTCTCTCAGACGAGACGATGGTCGTCGAGGACACTCACGAGGACCCCCGTTTCGCTAACGTCGACGCGCTGAAGCGACTCGATATCAGGTCCTACGCAGGCGTCAGACTCACCGACGAAGCGGGGAACGCAATCGGTGCGGTCTGTTGTACCGACGGCGAGCCACGGCGCTACACACAGGCGGAACTAGACGACCTCCGGCGATTCGCTGACGAGGTCGAGGAACAACTGCTGTTGCGGCGACGGCTTCAGGGGGATCCCTGATGTCGCAGCGACGGGACGGACGATACACGTTCGACGGACTGCCGCTGAATCCGGTCGATCCGGGAACGAGTCTGCTCGTGACCGGGCCGGTTCTGAGCGGCGCGCGGGAGATGGGACTGCGACTGCTCTGTAGCGCTGATGCCGACGGCGGGACCGTCCTCGTCTCGACGGACAGCGATGCGGCAACGATGCTAGAGGACTTCGAGCGGCACGGCGGCGTGCTCGACCGCGAGCGGGTCCGCGTCATCGACTGCGCACAGGAGAGCGGCGACCTGCCGGACGACAGCGTCTCTGGGGTCAGCACGCCGGCGGACCTGACCGGCATCGGTATCGAGTACTCCGGCCACTACGAATCGACGTACGCCAGCGGCTACACACGGGTTCGGACGGGCATCATCACGCTGACGCCGCTACTCGTCTACAGCGACGACGTCAGGGCGGTGTACCGGTTCCTCAACACCATCACCGGCCGGGTCGGAACCGCCGACGGCCTCGGTATCTGCGTGCTTGACCCGAACGCTCACGAGGAGCAGGTCGTCGAAAGCGTGGCACAGTTCTTCGATGGGCGGGTCGACGTTCGCGCCGACGCGGGCGACCTTGACCTCCGTGTGGACGGTCTCCGCGACCAGCCGACCGAGTGGACGCCAGTCAGCGCCGGGACCTGACCTGCCGGGAGAACACAAGCGTTTTCTCCGCTGCCCGCACGCTTGCCAGTAATGACTGCCTTTACCGCGACCGTCACCGTCCGACTCAAACGGGGCGTTCTCGACCCCGAGGCCGAGACGACACAGCGCTCTCTGGAACGCCTCGGTTTCGACCTGAATGACCTCCGCTCGGCAGACGTGTTCGAACTCGACCTCGACGCCGACAGCGCCGAGGACGCGGCCGAACGCGCCGAGGAGATGGCCGAACGGCTCTTGGCGAACCCCACGATTCACGACTACGACATCGAGGTGACCGAAGCAGAATGACCATCGTCTCAAAACTGACGTCGATGGTCTGTTCCCACACGGGGTGGTCAGTGTGACCATCGCCGTCATCCAGTTCGGCGGCTCGAACTGCGACCGCGACTCGGTGCAGGCCCTGTCGTCGCTCGATTTCGACGCCGAACTCGTCTGGCACGAGGACGGCCTCCCCGAGGATGTCGACGGGGTCGTTCTCCCCGGCGGCTTCTCCTACGGCGATTACCTCCGTGCCGGCGCGATGGCCGCCCGCTCGCCCATCATGGCCGAAATCCGCGAGGCCGCGAGCGAGGGCACGCCGGTGCTTGGCATCTGTAACGGCGCACAGATCGGCTGCGAGTCGTCGCTGACCCCCGGCGCGTTCACGACCAACGAGAGCGCCCGGTTCCAGTGCGAACACGTTCACCTGCGCGTCGAGAACGCCGACACGCCTTGGACCAGCCAGTACGAAGAAGGCGAAGTCGTCGAACTGCCCATCGCCCACGGCGAGGGTCGCTACGAGATATCCGACGACCGCCTAGACGAACTCGAAGCCGAGGACCGAATCCTGTTCAAGTACTGTGACGAGGACGGCGAGATCACGCCGGAGGCGAACCCGAACGGCTCGAAACACAGCGTGGCCGGCGTTACCGGCGAGGACGACCACATCGCCGTCATGATGCCCCATCCCGAGCGGGCGACGCTTTCTGATCTGGGCCGGACCGACGGGCAGGGCGTGCTCAAGGGCTTCGCAGAATAACACCGGCAGTTTTGGTTCATTGCGGTGGTTTCACTGGAGAATGGAACTGGACGCGTAGCCGCACCGCTATGGAATTTGTTTCAAAGGGGAAGGGACCAGCGGAGCGTGTGACATAGTCCGGCGGTCCCTAATACGACTTTGTGGGTCAGGCCGTATAAGCGCACGCCTACCGGAGTGTAAGTGAAATACGCAGTTATGGGTCGGCTGTCGGCGACTGTGGCGCACGCGACCCGCCCCGGTCACCGACGAGCAGTTCGCCGTCGAGGAACCGTGCGGTCCGGGCGTCGGTGGGGTTCTCGAACAGCTGTTCGGGCGGGCCGGTCTCGACCAGTTCGCCGTCGTGGAGGAAGGCTATGCGGTCTGAGATTCGCTTCGCCTGGTGCATGTCGTGGGTGGCGACGACGACGCCGACGCCGCGGTCCCGCGCTCGCTCGATTGCGTTTTCGAGCAGTGCCGTGTTGTGCGGGTCGAGGTTCGATGTTGGCTCGTCTAGGAGCATGACCGCCGGGTCGACGGCGAGTGCCCGCGCGAACGCGACCCGTTGGGCCTCGCCGCCGGACAGCGAGAGCGCGTTCTGGTCGACCGCATCCGCGAGCCCGACCGTTTCGAGCGCGGACAGAACGGTGTCGGCAGGCCGTGACGAGCCGAAAAGTTCGCGAAGCCCCCGGTGGAGTCGGGCCTGCCAAGGCTCCCTGACCCGCAGGCCGTAGGAGACGTTCCGATGGACGGGCGCGTTGAACAGGCTCGGTTCCTGAAACACCATACTCACCTGCCGGCGGACGCCCAGCCGCTCGTCGTCGGCCATCGCCCAGATGTCGCGGCCGTCCCACGCCACCGTTCCGGCGTCGGGTCGGCGGAAGGTCGCAAGCAGGCGCAGCAGCGTCGTCTTGCCGGTGCCGGATGGGCCGACGACGGTGACGACTTCCCCCGGCTCGACCGCAAGCGAGACAGTCCGGAGGACAGTTGCGTCGCCGAATCCAGCGTTTACCTCGGTCACGGAGAGCGTCATACCGAGCGCTCACCCCGGCCCTGGTTCCGGAGCCACGACCCGAGTCCGTTGACGATGAGAACGAGCGCGAGGAGTATTACGCCGAGAACCAGACCGACCTCGTAGCGGCCCTGTCGTGCCTCGACGGTTATCGCGGTCGTCAGCGTCCGGGTGTAGGACTGGCCGTCGCTGTAGACGATGTTGCCGCCGACGATGAGTATTGACCCGACCTCGCTAATGGCCCGGCCGAACCCGGCGAGAATCGCGGTGATAATGCCGAAGCGAGCCTCCTTGATGACCGCCAGCCCTACGTCGACCTTGGTGCCGCCCATCGCATAGGCCGCGTCGCGGACCGACTGGTCGACGCCTTCGACCGCCGAGAGGCTGACACTCAACAGGACCGGCGTCGCGAGAACGAACTGGGAGAGTATCATCGCCCGCGGGGTAAACGCGAGGTCAAGGCTCCCCAGCGGCCCGCTGTTGGACAGGAGAATCAGGACGAGTAGCCCGACGACGACACTCGGAAACCCCATGCCGGTGTTGACGACGGCCGTGACCAGCCGCTTCCCGCGGAAATCGGTGAAGCCGATACCCAGCGCGACGGGCAGGCTGAACAGCGTGCTCAGTCCGACGGCGGTGAGGCTGACGTACAGCGAGACGACGACGATGCTCACGACGTACGTCCAGCCGCCGTCCGGGAGCTGTGCTTGCAGTGGAATCATCGGTGTCAGTAGTCCGCCGGTACTCGCTTGTCGACCCAGTACAGGAACTCCCTGTCACGTGGTGAGAGGCTGCTGGCTTGCTGTGCCGTGTACCCCTGCGGGACGTACTGTCCGAAGTTCGGCTCCTCGGCGATGGCGTTCGGGAAGAACAGCTGCGAGCCATTGGCGGTGTAGTCGGTGATCATCGACTGCCCGGTCGGACTCGTCAGGAAGCCGATGTAGGCCATCGCCGCCTCGTAGTTCACGTCGTCGTATTTCGCGGGGTTGACCGCCATCACGCCGTAGGGGTTCTTGAGGATGACCGGGCCGCCTTGCAACGGCCCCTGAACGTGAATCACGAGCTCGATCTCGTTTTGCATCGAGAGATATGTCCCACGGTCGGCGAGCGTGTACGCGCCGGTCTGACTCGCCTGCACGAGCGTATCGCCCATCCCTTTGCCGACGGCGCGGTACCACTCGCCGCTGGGGTCCGTGCCGGCCTCGTCCCAGATGAGCAGTTCCTTCTTGTTCGTCCCGGAGTCGTCGCCTCGCGAGACGAACGTCGACCCGCTTTCGGCGATGGTCGTGAAGACGTCGGTGGCGCTGTCCATCCCGTTGATGCCCGCCGGATCGCCGTCCGGCCCGACGATGACGAAGTCGTTGAACATCACATCCCGGCGGTTGACGCCGAACCCGTCCTGCATGAACTTGTCCTCGGCGTTGCGCGCGTGAACGAGGATCACGTCGGCGTCGCCGTCCCGTGCTGTCCGGAGACTCGCGCCGGTCCCCTTCGGGATGGTCTTCATCGTTACGCCGTAGTTCTCCTCGAACACGGGATGAAGCGCGTCGAGAAGGCCCGTGTCGTAGGTGCTTGTCGTCGTGGCAAGCACTAGTTCGCCGTCGCCGATCTGGCCCGAACCGGCCTGTGCCCCACCGGACTGTCCGTCCGCCTCGCCACCGCTCTGTGTCGCCGTTGAGCCACTGGGATCGCTCTCGCCAGCACAGCCAGCGAGTCCAACCACTGAGGCAGCGCCCAGTGATGCGAGGAACCGTCGTCGTTGCATCGACATGGACATAACGACGGTAGCCGGGTTCTTAATTGTTGATGGTGATGTCTGTCACACTGGCGTGGGATGGGTGGCAGTCCACGCGCGGCAACGCCTTTGTGAGGGCACGGTCATGTGGCAGTATGGACGCGACCGCAGACGTCGAAGTGCAACTGGGGCAGGGCGACGTGGCGCTGACCGCCCGCGACCGGACGCTCCTGCAAGCGGTCGCCGCCCACGGGTCGCTGAACAGCGCCGCCGATGCGCTCGGGCGGTCCTACGCCCACGCCCAGCGCCGAATCGTCGAACTGGAGGACGCCTTCGGCCCGCTGGTCGACCGCAGTCGCGGCGGCAGCGGTGGCGGCGGCAGCGAACTCACTGACACTGCTGAGCAGTTGCTGGCCCGCTTTCAGCGGCTGCAAGCCGAGTTCGACGGCGTCGCCACGGCAGCGGAGACAGTCCTCCGAGGGACTGTTGTTGACCGCGACGGGGAACTGGCGACCGTCGAGACGTCGCCGGGGACAGTCCGGGCCATCGTCGACACCAAGGCGAGCCCCGGCGACGCGGTGGAGGTCGGCATCCGCGCAGACACGGTGACGCTGAATGCACCACCCGAGGCTCCGGAGCCGACGGGGACGAGCGCACGGAACCGGTTCGCGGGCACCGTCGCGAATGTCGATGAAGGGACATCTATCGCGCTCGTCTCACTGGCTGTCGAGCCAGACACGACGCTGTCTGCACTCGTGACCGACACAAGCCTTGACAAACTCGATATTACAGTGGGCGCAGACCTCGTCGCGTCGTTCAAGGCGACAGCAACCGTCGGCGTTCTCCCCGCTATCGAGCACCCGGAGCGAGACGAGCCGTCGTAAACGATAGAAAACTGTGTCCGTCAGCAGCCTCAGATGCCCCAGTTAGACGGCAGCAGGTCAGACTGGCAGGCACTGCAGGCAACCATCCCGTCGTCGTCGATACACTGTCGCTGTTCACCGCACAGGTCACATTCGGTGACCGTCCCGCGTGTATTGAAACTGCGCCTGTCCTTGTCACCGTTCGGGGTCATATCGAACAGTATTATGCGCGAAAGACGGATAAACGTTGGTCGACAGGCCGTCACACGGTTTCTGCGGGTCGCGGACCTATCGAGCGAGCGGGAGTGAGTAGCTCCGCTCGCGTTCGATGACGGCGTCCCACGTCGCTTCGCACTCGCAACTCACCTGCTCGAACACCGACGGGTCCTGTCGCAGGTCGAAGTCCTTGATGGCACGCTGAACTTTGTCGTCGCACTCGCCGCAGTTGTGCGGGCCGCGGTCGCTGCCGTGGCCGACCGGGTCCGAAACGACGATGACATCCTCGTCAGCGGTCGATTCCAGCACGTCGGCGACCGACCAGAGCCACGGCGGGCGGTAGCCGCCGTCGTGGTACAGTTCCTCGACCATCGTGTAGCGCTGGACGTTACAGGGGTTCATCGAGACGGTGTGACAGCCCTCAACGGCCGCACAGCGTCGCACCGACCGCTTCATATCTTCGACGGCCTCGGCTTCAGAGAGGAAGGGTGGCTTCATCAGTAGATACGCCTTGACACCCGCACCGGCCGCCTGTGCCGCCTCGGAGGCGGCCTCGAAGTCGGCGAAGTGGAAGTACTTGTTCACGCAGTCGTGGCGCACGCGGTCAGTCGCCGTCTCCAGACCGACGGCTACGTCGGTTTCCAGCCCCACATCGACGAAGTCGCCGACCGTCTCCTCGTCGACGAAATCGGGCAGCGACTCGACGACGATGCGCTCGCGGTCGGCGAAGGTTTCGGCGATAGCCTGACGCGTTTCCGCCGGGACCTCACGCTCGTCGAGGAAGCTCCCGGAGGTGTAGATCTTGATGAGGCCGCTCTTGTCGTCGCTGTTCTCCGCCTCGTGGTCCAGACAGTGCTGGATCTGGGCCATGAGGTCCTCGTGGGCGACGCTGCCGCCCTCGACGCTCTCGGCGACGTAGCCACACATCGTACAGCCGCCGGCGCGGGCCCACCGGCAGCCGCCGGTGTTCAGGATGATAGTCAGGCTCTGATACACGCCGTCTGGCGTGTTGTCCTCGTCGAGCCACACGCGGGTCGGCTCGCGAGGGTCGTAGGTCGAGTCGTTGCGCGACCGGATGTCACGCATCACGGAGTTGTGGGCGTCCATGCCCTTGCCCTCCTCGTAGACCTCGGGACTGGGCTTGCTCATTGGGGCGAGGTAGCCGATGAGCGCGTAAAGCCGCTTCGTTACTGCCGGGACGGTGGATCGACTCGGTCCGAAAGCGCGCCGAAGCGGTGGGCCACGATCCACACCAGCCCGGCCAGAACTGCCCCGACCGCGTTGGCCACGAAGTCGGCGCCGCTCACACCGCGTGATGGGACGAGTCCCTGCAGCAGTTCAACCCCGGCCCCGTAGCAGATGGACACTGCTACGAGTGCTACAACCGTGCTCACATCACGGGCCTGTCGGCCCCACGCAAGCAGTGCCGCCAGCGTGCCGTAACTCGCCGCATGAACCCACTTATCCAGCGCGAAACCGAGGAACGCGGGGACCTGCTCGCCTGCCCCTTCGGGAATCGGGAGAAGTGAGGTGACGAGTAGCAGCAGCGAAAACCCGACTGCGGGCAGATAGTGGCGGAATCCCGACCGGTCCATACTGGCAGTTCTTCCGTTCGGCAGATAAGTCGGACGGTCAGATGGCGTACGGTCTACTCCGGTGACCGGCGGAAATGGTCCTACTGCTCGTCGACGTGGCGCATCTGGACAGCGATGCCCCGTGTCGAGGACTGCATCTCCGGGCCGCTCATCTGGGCGCGGCCGACGCCGAAGGCCGCATCGCCCCGAATCACTACATCGTCGCCGACCCGGATGTCGTCGCTGGCGTCTGTAATCCCCGGCGCAAGCACCGAGCCGTGGGGCACGAACGGTTCGATTTCGACGGTCTTGGTCGGCACGTCGCTCTCGACCCAGCGGCGCGCCCCGGCAGTGGTCAGCGAGAGGACGCCGTACTGCTGGGCCAGTGCCGCCAGTTGCTCCCCGTCGGCGTCGTCAGCTCGCAGTTGCGGATACCGACCCTGCGTCGAGAGGTCGTCGAACAGTTCGTCGCCCGCACCCGCCCCGAACTGGTAGTCCGCGACAGCGCGGATGGTGTTGTGTTCGCGTTCGCGCTTCGGATACCGGTCCCAGCCCTCCAGTTCGGCGGCGAGGTTGCCCAGCGAGTCCGCCGTCGTCGGGTGGTCGGTGACGGTGTAGGTGAACTCCCGGCCCAGCGACTCGGCCACCCGCTCGCAGATGTCGCGGTAACCTTCGCCGGGTACGTGGGCGATAATCTCCGGGTAGTCGGTGCCTTCTAAATAGCGTTCGAGCACGCGGCTGACGAATTCGATTTCGGTGGCGGTCCAGTTGCCCGTCACCACGGAGTCGTAGTGCTGGGCGGGGTAGGTGAGTTCGAGTTCCTGTGGGACGACGCCGATAGGCGAGGTCATCGAGACGACGTGGGCGCGCCACTTGATGGCGTCGTGGTACTGCTTGTGGCTCTGGGAGTCGCTGTATGGTTTCCGCGCCGAGCACGGGACTAACACGAGCGGGCGGTCGTCGAAGCGCGGCACGTAGCGGTCAGTGACACGTTCGGCGAAGCGCTGGATTTCGACGCGACGCAGCGAGTCGTCGCTGGCCGCTGAGAGGTCGGCCCGCCGGATGAGTGGCGTCCGCTCTTCTAGATAGCTGTACTGCTGGTCCAGTTGCCGGAAGGTTGCGGTGAGCCAGTTGTCCTGTCGGGCCTGTCCCTCGACGTAGTCTCGAAGGCGGCCGTCACGGATGCGGCGACGGACCCGCCGGAGTTCCGCGGCGAGCGCGTTGACGTTGTGTTCGACGCAGTCCTCACGGTCGAACGCCTCGCGTGGCTGCTGGCAGGCCGGACAGGCACACGGCAGCTCGTCGAGGTCTTCGAGGAAGTACGCCTCATCGGTCGTGAGATATCGGCCCTCGGTCCCACGGATGACGGCGCGGTCGGGGTCCACGAGGTCGACGCCGGCGTAGACGAGCGTCGCGACGTTGCGCGGCGTGGCAACACCCGGGAGATAGAGCGCGGTGTCAGCGGGAACGGCCTCCCGGACGGTCGTGACAGCATCGACGAACGCCGACGCGTGGCCGACGTAGCCGGGCGCGCCGGCCAGCACGTAGGCGTCGCTGCCGTGGTCGGTCGCGGTATCGGGCGAGACGACGGCCGCGCTCGGGAAGCCAACGTCGGGATAGTCGACCGCGAAGGCCCCCTCGACTTCGTCCGGCGTGCCAGCGGGGAGTCCGCGATGTGGCAGGACGGTGAGTCGCGAGTCGTCGCCCTCAGGGTCGTCCTGTGGCGTCGGCCAGCGGCTTCCGGCGTCGTCGAGGACGTGCCGGCAGTCGCCTGGTGTCTCTGTGTCCACGTCGTCGACCAGCGCCGGCGTCGGCACGGAGTCGGCGAGGCGCAACTCACCCACTCGCGCGGCGCTGTCGCGCTCGTGGATCTCGAAGTAGTCGGTCATGCAATGGCGTCAGCCACGCGCGACCAACTATCTTGCCTTTAGCGCCGGCGACGGGTCCACTTCCCTGAGCTGTCGTCCGTGCCAGTCCGACCT
The DNA here is from genome assembly GCF_008729015.1 of Haloarcula sp. CBA1129. Lineage (NCBI taxonomy): Archaea > Methanobacteriati > Methanobacteriota > Halobacteria > Halobacteriales > Haloarculaceae > Haloarcula > Haloarcula sp. CBA1129. The sequence continues at coordinate 2,462,860 of NZ_RKSM01000001.1, forward strand.
GCGTCCGTCTCCCGAAAGTGGGTGCTGTCCACCGATTAACTACATCCTAACTAACCCTGTCGAGGGCGATGGACTGTCCGTGCAGCGACAGACACGACGAGACGTGTTGCTCGCCCTCTCTGGGACAGCCGTAGCGCTGGGAGGCTGTTCGACCGACCTCTCTTCAGGGGAGTCGGGCGCGAAAGCCGCGACACATGAGACAGACCCGACACCGACAGCACGGCCATCCGAGTCACCAAAGGAAAGCGGGGCCGCGATGTTCGTCCACCTCGACACACTGGCCGCGATACAGTCCCGCGTCGAGAACGGCGACAGCCCGTGGACGGAAGCCTACGAAGCTTTCATCGACGACGTTCGTGACGCGATGGCAGCGGATCCCGAGAGTGTCACGGACAACGGCGACGGCCACGAGTTCAAAACGAAAGGCCCCGAGAACCCCGCGGCGCGCAAGGACTACGTCGCCGCCATCAGAACCGGGGACCGGATCCGCGACCTCGGCCTCGCGTACCAGTACAGCAGCGATGACCGGTACGCCGAGAAAGCCGTCGAACTGTTGGATCACTGGTTCCTCAACGCGGAGACTCGGATGGCTCCCGTGAAAACAAACAGCATCGAACAGTTCATTACGCTCCCGAAAATGTGGTGGGGCGCGGAACTCGTTCGCGGCCACGATGCGTGGAACGACGACAGCGTCGGTACGGAGGCCGACCTGCAGGCGTGGGTCAAGACGTTCCTAGACGACGTTGGCCATGGCATTCCGACCGAGATGGGCCAGCAGAACATCTTCAACTGGAAGGAGATGACCCATGCCGCCGGCTCAGTGTATCTCCGGGAGTGGGACCGCTTCCGTGATGCCATGCAGCGGAACCGTCAAGACGGCTTCAACCAACTCCGAGAGGACGGCCTGCTGGAAAACGAGATCGTTCGCGCGTCGAGCCTCGCATACTCGCTGTACGCGGCAAAAGCACTGGTCACCGCCGCGGAACTCAGCCGACTCTACGCCGACAAGCTCGACGGCCCCACACTGTACGAGTACCAGAAGTTCGACGGTGACAGGGGTGCAATCGAACGTATTCTCGACGCCCACGCGCCATACGTGGCTGACCCAGAAGCCTGGGAAGCGATGGGTGAGGGAGATCCGGACCGGTTCGTCAACAGTGACGGCTTCCCCGCCAGAAAGCAGGAAGCTGCGTCCTCGTTGTACGAGGTTGCCTATTCGTATTACGAGAAGGACACGTACCTGAAGACGCTCAAACAGAGCGGACGGCCGGTGAAGAACGTCCCGACGTACGTCTCGGCCCAGCAGGCGGCGATCGACGACCCCGACCGACCGCATCGGGACGAGCGCATCCTCGGCTGGACGACGTTCACGCACGGCGAGCGGTTCCGGCTTGACCTGTAGCGGGGCAGGCAAGCACCGTCCCTGAATGAGTAGCCACACCACCACGTTTTGGGTGCCAGCGATCCCAGAGCCGGTATGGATATTGTCGTGACCGGCGGCCGGGGCAGTTCCGGCCGCTGGATTGTCGACCGGCTCGCCGAATCTCATGACGTGACAGTACTCGACCGGCAGCTCCCCGACGATAGTGGCCATCCGGCCGTCGAATACCGGGCGCTCGATCTGACAGACGCCGGGAGCGTGTTCGACTCGCTCACTGCCATCGACCCCGATGCAGTGGTTCACTGGGCGGCGATTCCGGTGGCCGGAAACCACCCCGGGGTAGACCTGTTCCAGAACAACACGCTGGCGGCGCACAACGTCCTCTCGGCGGCCGGCCGCGTCGGCGCTGACGTCGTACAGGGATCTTCTGACGGCGCGTACGGCTTCTTCTTCGCCGAGGAAACGCCGGTGCCGGACGAACTCCCGATTACGGAACGGCACACGCTCCGGCCGGAGGACGATTACGGGCTCTCGAAGGTCGTCACCGAGGAAATCGGGAAGACGATTACCCGCCGGGACGGCATCTCAGTGGCGTCGATCCGCCCCTCGTGGATACAGATTCCCGGCGAGTACCCCTGTCGGTCCGAGGACTACGTCAACGACCTCGCGGCCGGCGCAGGCAACTATTGGTCGTACGTGGACGTGCGAGACGTGGTCGATCTCGTTGCAGCCGCGCTCGTGGGAGAAATCGACGGCCATGAGGCGTTCAACTGCGTCGGCCCCGACAACGCGCTGGGCCGGCCGCTGGTCGAACTCATGCGCGAACACTACGGTCGCGTTCCGGACGACTGCACGGTCGAGGATGACGCCGCGGCGTACTCGACAGCCAAGGCCACAGAGCTGCTGGGCTGGGAGCCGTCCCGGTCTTGGCGTGACGCCGCCGACGAGGACGTGGCCGTGCCGGCGGTCTGACTGGCGGTGGCCGAGACGACTGAGTGCCGTCAGTCTCTCGCGTGCAGGTCACGCAGGCGGACGCGCTCTGGCACGCGGTCGAGCGCCGTCACCGGCCAGTCGTCGTGGACCAGCGTGAAGGACACGTCGGGATGGAGTTCGACCAGTCGCTGGACGCCTGCCGCTGCGGCTTCGTAGGCCGCTCTGTCGGTCCGGTCCGGGACCTCGGCGGTCAACGGATAGGTGTCGGCGAGTTCGCGTGGATACGGACCGAACGGGGGCAGGACACCCCAGCTCTCGTCGTACTGTGCGCTGGAGCTGCCTTCGGTCAGCAAGACGTCGTCGCCCTCGACCGGAAGCCGTTCGAGTCGGTCCTGATGCCGGCGGACTTCGGGCCGGCGAGCGCTCTCATTCGAAGTGTAAAAGAAGGCGTCTTTCGAGACGGGGTCCGTTCGTTCGAGTTGCGCGGCGTGGTCAAGCAGCGCGCGGTAGCCGTCGAGCATCGCTGGGTGGCCGCGTGTGCGGTTGTCGACCAGTTCCATGAGGTTGCCCGAGCGAATCGCCTGCTTGACCGTCCGGATTTCGCCGTAGGTGACGTGGAGGTTGTGCCGGGCGAGCAGTTCCTCGCGCTGGTCGGCGTCCATTCCGTCGAGTTCCGCCGGCGTGTGGTCGGTACAGACGGGACAGTGACACGGGAAGTAGGTCAGTTCGTCGAGCAGTTCCGTCCCCTGCACCGTGAGATAGCGGTCGTCGCGGGCGTACAGTGCGTACGCCGCCGAGTCGAACAGGTCACAACCCAGCGCCGCCGCCATCGCGAACATCATCGGATGGCCCGCGCCGAACAGGTGGACCGGGCCGACCTCCCCCAGCCCGCGCTTGCAGGCCGCGACGACGTCGGCGAGGTCGGCGTAGCGGTACTCGTTCATCAGCGGGACGACGGCCCCCAGCGGGAACACGTCCAGCCCGGTGGTGACGGCGTCCGCGGCGGCGCGCTCTCGCAGGTCTGGATAGGTCGACCCCTGGACCGGCGCGCTGACGAGCATCTCGCCGGTGTCGACAGTCGTGGCGTGTTCGAGTCGCTCCTGGGTCGTTTTGAGTTCCTCGGTCGCCCGTTCGCGGTCTACGTCCGGCGGCGTCGGAATGTCAACAGGTGTGCCGATGTCGGAGCCAATCTCGTGCTGGAACTCCAGTATCTCCTCGGTGGTCACGTCGATGTCGCCGTACTCGGCGAGTTGGAACGAGCCGGAATCGGTCATGATGGCCCCGTCGAACCCGAGCAGGTCATGGAGGCCCTGTTCCAGCACCGGCTCGCGGAGGTCATCAGAGCCGTGCAGGATGTAGCTGTTCGTGATGAGTATCTCCGCACCGAACTCCGACGCCAGCGTCGACGGCGCGACCGTCTGGACGTGGGGATTGACCACGGGCAGGATAGTCGGCGTCTCGACGGTGACGCCGGCCCGCGGCACGGTCAGCTCGCCCAGCCGGCCCGCTGCGTCGTACTGGCGGACCTCGAAATTCGTCATTACACCCCGTCGTCGGCCAGCGCGCCTAAGAGTTGTGTTCCCCTATTCGTCGGGTCGCTCCGGCCCGCCGGGGACCAGTTTTCGCTCGGGCCGATAGACGGTTCCGGATTCCTCGTCGGCGACGTACGCCTGTGTGGTCCGAAACATGTCGACCACCTCGCCGCGGGACCCGTAGGCGTCCTCGACGAGCCGTTCGAGCAACTCCGCCCGCGAAATCGGTTGACCGGTCCGGCGGCGGACGGCGGCACGCAGTTTGTCCAGCCGACGTTCCGTCTGTTCGTCGAGTGGTATCGAGCCCATATGTTATACGATACCACCCCACAGGGTTTCAAGCTATCGTCGGGTTATCGCTCGAACAGGGCATAGTACATGATACCTACGGCAGACCGACTGTCACGGAGTGCCCCGTCGCGTACCGACTGGACCAGCGAATCGAAGTCGGCGGTGTCGACTCGGATCGATTCGTTGTGGTCGAGGTTCTGGTCGCTCGTCGCCTCGCAGTCCCGCGCGACGTAGTAGTGGAACACGTAGTCGGTGTTACCGTTGGCCGGTTCACCCGTGTAGAGATGGTCGAGGGTGCCGGCTTCGTAGCCCGTCTCCTCGCGGAGTTCGCGGGCGGCGGCGGCCCTTGGGTCGTCGTCCTCCGACTCCATCGTCCCAGCCGGCAGGCCGCGATTGACTCGCCGAACCGGCTGTCGCCATTCCTCGATAACGACCACGTCGCCGTCGGCGGTGAACGGGAGTATGATGACGCTCTCGCCGTGTTGTACGTAATCAAACGCCTCCTCAGTTCCGTCGGGAAGGCGCACGTCCTCGCGGACGACATCGAACCCCGGACAGGCGTAGGCGGTTTCGGCACCGAGCGTTTCCCAGATGAGTTCCTCGTCCATACCGGTCGTGTGACCCCGACGGGCAAAACCGGCACGGGTCCACGTAAATGCAGATACCAGACCGAGACGACGTGTCGTGTACGTGACAGCGGGATGGTGATTTCGAGTATCGTTCTCCTGCTCGGCGTCGTATTGTTCGTCCTCCCGGTCCCCGGCACGCTCATCGCTGGTGGTCTGGTGCTCGTGGCCGGCGGACTGGCTCGGTGGTTCGGGCTCTGGGACGGAGGTCGGCGATACGGAGCTACAGTTTATCGGCGGCCTGTGCCTGCTCGACCCGACGGTCCGCCTGTTCGAGACGCTTACGGGCCGCGTTCGATAACGGGTCCGAGAGGGCGTCGCTTGCCGCCTCGATACGGGCCGCAACGCGCTGGAGTCGGTCGGCGACAGCTTGGAGTTGCTTGTCGGCGTTCCCGCGGTCGCCGGCCTCGGCGCGTTCTGTCGCTCGTCTCGCGGCCTCGACGACGGCGGCGAGTGCCCGTTCGAGGCCCTTGATAGCGTTCTCGGAGCCACCGCGACTCCCGGAGGTCTCGTCATCGTCGACATCGGTGCCACCGTCAGCTTCCATCTGCGCAAGTACCGACTGGCGCGTCTCCTCGGCGATGTCGGCGAGGAACGACGCCAGTGAGGCTTTGCCGGTCCGGGGCTCCTCTATTCGAGCGGCGACGTCCGCGGCGGGGTCCGGATTGACACGGAACGCGCCGACCTCGTCGTCACTGTCCCGAACCTCGGTTGTGTATGCGCCGCCGCCGTGGACGTAGACGGCGTCGGGTTCCGAGAGCGGTGCGTCGTACAGCCGGCCGGCGAAGTCGTCCTCGACGGCGAGGTCCGTCAGGTCGCTGTCGGCCCCCGTCGGGTCGACTTCGAGGCGCGTCGCGTTCTCCCGGGCGACAAGTGGGACTTCCCCGTCGACGCCCGCTCTGGTCGGCCCGTCAGCTGTCTCCGAATCTGGCACAGACACCGTTTCGCTGTGTGGCGCGACGCCGGCCCCGTTGACGGTAAAGCGGTGGTCGCCCGCGGGCACGTCCTGAACGACGGCCAGTCCCGCGAAGGTGGGGACAGCCTCGGGGTCGCTCTCCAACAGGGCGACCGATTCGACGGTGGTGTCCTCGGTCGTGATTCCGTCGCCCTCGGGCGCGTCGTCGTTCGAGACGGCTTCGGAAAGGCTGGCGACGAGGGTCCGTATCTCCGCCGGTGCGCCGATGGCGTCGTAGCGCTCGGCCAGCGCCGCCCGGTGGTTCAGCTCGGAGATGTCCGCGGCGGGGTTCTCGTACCGCGGCTGGTTCCACGGCGCGCCTGTCGTCGTGATGTGGCCCGCGACGGCGTCCTCGACGAACTCGGGCACGGCGAACTCGAAGCTCAATTGCGGCCCGGTGAAATCGGCGATGTGTTCCAGTTCGCTGCTCGGCACGAGGTCGTATTCGATGTCCGGGTCGGCCTCGCCCCGGTCGGTGTGCTGGAAGACGAGCCCCGTCTCTCTCGTCGGCAGGTCCGACGGTGGTCGGCTGAGACTGTCGAACGAGCGGATGGTGAGCGACTCGGGGATGAGGTCCTTGCGGCTGACCGACGGCAGCCGCTCGTGTTCGTACAGCGGCGCGCCCTCGTACTCTGGGACGAGATAGGGGAGCCGCGAGCCCTCGTCGCGCGGAAGGCCGTAGGCGACCGGAATCTCAGCGAGGTCCTCGATGGTCTCGACAGCGCTGTTCGTGATGTCCGCGAACCGCTCGCCCTCCGGCAGCCGGGTGAACCGGTCGCGGACGTCATTGACCGACAGGGCGCTGGAGTGCGAGCCAAGTTCCGAAAGGATGCGTGGTACCATCTCCGGGTCAGGATCGAGGAACTCGTTGTTGGGCACCTTCCGGGAGTGCGAACTGGCGACGTACAGCTGTGGGTCGTCCGTCTCCGTGTCGACGAACACGTGCAGGACCTCCCAGTCGTGCCAGTGGAAGTTTGTCGTGAACTGGTCGAACGCCGAGTAGAACCAGAACTGGACGACGGCCAGTGGTGAGTTCTCGTACTCGACGACGTGGTAGAACGTTGTCGGGTCCGGCGGCTCCCCGTCAGTCATCCGCTCGTGATACCCGTCGAACGCGTCGAATCCGTCAACGACGGTCTCGCCGTCCTGCTCGCTGGTGTAGGGGCGCGGGTCCGTCGGAAACCACGGTTCCGCCTCGTCGAAGTACAGCGTCGGCGCGAACCGGCGTGCGAGTTCCGCGGCCCGCTCGCCCTCAACTGTCGAGGCCGCGTCGTCGCTCCCGCCCTCGAACGCCGAACAGCCGGCAACAGACGCGAGGCCGGCCCCGGCGACCGTCTGCAGGACCGCGCGACGAGACACCGCGTCCCGATCAGTCATCGATACCTCGTCGCGTCGGTACGTCGTCGGACAGCGCGACCTGTCGCTATCGCCGAACCCAATAATCCCATACACCATCCAGCGAATCGCCGATAAAAACCCTTCTGGCAGTCCCCGCGGTGTCCCGTCAGTACTGCTCGAACCCGGCCGTGTCCAGATAGTTGTGTGCGACCGTGATCGAGTGGTCAGCATGGAGCGCCTTCGGCCCCAGCGAGACGCGCTCGTCCGCACGTTCTGCGATGAGCGCCGCTTCCTCGTCCCGGAAGTCGTGATGGTCCGACAGGATGAACACCGGGTCCGACGGCGGTGCAACGTCGACGACGGGGTCGCCGTCCTCGTGCAGTTGGACGACGGTTCCCCGACGTGCCACGTCGTCGAGTGTCCCTTCGAATCCCCGTCGTGTGAGCGACACGCCCGGCGAGGTTTCGACCGGGATGTGCCCGATAGCTTCCTCGCGCTCTTCCAAGGCCTTCCGTATCAGTGCCGCCGTGGACCGCTCGTCCGGATTCAGCCGGCGGAGGTCGCTCCCCTCGAACGTGACAGTGTACTCGTCAGCCAGAATCAGGTGGACCCGCACGTCCTCGCGGATGGCGTGACTCAGAAAGAACGCGCTGGTGACACATCGACAGAGCACATCGAGCCGGCCGGCAGCGCCGGCCAGATCGTCGAGGGAAAACTCCGGCGTCGTCGGGGCGTCGTGGCCGATGATGACGAACTGGCGCATACTGAGTCGTCACCCCACGGCGATTTACGTCCGTCGACTGCTGTTCGAGTGCCGACCGCAAAGGACGCTACAAGCGCCGTCTGAGCGTCCAGAAAGGGTTTATCCGGAGCGGCGAATTGCTCGGTCATGCGCAGACGTGCCCTCCTCGCGTCAGTCCCGGGTGTGCTGGCCGGGCTCGCCGGCTGTTCAGTCGGTACTCTCGGCTCCGACGAGTCCGACGAGGTAACACCCGTTCCGCGTCCGGATCAGTCACCGTCCGCCGCGACCGACAGCGGGACAGAGACACCGACAGCTACCGGCGATCCGCCCAAACCAGCGGAGCCGACGACCGTCATCGAACTTGAGACGGGGCCACGGACCTACGCCCTCAGCACCCCGGGGTTCCACACCGACGACAGGGCGCGAGTCGCGCTCTGGTTCGACCAGACGGCGACAGCCGACCATCCGGCCACGCTTCGCGGCTGGCTCCAGAACGGAAACGAGTTCGAGAATACGTTTCGGATCGGTGGGATTCCGGGAATCGGACAACCATATAGCCGTCAGCCAGACGGCTACGACCACGAAGCCCGCCTCCATCTCGCACCCACGGACAACAACGAACTCGCTGAAGAAGTCCCCTCGCTCGGCCGAACGGACGAGGGGTACTGGCGCGTCGACGACGTCGGCCCGTGGATGCCAGAAACGCACCGGCTAAATCCCAGTGAATGGGTCCAACTGGAGTACGCACTCGTCGGCGAGCCGGGTCTGTCCGGTCGTCCCACCGGGACCTACGAGTTCCGTGGCGGGGACAGGTCCCTCTCGGTCACCGTCTGGGACACGCAAAGCCCCGGCCCCGAGACGGAGTCCCGATTCGCTAGCCGCTCGCTCCCGGCGTTTCCCGGCGACGGCAGCGTCCAGTGGTTCCACGACGCAACGAAAACGACCCCAGCCTTCGTTCGACCCACGACCGAACGCGCGGAACTGGACACCCAGCTCGGCTTCGAGATGGTCAACAACAGCCACAAGCGACTGCAATGTGGCCACTGGGACCTCTACAAACTCGTCGACAGCGAGTGGTTCCACATCGCGCCGACGGGCCACACCGCCGACTGTCGACTTCTGGTTCCGGGCGGCCGGGAGCAGTGGGGACTCCGAGCGTTCAACGGACAGGCTGTCGGTTGTGGTACCGGCGACTGCCATTGCGACGGCCTCACACAGGGCTACCTCGGCGGCGGCGAATACGCCGTCGTTGCCGGCTACGGACACGCGACCAAGGAGAGCGCTGCCCTAGTTGAGCTAGTCGGTGACAGCGTGCCAGTGACGCCGACCGACGACGTGTCGACAGCGCGTGACGGCGGTACTGTCACGGTGACGACTGGACGATACGGTGACGATGAGCGCACGGCCGACGCGACGTTTACACTGACGCGCGCCGACAGCGCAGACGAGCGGGTTATCGCCGAACAGGTGATGGCGAGCGGTAGGTTCGCCACGTACGACGGCGGACTCCGCAACGCTCTCCCGTTCCTGTCCGCTGATGTGCGCCACGTTGTCGTCGAGACCGACGAAGAGGCCGTGGACGGCGTCCTCGGCTACGATTCGAACAGTCGGCGGTTCCGGTTCCGCGGGCAGGCCTATCAGGTATCTCGCGGCCAGACTAGCGACTGAGGGGGCCGGGGAGGACAGATATGTCTCTCCTCAGTAATTGTGGTGGAAAAGTGGGCCGGCGCGAATTCGAATCGCGGTTACGGCCACCCGAAGGCCGAAGGATACCAGGCTACCCCACCGGCCCGTGCGATAGCAAATAATAGGAGGATAGGGTCGGTTTTAACGGTTGCGAAACAGCGAGAAGCGGATAGGTTTGACTGTGGGGCGGACGCGGGCAGAGTGAACCCGCAGGGCCCCACTCAGAGAGAAACTAGTACGCACAGTGTCGTTCAGAATGTACAAATCATACGATAGCAGGCCATCAGTTGTTGTGTTAGCTGTGAGTGCTGACTCATGAAGTCCGATGCAGTACAAGACGAGCACGTAGCTGAACAGAAGATTTATCACGGATCGCAGTTACTCACTATCTGAGTAACTATGACGATCCTCATCACTGGCGGCGACGGCTACGTCGGGTGGCCGGCCGCCCTGCGAATCGCGGACCGAACGGACGACCGAGTGCTACTCGTCGACAACTTCGCCCGACGGGAGTGGGTCGAGGACGTCGGCGCGACGAGTGCGACACCGGTCGCAAGCATCGACGAACGCCTCGACGCGGCCCGCGAGGTCCACGGCCTGACGAACCTCTCCTTTGTCGAGGGTGACCTCGCCGAGAAGTCCTTCGTGGACGAACTGCTGGCGGTCCACGAGCCGGAAGTCGTCGTTCACACCGCCGCCCAGCCCTCCGCCCCGTACTCCCAGATCAACGGCGAGCGGGCGAACTACACTCAGCACAACAACCTGCAGGCGACGCGGAACCTCCTGTGGGGCCTCGAAGAACACGACCTCACCCACACCCACTTCGTCGAGACGACGACGACGGGCGTCTACGGCGCGCCTGAGTTCCCCATCCCCGAGGGCGGTGCGACGATGGAAAACCAAGACGAGCGCGACGACGTGCCGTTCCCCAACATGGGCGGGAGCTGGTACCACGCGACGAAGGGCTTCGACGCACAGAACATGCGGCTGGCCCACACGCAGTTCGACATCCCGATCTCGGACGTGCGGACGGCCATCGTTTACGGGACCGAGACCGAGGAGACCCGCGCGGACGACCGGCTCAAGACCCGCTTCGACTTCGACTACTACTTCGGCACGGTCACACACCGCTTCTGTGCACAGGCTGTCGCGGGCTACCCAGTCACCGTCTACGGCAAGGGCGAGCAGCGCAAGCCGTTCATTTCGCTTGAGGACGCCGTCGAAGGACTGGCCGAGGTGGCCCTGACCGACCCCGACGAGCGCCCCGAGGGACTGACGGTGTACAATCAGGTTACGCGCGCCATCAGCATCGTCGAGATCGCCGAGACGATTGCAGACGTGGGCAGCGAGTTCGACCTCGACGTGGCTGTCGAGCACTTCGAAAACCCCCGCGACGAGGACGAGACCCACAAGATGGAGATCGAAAACGACCGCTACGCCGACCTCATCGGTGGCCAGTCACAGTCCTTCGAGGACGGCGTCGCCGACATCTTCGAGACGCTGACCCGCTACGCCGACACCATCGAAGCCCACGAGGACCGCTTCCTGCCGGGCGTTCTGAGCGAGGACTGACGATGGACGTGCTGGTCACCGGGGCCTGTGGCTACATCGGCAGCGCCTTGGTCCCGCTCTTGCGAGCTGACGACCGCGTCGACAGCGTCGTCGTCTTCGACGACCTCTCCTCAGGGTCGCCGCGGGCACTGCTCGGCACGCTCGGAGACGGCCTCGAATTTCGCCGCGGCGATGTCCGGGAGTACGGCGACGTGGAGAGCGCCATGCGCGGCGTCGACCGCGTCATCCACCTCGCTGCCATCACGGGCGCGTCAAGCACCCACGAGCGGCGCGAGGAGACGTTCGCCATCAACTACGATGGCACCGAGAACGTCCTGACCGCGGCCGGGAAGCTCGGCGTCGACCACGTCGTCTTCGCCTCCTCGTGTAACGTCTACGGCCGCGCGACCAGCACCGACATCAACGAGACCGTCGACCCCGATCCGATCAACCCCTACGCGGAGACAAAACTGGAGTCCGAGACGCTGCTGCGAGAATACTGCGAGGAGTTCGACATGACCGGCACCGCCCTGCGGATGGCCACCAACTTCGGCCACTCGCCGGGCATCCGGTTCAACCTCGTCGTGAACTACTTCGTGTTCCGCGCGCTCACCGGCCGCCCGCTCACCGTCTACGGCGACGGCTCGAACTGGCGACCGTTCATCCACGTCCGCGACGCCGCCCGCGCCTACGCGGAAGCGGCGTGCGACCCCGAGTCTTGGGACGAACCGGTGTACAACGTCGGGTCGATGGAGTCGAACTACCAGATAGCCGAAATCGCTGATATCGTCGCCGACGAGGTCGCGCCAGTCGACGTGACCTACCTCGAAGACGAACACCCCGGCCCGTCGTATCACGTCAACTTCGACCGACTGAGCGAGACTGGTTTCGAACCATCGTGGACGCTGCGCGAGGGCGTCCGCGACCTCGCGGAGAAATTCACAACCAATGACTGAGACAGAACCCACGAACGAGTCGCCCCACATCGCCGTCACCGGCGGTGCGGGCTACATCGGCAGCCGCGTCATCTACGAACTACAGCAGGCCCACCCCGACTGGGAGATCACCGCCATCGACAACTTCTATCTCGGCACCGTGCGGTCTGTTGGCGATGTCGACATCGACCACGTCGACATCCGGAATCGAGACCGGCTGGAAGCGGCGCTGTCGGGCGCAGACGTGGTGATGCACCTCGCTGCGGTCTCGGGCGTCGACGACTGCGAGGAAAAGCAGGATCTGGCCTACGAGGTCAACGTCCAAGGGACCGACAACGTCGCATGGTTCTGCCGCAAGACAGGCGCAGCACTGATTTTCCCGTTCTCGATGGCCGTGATCGGCGACCCACAGGAGTTCCCCATCACGGTCGATCACCCGCGGGACCCGCTGAACTGGTACGGCCGAACGAAACTGCTCAACGAGCGCGATATCGAGACGTACGCCGACGGCGCGTTCCCGGCCCACCAGTTCATGATCTCGAACCTCTACGGCAGTCACGAGATAGACGGCCAGACGGTTTCGAAGGGGACCGTCATCAACTTCTTCGTGAACCGCGCGCTCGCCGGCGAGACGCTGACAGTCTACGAGCCCGGCACGCAGTCCCGGAACTTCATCCACGTCAAAGACGTGGCCCGGGCGTACGTGGACAGCTGCGAGCGGCTGCTAGAGCAGTTAGAGCGTGGCGAGACAGGCGTCGAGAAATACGAGATCGCCAGCGACGAGGACCCGAGCGTCCACGCCGTCGCTGAACTCGTCACAGACGTCGCCGCTGAGGTTGCAGACATCGATGCCGACGTGGCTCTAGTCGAGAACCCACGGGGCGACGACGAGACGCTCGTCGATTCGTTCCCGGTCGATACCGAGCGAACGGCCGACGCGCTGGGCTGGACGCCGGAACACAACGTCGAGTCGGCGATTCGGACGGCACTGGAGTCGGCGAACACGTAGACAACGAGTCCCGATGGATTTATTCGCCAGACCGGAAAGAGCAAATACATGAGCGATACGCCCGGGACGGGAGCGGTACTCGATGACCGGCCCGAGCTACGAGATGCGACGACGGCAGTTCTGGCCGTCGACGACGAACAGGACGGCTGGACGTTCGACGACATCCCCGTCGATTCGGGCCAGTTCGGCGAACTCGTCTCCGCAGGCATCGTCGAGAAGGACGGGGAGCAGTACCGCGTCGCCGACCCTGACGCGGTGCGGGCCGCGCTCGATGGCGAAACCGAGGCCAGTGGCGATAGCGGGTCCGATCTGGCTATCGGGGACGCCCTGAGTTTTGATTTCGACGCTCGAGCAACCGGCCTGCTCGCCGCCGCTCTAGCGGTCGTGTTTGTCGCTCGAACGTACGTCATCGGATCGGTCTACCGCGGCGGCGACATCGTCTTATCGAGCAACGATCCCTACTACTACAGGTATCACGTCGAGCAGGTCGCGGCGAACGCCGGCAGCGTTGCCGACGCCGGGGCCCTCTCCGTACTTCCGGGCAGCGTAACAAAAGGAGAGCCACTCATGGTCGCGACGCTCTGGTGGGTCGCCAGCCTCTTCGGCGGGAGCAAAGAAGCCATCGGCCACGTTCTCGCTTGGTATCCTGTCGTATCAGCACTCGTCACGGCTGTCCTGCTCTATCTGCTCGCAGTTCGGGTGTCCAGCGACCGGCGTGTCGCTCTCGCGTCGGTCCTGTTTCTGGCGTTCATTCCCGGCCACGCCTTCCGGACGAGCCTCGGTTTCGCTGACCACCATGCCTTCGACTATCCGTGGCTGGGCCTCACCGCACTTGCGCTCGTGGTCGCGCTAGCGGCGGTCAGGAATCGAGGGTCGCTTCGGCGACCACAGCCGTGGATTGCCGCGGTCGGTATCGGCGTCGGGACTGCCGGACAGGTGCTTGCGTGGGAAGCCGGACCATTACTCGTCTTGCCAGTCAGTCTGGTGGTACTGGGACAGACACTCCTCGACGTGTCTAACGACCGGTCGGCACTCGTCAGGAACGTGCCAGTCCTTGCCGGCGTCAGCCTCGGTGCGATACTCGCTGGCAGTGTCCATACTGTCACTGGCTGGCAAACTGCGCTTGTGGCTAGCGCGCCGACACTGCTGACGGTGGGCACTGTCGTCGTCATTGCAACAGCAGAGGCAGCCAGACGCCTCGGTGGTACCGTCACGCAACTGGCTGCGGTCGATATCGGGCTTGGCGTCGTCGGCCTCGCTGTCTTTCGCTTTGGCTTCACAGAACAATGGGGCACGTTCAGTAGCCGGCTCGATACGCTGTTTCGGTCCGACGCGATCGCTGAAACGTACGGACTGTTCAGCACAGATGCCTTTGGCTTCCTGTTCCTGCTCGGCCTAACGCTGTTTCTGGCGCTCCCGGCAATGGTGTGGGGCATCAACCTCGCTCGGAGCGACCGGAGCGGCTGGCTCGTCGTCAGTAGCTACGTCTGGGTGCTGTTCGTCCTCGCCGTAATTCAGGTCCGTTTCGTCGGCGAGCTGGCCCCGTTTCTTGCGCTGTTCGCCGGCCTCGCGTTCGTCTGGGCCGCCTCGTGGGTTGATCTTGCTAGACCGGTGCTAACGACCGGTGACAGGGACCTGCGGGACGCGCTCGTTCCGGACTCCCGAGCCCTCGGGTCACTGTTCGTCCTGTTCCTGCTGTTCGGAGCCCTCGGGATGGTGCAGGTTCCGGTGAAAACGAGTCAGGTACTCGTCGAGGACGGAACGTACGGCGCGGCGACTGCAATCGAAGCTGACGCCGCCGAGAACGGCCTCGAATACCCCGAAAACTACGTCCTCAGCCGCTGGGGACAGAACCGCGTGCACAACTACTTCGTCAGCGGCGAATCACGGAGCTACAGCTACGCTCGCCAGACGTACGCGCCGTTCGTCGCAGCGACGGACCCCGAGGAGGCCCACAATCGGATTTCGGATCGAGTCGGATACGTCGTGACGACAGAGACCGAGGTCGAAGAGCCGACCACGATGTACGTTCGACTCCATCAGCAGTTCGGTAGTCAGAGCGGCGGCGTATCAGGATTGGCCCACTACCGGCCGCTCTTTGTGAGCGCAGACGGGAGCCACAAGGCATTCGCCGTCGTTCCCGGTGGTGCCATAGAGGGGACAGCAGCCCCGAATGCGACCGTCTCTGTAACGACGACAGTCACTGTTTCGGACCGAGAAGTCACCTACGAGCGCCAGACGACAGCCAACCAGAAGGGTGTGTTCACGGTTACCGTCGCAAACCCCGGAGCATACACTGTGACAACCGATAGCGGAAATGAAACGACCGTCGAAGTCCCGGAACAGACGGTGTACGACGGCGGCAACGTGACGGTCAAGTGAACTTCCGGGACCGGGCCGGTCGTCCAACTCCGTGAACGACAGAAGCGAAACGACCATTGTACCTACCAAGAGAACAGAGGGTGTGCGCGTCTGGGTTCGTGTCGTCATCGTGCTTGGCCTGTGTCTGACACTCGGGGGACTGTTCGTCCACGCGGCGGTTACAGAAGACCAGCGGTCGCCGTATCCAGATGCTGCGGAGCTCTCGTCCGGGTACGACTCGTACATCGGACAACAGCTCATGGTGTTTGGCACGGTGACAGAGACCAGCGAAGACGGGATGGAGATCAGGGCCGAGAGCGATGGGACGACAATTATACTCAGGGTTACTGGGACGAGAGCGGCCGTCGAACCCGGTGGCGTCGTCCAAGTGTACGGAATGCTTGAACCAGATCAGACAATAGCGGCTGAGCGCGTCGAAGTCGTCAACAGCAGCCAGTGGGCCGAGTTCTACAAGTACGGCGCTTCGGCTATCGGCGCACTCGGATTCCTGCTTCTGTTCGTCCGGTATTGGCGGATCGACCGTGAGACGTGGACGCTGGAGGCGCGCGATGGCTGACTTGCTGACCCACCTGCTCGTCCCATACATCCTTCTCACGGTCGCGAGCTGGGGTGTCGGCTGGCTCGATCAGCGCTGGGTCGTCGTCGGGATGGGCGGTGCGGCGATTCCAGACCTCATAAAGATAGACATTGTTCTTGCGGAAAACACGGTAGAGTCGATGATTGGGCTCCCGTTTTCCTACGATCCGCTCTCCACGCTCGGCGGAGTACTGCTACTGGCCGGTATTATCACCGTCGCATTCGAGCAACGACACTGGAAACAAGTGTTCAGCCTCGTGACGGTCGGTGGCCTCACGTCGCTGTTCCTCGATGGGATGCGAGTATACGCTGATGGGCGGGCGAGCGCTTGGCTGTATCCGTTTACGAACTGGCGGCCGCCGACACCGAGCCTGTACGTGTCTTCGGACCCAACCGTGCTCGTGGTGGCGCTACTCACTGCTGGTACGGTCGCCGTTCTCGACAGACGAGTACGGGCGCGTAGCTGACTCCGCTACCAAGTCAACCCTTCGTAGGTGATGCCGTCGCGCCGTTCGATGATGCGTCGACCGTCAACGACAACGGGGTCGGTCATCTCGTCGAATTCTACATCGAGCGCCGCGAACTCGTCCCAGTCGGTGACAACCACAGCGCCGGATGCATCCTCAAGTGCGGCCGCCGCCGAATCGGCGTACTCGATATCGGGATATCGCTCGCGCATGTTTTCGGTCGCCACGGGGTCGTAAGCGACGATATCGGCCCCGCGTTCCTGTAACCCTTCGATGACCGGAACTGCTCGCGTGTTCCGGATGTCGTCTGTCCCGGGCTTGAACGCCAGCCCTAGGACGGCGATTCGTTTGTCGGACACGTCGACGTGGTCGTCGAGCAGGGAGAGGAGGCGCTCGGGTTGGGCATCGTTCAGTTCCACAGCCGCTGAAAGGACAGCGGGGTCATAACCCTGCTCCCGCGCCGCGGCGATGATGGCATCGGTGTCCTTCGGGAAGCAACTGCCGCCCCAGCCGACGCCGCTCCGGAGGAACTGTTCGCCGATTCGGTCGTCGAGCCCGATGGCGTCAGCGACTTCGTAGGCGTCGACGCCGAACTCCTTGCAGATGTTCCCGATGTCGTTGATGAGGCTGACCTTCGTTGCGAGGAACGTGTTGTTGGCGTACTTGATCATCTCGGCCTCGGCAATGCCGGTCTCGACGACCGGCACGTCGCCGTCAGCGCCCTCGCGCAGCGGCGCGTAGAGGTCATGGAGAAGAGTCGTCGCGCGGTCGTCGTCCGTCCCGAAGACGAGCTTGTCCGGATTCAGAAAGTCCGTGACGGCCGTCCCCTCACGCTGGAACTCGGGGTTAGAGGCCACGAGGAAGTCCGTCCCGCGTTCGAGGCCGGCCTCGGCGATCCGGGGAGCGAGTCGGTTCTCGGTCGTGTTCGGGACGACTGTCGACTTCGTGACGACGAGATGCGGGTCCGCTGTCGTGTTCTCAGCGCCAGTCAGCGCTTCGCCGATGGATGCCGCACCGGCCTCCATGAACTGGAGGTCAATGCTCCCGTCGTCGTTCGAGGGCGTCGGGAGCGCCAGCATTGTCAACTCGGTGTCGAGTATCTCCTCGTAGTCGGTACTTGCTCGGAGTCGCCCACCGCCATGCTCGGCGACGAGTTCGTCGAGCCCGGGTTCGTGTATCGGCGACTCGCCGTCGTTGATTGCGTCGACGATGTCTTCGTCGATATCTATCGTTACGACTTCGTGCCCGAGATCAGCGAGACACGCAGCGACCGTCGTCCCGACGTATCCGCTTCCGACAATACTGACGTTCATCGAGCGGCAGTAGTCGAGGAGCGGATATTATAATTCGGGTCTTATAATTCGACAAGAGTTTTATCGGATGGTCAATGAATTGAGGAGTATGAAAGCTGTCGTACTCGCTGCTGGTGAGGGGACCCGTCTCCGCCCGCTGACTGAAAACAAGCCAAAGGGGATGGTAGAAGTCGCTGGAAAACCGATTCTGACCCACTGCTTCGAGCAGTTGATCGAACTGGGTGCTGACGAACTCTTAGTAGTTGTCGGCTACAAGAAGCAAGCTATTATTAATCACTATGAGGACGAATTCGAGGGTGTCCCGATCACCTACACCCATCAGCGCGAGCAGAACGGCCTTGCACACGCACTCCTGACCGTCGAGGAACACGTCGACGACGACTTCATGCTGATGCTCGGCGACAACATTTTCGAAGCGAACCTCCGAGATGTCGTCAACCGTCAGGCGGAGGAACGTGCTGACGCCGCGTTCCTCGTTGAAGAAGTCCCGTGGGAAGAGGCCGGGCGGTACGGCGTCTGTGACACCAACAAGTACGGCGAGATCACCGAAGTCGTCGAGAAGCCAGAGGACCCGCCGTCGAATCTGGTAATGACCGGGTTCTACACGTTCACGCCGGCCATCTTCCACGCCTGCCATCTGGTCCAGCCCTCGAACCGCGGCGAGTACGAAATCAGTGATGCGATTGACCTCCTGTTGCACTCCGGACGAACGATCGACGCAATCCGCATGGATGGCTGGCGGAACGATATCGGCTATCCCGAGGACCGCGATCAGGCCGAGAAGCGGCTGCAGGGCGAGATTGATCCGGAGATGGCCGCTGAGAACGTCGCTGCAGGCGAGTGAAGAGGGAGACCGGGTAACCGGAATACTCTCCACCGGACGCCGCCAAACGAAGCCGACGCGACGAGAAAACGATGTCGTTGACTGGCGGATGGTTGGTGAAAGCCGGGCTAACTGCTCCTGATCAGTCGATGATGTGACTGGGAAGGAGTCGGGTGCAACGTTGCGATACAACTCTGACGAAATTCCAGCCTCGCCTCAGTGGCCAGTCCACCCAAAGACTCCTCTCGGCTTCAACAACAGCCAAACTAGCGGCAGCGCTGCTCAAGCCGCCGGAGTCGCCAGAAGACCGTCAGCAACGCAACTGGCCAGCGACGCGCTGTTTACTCTACTGTCACACTTTTGGCCAGATTCCGTGGCTTGTCGATGTTCCGCCCCAGCAACGCGGCAGTGTGATACGATACCAACTGCAGGTGCGTATTCGCCAGCACGGCAGCGGCCCGCGGGTGTGTCTCCGGAATGTGAAGCACATGGTCGGCGTATCGTTCAACGTCGCTCTGTCCATCCGTAATCGCGACCACCGGGGCGTCCCGCGCTTCGACCTCTTTGACGTTCCCGATAGTCTTCCGGGCGCGCTCGTCGTCTCCGGTCACGATAGCGAACACTGGCGTATTCTCGGTCACCAGCGCCAACGGGCCGTGTTTCAGCTCGCCGGCGGCAAAGCCCTCGGCGTGCTTGTAGGTGATTTCCTTCATCTTCAGTGCGCCTTCGAGCGCCACGGGGTTCTGGTACCCACGGCCGATAAAGAAGTAGGCGCTGGCGTCCTGATACAACTCAGCGACTTCCTGCGCGGCAGATTCATCAAGAACCGCCTGAACGTGGCCGGGGAGGTCACGGAGTGCGCTGATGACCTGCCGGGCGTCGTCGGTCGTGGACGTTCCAAGCGCAAGCAGGTTCAGCGCGGCCAGTTGTGAGGCGAAGGTCTTGGTCGCGGCGACGCCGATTTCCGGCCCGGCGCGGATGTACAGTGCGTGGTCGCATTCGCGGGCCGCGGTGGAGCCGACGACGTTTGTCACAGCTAATGTGCGTGCGCCGCGGCGGCGAGCCGCCCGAAGCGCCGATAGCGTGTCCGCGGTTTCGCCGCTCTGTGTAACCCCGACGACGAGCGCATCGCCGATGGGTGGCGTCGCGGTCGCATATTCGCTGGCGAGGAACGCCTGAGCGGGGATACCCGCTTCGCGGAACAGTTGCGCACCGTGCAGGGCGGCGTGATAGGAGGTCCCGCAGGCGACGAACTGGACACCGGTCGGGGAGAGGTCACCGAGGTCACCGATGTCGACCGTGCCGGCGAGTTCGTCGACGCGGCCCCGCAAGCACTGCCGGAGCGCACGGGGCTGTTCGTGAATCTCCTTGAGCATGAAGTGGTCGTAGCCACTCTTGCCCGTCTCCTCGGGGTCCCACTGGACGGTGTCGATGTCTTTGTCGATTACTGTGCCGTCGGTGTCGGTGACGGTCCATCCATCACCGTTGAGCCGGGCGAACTCGCCGTCGGCGAGGTAGACGACTTTGTCGGTGAAATCACGGAAGGCGGGCACGTCACTGGCTAAGTAAGTCGCGTTGTCGTCGATGCCTAACACGAGCGGCGAGTCGTTTCGCGCGGCAAACACCGAATCACAGCCGGCAACGACGACGGCGACGGCGTAGCTGCCTTCAAGTCGACTGATCGTCTCTCTGACAGCGTCTTCGGGGTCGGCCCCAGCGTCCAGCGCGTCCTCGATAAGGTGGGGGACGACCTCGGTATCAGTGTCGGACGTGAAGGTGTGGCCGGCGGTGACGAGTTCGTCTCGTAGGGACTGGTAGTTCTCGATGATCCCGTTGTGGACGACTGCGACATCGCCGGTACAGTCTTGGTGCGGGTGAGCGTTCTCGTCGGTCGGCGGCCCGTGCGTGCTCCAGCGGGTGTGGCCGATGCCGACTGAGCCCGAGAGCGTCCGGTCGGACAGCGCTTCGCGTAGGTCGGCGATTTTGCCGGAGTGTTTGCACAGGTCGATATGACTGTTCGCGAGCGCGACGCCGGCTGAGTCGTAGCCGCGATACTCCAGCTTCGAGAGGCCGTGGACGAGCGTGTCGAGCGTCTCATCGCCGCGACCGACGCAGCCGATGATCCCACACATCAGCGGACCACCTCCGCGCCTTCACGGACAGTTCCATCGACCGTGACGCCGGTGGTGAGTCGGGCGTTAGGCCCAACGAGAGACCCAGAGACGAAACTCACGTCACCGAGTGCGACAGCACGGTCGGCAATGACAGCGCCGAGCCGCTGGTCCTCGAACACCTCTGTGCCGACCTGAACATCTGCCGGGCCGCCGGGGACGACAGTATTGACGCCCAGATTTACGTCTTGACCGGTGACGGTGTCGACGAGGGTCGAACTCGGGTCGACGCGCGTGTCGGCGTCGAGGACAGTGTGCTGTATGACGCTATTGGCCCCGATGGTGGTGTTACGGCCAAGCGCGACATTCGGACCGATGACAGCGTCCGGCCCGACTTCGCAGTCCGGGCCGATGACGACCGGTGACTGGAGGGTCGCCTCGTCGTGGACGCGTGCGGAGTTGTCGACCCAGACCTGCTCGTCGCGGGCCGATTCGACGACCCGGCCCCGCGCCAGCACCTCGCGAGCGACGGTTAGCAAGTCCCACGGGTAGGTCGCGTCGACCCACATCCCGTCGACTTCGACAGCTCGGACGCGGTCAGATTCCAACAGGAGTTCGATTGTGTCGGTCAGTGCCAGCTCGCCGGCGTGACGCGTCGTTTCGTCGATAGCCTCGAAGATGTCACCGTCGAAGGCGTAGACGCCGCCGTTGATGAGCCTGAACTCGTCATGTTGTGGCTTTTCGACGATGTCGACGATGTCACCGTCCTGTATCTCGACAGCACCGTACCGGCTGGTGTCCTGTCGTTCGATCACGGCGATGCTCGTGTGCCCAGTCTCAGCGTAGGAGTCATCTACCGCCTCGATAGTGGCTGCGTCGACGAGACGGTCACCGTTCATCACCAGAACCGGGCCGTCGACGACGCTCCGGGCCTGAAGGAGCGCGTGCCCGCTACCGAGCTGTTTCGTCTGGCTCACGTAGGAAATAGGGACGCCACGGTACGTCGGACCGAAGTGGTCCTGAACGCGGTCGCGCTTGTAGCCGACGACGACAACCAGTTTCTCGATACCTGCCTCGACCAGCGCGTCGAAGACGTGTTCGAGGATCGGGCGGTTCGCGGCCGGTAACATAGGTTTTGGCCGGTTTCGCGTCAACGGCCGGAGGCGAGTTCCCTCACCCGCGGCGAGGACCACAGCCGTATCGATGTACATACCTGTTGCAGACGGAGGAGGGGCTTCAATATGGCGGCCTTACCGAGATTGGTCGGTGTCTACTCGCCACGCATGTCCAGTTTATGATGCCAAAATCAGACGAGGCAGGCGTCCGGTCGTCGCAACGCGTCCGGTTCCAGACTGCGACTACTGTTCGCCCATCCGCTCGCCGGCGACCCGACGCCCCTTCGTCGTCAGATTCACTTCAGTCCGTTCCCGGAGCACGCTGATCACGTCAAGTTCGATCAACCGGTCGAAGATCTCCTCGGTTTTCTCGACGTCAATGCCGACAAAATTGGGGATGTCGAACGGCGATACGCCGGAGTGCAGCGCCATTATGACCCGCTTCTCCGTCGAGCTCAGGTCCAGATCGGCTTGATTCTGTTCGGCACTCTCTTCGAGCATCGTCCGGAGAACAGTCGCGTGAAACTCCTCGCCCGCGAGATGTGTTTCGACGCTGATGTCGTCCTCGCTGTGCTCGACCTGAATGACCGTTCGCTCCTCGCCGCTGACCTGTTTCTCTTCGACGGCGAGGTCGCCGATGTCAGCGCGGTCGATGACAACCGCTTGCCCGTCGGCCATCGCGAGTTTCAGCGCCTCGTCAGTCACTTTGAGTCGGCCTTTCGTCCACTCGGCGGACTGGACGACGCCGCCTTTCAGCGCTGGATGTTGAACCAGCACGATTGCACCGTCGAGACTCGCCCGGTAGAAATCGGTCTCGAATGTCCCATGATCCGATGCCGACACGAGAATAACGTCCTCGCCGACATAGAGCGCGACGTAGTCTGAGACGCCGGCGCTCTGCTGATTCACGTCGAATCGGTCGGCAATACGGTCGATATCGGTCAATGAGATCTGCCGTTTGTCGTCGCCCAGCAGGGCGACCCGCTCTGTAGTGAGGACAATACGACAGTTTCGCCACTCGGCGTCGGTGAGGCGCTGGCCCTGTGAGACCGCCTGAAGGAACTTCCCCTTCGTATCGGCGATCTTCTTTTCGGTGTCGCTCATACCCCGTACCGGCCTCTCGTACACTCGTTGTCCGCAGGACTCAATATAAGTTCCGTCGCCAGTGTCGAAAGTGAGAACGGCCGACCGTGCTGGTAGTTCTCTTACAGCAGAATCGTACACAATTAGATAGGATATTTTTTGCGTGCGGCGATGTACTGTCAATTGATGACACGGGGTGACGAACCGGATCGGGGACAGTCCCACACGGGGCGAGAGACAGTCGAACCACCGGACTGGTTCGTCGAACAGGCGAACGTGACGGATCCGGCCGTCTACGACCGCTTCGAACGGGAGTGGCCCGATTGCTGGCGTGAGGCTGCCGAGTTGCTCGACTGGGAGGAGCCGTTCGAGACGGTGTTCAGTGGCACGGACGGCCCGCCGTTCGAATGGTTTCCCGATGGCCGATTAAACGCTGCCTACAACTGCATCGACCGGCACCTCCCCGAACGGAAGAACCAGCTTGCACTGGTCTGGGAAGGAAACCTCGGCGAGGCACGGACATACACCTACCTCGAACTGTACCGGGAGGTCAACGCCTTCGCCGCGGCGTTGCGCGACCGCGGCGTCGGACCGGACGACGTGGTGACGCTGTACCTGCCGATGGTGCCCGAACTCCCGGTCGCGATGCTGGCCTGTGCCCGCTTGGGTGTCCCACACAACGTCGTTTTTGCAGGGTTCTCAGCGGACGCACTGGCGACGCGCATGGAGCGGGCCGAGTCGGCGTATCTCATCACTTGTGACGGGTACTACCGCCGCGGTAGTGCCGTCGCACAAAAGAACAAGGCCGATAACGCGCGCATCGCCGTCGACCACGACGTATCGGTCGTGGTGCTCGACAGACTGGGCCGTGACGTGCACTTAGGCGACGACTACGACGACTATCACGACCTGCTGGCAGCACACGATGGAGACGAAGTCGAGCCCGTTCCACGGGCGGCCGACGACCCGCTCTTTCGCATCTACACTTCGGGAACGACTGGCCAGCCCAAAGCGGTCACGCACACGACGGGTGGGTATCTCGCACACGTCGCTTGGACCGCCCGGTCGGTCCTTGATATCAAGCCCGAAGACACCTACTGGTGTTCGGCCGACATCGGCTGGATTACCGGCCACTCCTACATCGTCTACGGCCCGCTCGCGCTCGGCACGACGACAGTACTGTACAACGGCACAGCGGACCATCCCAAGAAGGACCAGCTTTGGGAACTCATTGAAAAGTACGCCGTCGACGTGTTCTACACCGCGCCGACGGCTGTCCGGGCGTTCATGAAGTGGGGCAAAGAGTACCCCGAGAAGCACGACCTCTCCAGCCTGCGGCTGCTGGGCACCGTCGGCGAGCCAATGGACGCTAGCGCTTGGAAGTGGTATCGCGAACACATCGGCGGTGGCGAGTGCCCCATCGTCGACACTTGGTGGCAGACCGAAACCGGTGCGGTGCTCGTGTCGACGTTGCCCGGTGTCGACACCATGAAGCCCGGAGCCGCTGGAACGCCGCTGCCGGGAATCGAGGCGTCCGTCGTCGACCGCGAAGGTGCGGCAGCCGAGCCGAACACAGCCGGTGAACTCGTCGTGACGCGCCCTTGGCCGGGGATGCCGCGCGCGCTGCTCGACGGAACGGACTGGGGCAGCGTCCCCGACGGTGCCGAAGATTGGCGGTACTACCCGGAGGACAGCGTCTCGGCCGACGACGACGGCTACATCACGTTCCTCGGTCGGATCGACGACGCGATCAACGTCGCCGGCCGGCGGTTCAGCACCAAGGAACTGGAGTCGACAGTCGCCGGCGTCACCGGCGTCGCCGAAGCCGCCGTCGTTGGTGGCGACGACAAGAGGACCGGGACGGCGGTGTACGCGTTCGCATCCCCGGAAGACGGCTACACGGACAGCGAACTCCGGACGGCCATCGAAGCGGCTATCGTCGACGCCATCGGCGGTATTGCCCGCCCCAAAGAAATCGTGTTCACGCCGGATCTCCCGAAGACACGTTCGGGCAAGGTTATGCGCCGCCTGCTGACCGCAGTGGCAAACGACGAGGAGCTGGGCGACACCAGCGCGCTGCGTAACCCCGAAATTCTCGGCGAGATTCAGTCGACGACGAGCAGGAAGTGATCTGTTTCGTATAGTCTGGTTTTTCCGAAACAGTTGTCGGAGTACTCACCTCCTTTGAAACCCTACTTCGTTCAATTAGTACTATATCGCCGCTTTGACCGGAATACTTATTTCGCTATTATTCGATTTCCCGAAATATATGGACAGCGCAGCGGACCGGATCGGTGAACAAGGGTACGAACAGCTCCGGCGCGCGGCTGAGACACATCGGTCCGACCTCGTACTCCGGCTCGGTGCGGAAGTCGGGCTCCGTCCGGCGGAGATGACGGGCGTTCGGCTGACCGATATCACCGGGTTCGAGGGCCATCATCTGCTGTCCGTCCGCGAGGACGATGCGGTCGTACGCGAGACGTACCTCCCGGAGTCAGTCGAGCACGACATACGGAAATACGCGAACGCGGCCGGAAGCGCCGACGACGAACCGCTGTTTTCTGTCTCCCCGCGGCGACTCCAGATGCTCGTCAGCGAAGTGGCCGACCGCGCCGCCGACGCGGTACCGCAGCTGCGTGAAGTTTCCACTCGCGACCTCCGGTGGCGGTTCGCGGCGAGCCTGCTTGACGACGGCGTCCCGCCGGACATCGTCTGCGCGCTCGGCGGCTGGGACCGGCTCGACCGGCTCGATCCCCTGCTCGATGAACCGGACCGGGAAACGATCGTTGGGGCCGTTGGCGGGTCCGGGAAGCGGGCGGTCTCAAGTGAGTCCCAGCGAGCTGTCGACTGGATTACGACTGTCAGCGAGGCGCTTGCAGCCGCTGCAACTGGTGAAGCGATTGCGACGACGGTCTGCGATCATCTGACGAAGACAGCAGGATTCGAATTCGCATGGCTCGCCGAACGAACGGGCGACGGACTGACACCGCGTGCAACGGCAGAAGTCGGTGAGACGGTCGTCGAGCGACAGATCGACGACCACGTCGAGTCGGTCACCGCTCCGCTCGACGTGGGCGACGTTCGCGTCGTCGACGACAGCACCGCACCGGTTGTGCTGGCCCCGCTCGTAAGAGAAAACGCCGTTGCCGGTGTCATCGGTATCGGTGCCAGCGAGGGGGTCACAGACGCGGACCGCGCCGTCCTGTCCGCGCTCGGCGTTCAGGTCGGCCACGCGCAGGCCGCCGCCGAACGCAAGCGCCTCCTGCTTGCCGACACCGTGACCGAACTGGAGTTCCACTGTGGGGACGAGCGGACGTTTACCGCCGGAGTATCCGGGGCGTTGGGCTGTACGGTCGAGCTGTCCGGCGTCGTTCCCGTTGCGGACCAGTCGCTGCTGTACTACCTGATGGTCGACGGTGCCTCGGCCGACGCGATACTCTCATATGCCGACGACGACGACAGCGTGGCTGACGCCAGACTCCTCGAAGAGCACAGCGACGGCGCGTTGCTAGAGGTCGTCGTGACCGACACGCCCGCGCTCCAACTGGTCGAGAGCGGCGGCCGCATCCGCTCGGTGACGGCCACCAATGGCGTCGCGACTATCGCAGTCGAACTCGCCAGTGAAGCCGACATCAGACCGACGGTCAACGCCGTGACTGATGCCTACCCGGAGACATCGTTGGCGGCGAAACGAGAGACTGAACGGCCGGCCGAGACCGACAGCGGGTTCCGCGACCGCCTGACTGACACTCTCTCAGACCAGCAGGAGACGGTCCTCCAAGCGGCCTATCACAGCGGGTACTTTGAGTGGCCGCGCGGATCGACTGCCGAGGAGCTAGCTGACTCGCTGGACGTGTCGTCCCCGACATTACACAACCACCTCAGGAAAGCCCAGCAAAAGGTACTGACGGCGTTTTTCGACGACAGGCCGGCGGAGCCACGACAGCCGGCCGACAACTGAAACCCTGTTTCACGTTATCGTAGTTAGACCCCCCGTTTATATGGCCGCTATGAAATATCGATGATAGACCATGTCAGATGAAGATGTCCAGCTAGAAGCGCGGCTCGAAGAGCAGGAGGTTTTCGAGCCACCGGAGTCATTCGTCGAGCAGGCAAACGTCACAGACGAGGGAATCTACGACGAGTTTACCGAGAACTGGCCGGAGTGCTGGGAGGGGGCCGCCGACCTCCTCGACTGGGACGAGGACTACGATCAGGTACTCGACGATTCGAACCCGCCGTTCTACGAGTGGTTCACCGACGGCACACTGAACGCATCGGCGAACTGCCTCGACCGCCATCTAGAGGAGCGTGGCGACGAGGCCGCTATCGAGTGGGTCGGTGAGCCGGTCGAGGAAGACAACATCACCTACACCTACGAGGAACTCCACCAGAAGGTCAACGAGTTCGCGGCCGGCCTGCGAGAGATGGGCGTCGGCGAGGACGACGTCGTGACGATGTACATGCCGATGATCCCGCAGCTGCCGATTGCGATGCTGGCCTGTGCCCGCATCGGCGCGCCCCACTCCGTCGTGTTCGCCGGCTTCTCCGCGGACGCGCTGGCGACGCGGATGAACTCCGCCGATTCGGAGTATCTGGTCACCTGCGACGGCTACTACCGCCGCGGCGACCCGCTCGACCACCTCGACAAAGCCAACGAGGGGCTGGGCGGTGTCGACCACGAGGTCGAACGCGCCATCGTCGCCGAGCGGCTGATGGACGGCGACGGCTTCGACCACGACTACGCGGACAACCAGATCGCCTTCGAGGACGTCGTCGCCGACAACGAGGGCGAAACGGTCGAACCGGTCGACCGCGACGCCGAGGACATGCTGTTTCTCATGTACACCTCCGGAACGACCGGGAAACCGAAGGGCGTCAAACACTCCACCGGCGGCTACCTCGCGTGGGCGGCTTGGACCTCGCAGGCAGTGCTCGACATCAAACCCGAAGACACGTACTTCTGCTCGGCCGACATCGGCTGGATTACTGGCCACTCCTACATCGTCTACGGGCCACTCGCGCTCGGCACGACGACGATGATGTACGAGGGCACGCCGGACTACCCCGACAAGGACCGCCTCTGGGACATCGTCGAGGAGTACGAGGCCGACCAGCTGTACACCGCACCGACGGCCATCCGCGCGTTCATGAAGTGGGGCAAGGAGTACCCCGAGCAGCACGACCTCTCCAGCCTTCGCCTGCTGGGAACGGTCGGCGAGCCAATCAACCCCCGCGCCTGGAAATGGTACTACAAGCACATCGGCAACGAGGAGTGCCCAGTGGTCGACACTTGGTGGCAGACCGAGACCGGTGGGATGATGATAACGACGCTGCCGGGCGTCAAGGACATGAAGCCCGGGTCGGCCGGGCCGCCGCTGCCGGGCAACGACGTCCGCATCGTCGACACCGAGGGCGAGGAGGTCGAACCCGGCCGCGCCGGCTACCTCACAGTCGATAAGCCGTGGCCCGGTATGCTCCGGACGCTGTATAAGAACGACGAGCGATTTATCAACGAGTACTGGGCCGAGTACTCCGACACTGACAGCGACGATTCCGACGACTGGGTGTACTTCCCCGAGGACGGGGCCAAAATCGACGATGACGGCTACATCACCGTTCTCGGCCGCGTCGATGACGTCATCAACGTCTCCGGGCACCGCCTCGGGACAATGGAGATCGAGAGCGCCATCGTCGGCGTCGAGGGCGTCGCCGAGGCCGCCGTCGTCGGCGGCGACCACGATATCAAGGGCGAGGCGGTGTACGCCTACGTCATCACCGAGGACGGCTACGAAGAGAACGAGGAGCTCAGCAGTGCGATAATCGAAGGCGTCGAGGACGCTATCGGCCCAATCGCCCGGCCGGAGGCAGTCATCTTCACGCCGGAACTGCCGAAGACTCGCTCCGGGAAAATCATGCGCCGCCTGCTGGAAGATATCGCCAACGGCGAGGAACTGGGTGATACGAGCACGCTGCGAAACCCCGATGTCGTGAGCGACATCGAGAAGAAGGTCCAAGGGGACTGAACGCGCCCTTTTCGAATTACAATTTAAACATACCAGACTCCGACGCTGACCATGACAGACAACGACATTCACGACGGCAGTAGCGACCGCTCTGTCGCTCCCGACGGCGGGACGGCGACCGATGCGGCACGGAAACACCAGAACACGAACTACCTCGACGAGGAGGTGAACCTCCTGAACCCCAGTACGGCGTACATGCGCGACCATCTGCGCATCGTCTGGTCCGGTTTCATCGTCTGGGCGCTCATCGTCTTCGGCCCCGTGACGCTGACGGCCATCGCACCCGAAACGATGACGTCGATAACGGTGCCGCCGGGCTTCCCGCTGCATTACTTCACAGTGGCCTTGGGCGGCCCGACCGGGGCGCTGCTACTCGCGTTCTGGTACGCCCGCAAGCGCGACGCGCTCGACGAGAAGTACGGTATCGACCACAGTGGCGTCGGGACTGACACCGCGTCCGACAGCGGTGAACGGGGCGAGGCGGCGGCCACTGACGGGGGTGTCGAGCAGTGACGGTCCCGCTGCAGGCCGAAGCGCTCGATATCTCGTTCAAGCTCGTCCCGGCCATCCTCGTCTTCCTGATGATGGCCTCGTTCCTCGTCATCGGCTACGTGTTCAAGGTGGCCGACACCGAGGGGATGTGGGTCGCTGGCCGCGGCATCGGCAACATCGAGAACGGGATGGCCATCGGCGCGAACTGGATGTCCGCCGCCTCGTATCTCGGGCTGGCCGGGCTGGTCGCGCTGTCAGGCTTTTACGGTCTGGCGTTCATCGTCGGCTGGACGACCGGCTACTTCGTGTTGCTCATCTTCCTCGCCGCGCAGATGCGCCGGTTCGGGAAGTACACCGCGCCGGACTTCGTCGGCGACCGGTTCAATTCGCCGACCGCTCGCGCGTTGGGGGCGTTCACCACGCTGCTCATCGCGTACGTCTACTCCGTCGGGCAGGCCCGCGGCATGGGCCTCGTCGGCCAGTACGTCTTCGGGCTGGACATCATCCCGATGATCGTCGTGATGATGACGATAACCGTCGGCTATCTGGCGCTCTCGGGGATGCTGGGCGCGACGAAGAACATGGCGGTCCAGTACGTCATCCTCATCGTCGCGTTCCTCGCTGGCGTCTACGTCGTCGGCTTCTCGCAGGGGTACTCGACGATTCTGCCACAGATCGAGTACGGCGCGCTGTTCAGCGAGCTCGGCCGCCAGTTCTCGGCCCCGTTCCGGAGTAGTTCCTACTACATCTGGGTCGCGACAGCGTTCTCGCTTATCTTCGGTACCTGTGGTCTGCCCCACGTCCTCGTGCGGTTCTACACCGTCGAAAACGAGCGGACCGCCCGCTGGTCCTGCGTCTGGGGGATGTTCTTTATCCTCCTGCTGTACTGGGCCGCGCCCGCGATGGCGGCCTTCGGCGTCGACCTCTTCGGATCAGTGACCGGCACGAACGCCTACGCCGCACAAGGCGGTATGTCCGGTGCCGAGGGCGACGTTATCGTCGTGCTCGCCGCGCAGTTCGCGAACCTCCCGACGTGGTTCGTCGGCCTCGTCGCAGCCGGCGCGATGGCCGCGGCGATTGCGACCACCGCGGGGCTGTTCATTACGGCCTCCTCGGCGGTCGCCCACGACATCTACACCGAGCTTATCAACCCTGACGCGACCCAGCGCCAGCAGGTGCTCATCGGCCGCGCGACCATCGTCGCCATCGGCGCACTGGTGACCGTGACCGCGTTCAACCCGCCGGCGCTCATCGGTGAACTGGTCGCCTACGCGTTCTCACTGGCCGGTGTCGTTCTGTTCCCGATGTTCTTCCTCGGACTCTGGTGGGAGAACACCAACCGGGAGGGCGCGCTTGCCGGGATGACGGTCGGCCTGCTGCTGTGGATCGGCTCCGTCGTCAACAGCGTCCTGCCGAGCTATATCGGCGCACTCGGCGCGGCGACGGGCGAGAGCGGCGCGCTCGTGCCCATCTACGCCCAGTACGTCCCGCCGATAGGTGCGGCACTCATCGGCACGCCGCTCGTGTTCCTCGTCACCATCGGCGTGTCGCTGCTGACCGATGAGCCTCCGATGGAGACCAAGCGGATGGTCCGGCAGTGTCACAGTCCCGAACCGATGGGCCAGCAACAGACCGCCGAAGACATCGTGAGCGAGAGCGGCGGCAGCGGTGGCACCCCCGCAGACGACTAAACCAATGTACGAACACATCCTCGTTCCGACGGACGGTAGCGAAACCGCGGAGAACGCGGTCGATCAGGCGATAGACATCGCCTCGAAGTACGGCGCGACGGTTCACGCGCTCTACGTCGTTGACGTCGACGCCACCAGCTACTCGCTGGGCACGGAGCAAGTCGACCGCATCCGTCAGGGTCACCTCGACGAGATGACCGAGGTGAAAGCAGACGCAGACGAAGCGACCGGCTACGTCCGCGACCGGGCCGCCGAACACGGCATCGCCGTCGAGGAGCACGTCACCGCCGGCGAGCCGGCTCGGGCCATCCGGAAGTTCGTCGAGGACAACGACATCGACCTCGTCGTAATGGGGTCACACGGCCGTTCGGGCCTCAAACGCGTCATCCTCGGCAGCGTCACGGAAAAAGTACTCCGACGGACGCGACTCCCGGTGCTCGTCGTTGACGTCCACGGCGAAACGGACGTGGAAGTCTAACATGGAACTGAACCGATCACGACCGCGACGGACGGCACGGGACCCCCGATGAGCGTCGTCGACACCCTCCGTGACCACGTGGGCAACCACAAACGAGGGATGTTCGTCGACCTCGTGTTCGCCATCGCTTGGGTGACCGCCGTGAGTGTCATCTTCGACCTGCTGTCGGCCCCCCAGTGGGCCCACTACCTCACACTCGCCGCCGGCGTCGTCGCGTACTACGGCTTCTTCTGGTCGCTGGAGATCGCGATGGAACAGCAGTAGTCCACCATCGGTTTGTCGGTGGACTGCAGATTCGCCACCTGCTCAGTGCGTCTATGTGTAACACCCGCACAGACAGCCAAATCATCGCTTCACCCGGCCTATCCAAGCACCCCTCTATACTCAAGCGCGGCGAATTTCGGTCCCGCCGGTACTAATAAGACAATGTAGCTCCATTGACTCTTTCGACGGCAGCAGACGCTGTGGAGTCAGCAATGATATACGAAAGTTCGACGGGAGAGTACTACAGTGGTCTCGACATCTGGATGCGCTTCGAGTCGGGGTTCTGGGAACCACACGATTGGAGTCAAGCGACCGGACAGGAGTGGGTGCAGACTGAGGCGGGTGAAGTCCTCACCCTGACGCCGGTCCCGGAGTCCGACCTCCCGGACGGAGTGTCGGTGACGGAGGCTGCGGACGTTGCGTACCTGAGTGAGTGATGGGGATTCGCGGAAGCCGGATTCCGTGGGCCACGCCGCATGAACCGAGCACCGCTACCGTGAGCCGCGTCACTGTGGGTGGCATCAAACTGCCGCCGGCGGCAGCACGCTCCACCGTTCGCCGGTCGGTCTCGGTCTCTACCTGTTAAAGTCAGAGTGAAACGAGATCGGTCACAGTGGCGCAGCGTCACGTTACTGGTCACGGGTCGCTACCGCTCCCCGCTCGCTGTTCGAGGGCCTCTCACTACGTTCGCGTCCCTCGCTACTCACGGCTTCGCCGTTCGTTCGTGGCGCGGAACGCCACGCTGCTCACGAGTCACTACGTTCCTCGTTCGTGTTTCGAGACCCTTCGCTTCGCTCAGGCTCTCGCTACTTCTCACTCATCGCTTCACTCGCCATATTCCGGCCCTGCGCGTTCAGCGCGACTTCGGTGCGGACCCGGACCTCGTCGACGGCCCCGATATCGAGCAATTTCTGGTAGATTTCCTCGACCTCGTCCGGACTGGTTCCGACGAAATCAGACATCTCGAAGGGTGAGACGCCGGAGTACAGCGCCATCAGCACCTGACTCTCCATCTCCGAAAGCTCGTAATCGTCCTCGCGACCCTCGATAACACGAGTGAACAGCGTCTTCAGCGCCCGCGTGTGGTGGTCCATCCCCGAAACGTGGGTTTCGACGCTGCGGCCCTGCTCGTCGGTGTGTTCGACCTCGATGACCTCCCGCTCCTGACCCATCACGGTGCTGGTCCCGGTCTCGATAGTTCCGACATCCTCGATTTCGAAGGACGTGCTCTTGCCTCCGGGGAACTGGAGGCGGATGATGTCATCGTCCAGTTGAAACCGAGCCTTGCTCCACTCGGCGTCCTCTTGCACGACGCCGCCGACGACCGCCTGCTGTCGCGCAAGGATGACCTCACCCTGTAGCGTCGCGCGGACGTACTCCGTCTCAAAGTCGTCCATGTTCGGCGTGTCGACGAGCAGGACGTTGTTGCCTACCTCAAGCGCCGTCGCGCCGCCGGTGCCACCGTCAGGAATCAGGTCGTCTGGGTTCGACGGGAGGGTAATGTTAGAATGTGGAATGGGCTGTTTCGAGCCGTTCGTCGCGAGAATGAGCCGCTTGTTGGTGACGATGAGTCGACAGGAGCGCCACTTCGGGTCGGACACCTGATTGCCATCGCGGACGACGTACTGGAAGTCCCCCGACGTGTCGACTAGCTTGCGTTCGTCACCACTCATGGCCGCTGATAGTAGAGATTTGACGCCGAAGGGTAAATAAGTTCCAGCACCGTTCTCACAGCGCGACGAGCAGCCCGCCGACGACGCCAAGACCGCCAAACACCGTACAGACCGCCCAAAACGGGACCTGCCGCACCAGTCGGACCAGCGCGTCGACGGTGAGATAGCCGACGACGGCGCTCACGACGAGGGCGACGACGGCCGGTAGCGGGTCAATCGCCGGCACGCCGTCGTCGATGAGGACCAGTGCGTTTGCGGCGAGTGCGGCTGGAATCGACAGCAGAAACGAGAGCCGAAGCGACGACTCGCCCTCGTGGCCCCGGAGCAACAGCGCACTCACTGTCGTCCCGGACCGGGAGACACCGGGAAGAATAGCCAGTCCCTGCAACACCCCGACGAGAACGGCGTCAAGCCAGTCGGGAACCTCGCGCTCGCCCAGCGACAGCGCCGAGGCGAAGCGCTGGAGCAGGCCAGTGATGACGAGGAGCCCACCGACCAGCGCCAGAAAGAGCCCGCCCTCTAGCCCCGAAACGGCTGCGTCGAGCACCAGATATGCAGGGAGACCGGTGACAGCGGTCGCCGCCGTCGCGATGACGATAAAGGAGAGGTCTGCCGTCTCGTCGGCGAACGGGCGGCGCGAGAGTTGCCGAATCGAACGGAGGATGGTTCGGACCTCGGTTCGGTAGTAAGCCGTCGCCGCGACGGCCGTCCCGGCGTGGAGAAAGAGCGCGAGGCGAGTCGCGGCGGCGGGCGAGACGCCCGTGACTACTGTCGAGGCGAGCGCGACGCCGCCCTCGCTAGAGACCGGAATCCACTCCAGCACCCCTTGCAGCAGGCCCAGCAGGATAGCGACGAGAATCGGGTTCATACCCACGGAGCGGACGCCGCGGGACAAAGGCCGTTCGGTTCGACCCGTCGACGCTGGAGTATATATAGCACCGGTGTCCAAGCGGGGGTATGCAACTGGGAAGTGGGGTGCTGGACCTGCTGTCGGGGCTGCCGGCTTGGCAAGGGTTTCTCGTGCTCGTCGGCAGTGGGATAGCGCTCGCGCTGGTCATCCGTGTCTTCGGTGACCGACTGCTCAGACGGGTCACACCACACATCGAGGGCGACATCGACGACATCGTCTTCCGCGGGATCCACACCGCCGTGTACGTCACGGTCGGCCTCGGCGGCGCGTACGCCGGCGCACAGATATACGACATCCGCCCAGCCGTCGCTGTCTCGCTGGAAGCCGGGACGCTCTCGCTGGTCGTCATCGTCTGGATGGTGATTTTGCTGCGTATCGGCCGCCGGGCGTCTACTATCGCGACGGATTCAGCGTACATCGACCGGCAGATGGTCCCCATCCTCCAGAACGTCTGGAGCGCGCTCATCTCCGGCGGTGGTATCCTGCTCCTGCTGCTACTCTGGGATATCGACGTGACGCCGCTGCTGGCCTCCGCGGGGATTATGGGCATCATCGTTGGGCTGGCGGCCCGGGATACGCTGGCGAACTTCTTCGGCTCGCTGTCGCTGTATCTCGACGGGACGTACGCAGTCGGCGATTTCGTCGTGCTGGAGACCGGCGAACGCGGCCGCGTCGAGGACATCTCCGTCCGCTCGACAGTCATCCGTACCCGCGACGATATCCGCGTCACCGTCCCGAACTCGAAGCTCAACAACGCCGCCATCATCAACGAGTCGACGCCGAGACGCAAGCGCCGAATCCGCGTCCCTGTCGGCGTCGCCTACGGGACGGACATCGACCGCGTCGAAGAGATCCTCCTAGAACTGGCTGAAGCCGAGGATCTCGTTCAGGACCGGCCGAATCCGCGGGTCCGGTTCCGGGAATTCGGCGACTCCGCGCTGAACTTCGAACTCCTGTGCTGGGTCAGCAATCCGGCCCTGACAGCCCGTGCGACGCACGAACTCAACAGCGCGATTTACAAGCGGTTCCAGACAGAGGACATCGAGATCCCGTTTCCCCAGCGGTCGGTTTCCATCTCGGCCGCGGAGGTTCCGGGCGAACTGTTCGAGCAAGCGCAGTCGAAGGGCAAGGGCACAGACGACGGCGTGACTGGTGAGTGAGTACGAGCAGGGTCGCGAGAGTGACGACCCGGGTGACCGAGAGGTCGAAACTGAGTTACGGGGCCGACGCGTCGGCTCAGGCAATGAGCATACTCGAGGACGCCCGTGCGGCGCTTGCCACCGGGCCGCTATGTGATTCCTGTCTCGGCCGACTCTTCGCCGACCGGAGTTTCGGGCTGGCCAACGCCGAACGGGGCCACGCCCTGCGGGTGACGGTTGCACTCGCAGACGACGATCCCTTCGAGGAGAGCGAAGACTGCTGGGTCTGTGAAAACGAGTGCGACCGGTTCGACTGGTGGGCCGAACAGGCCGCAAGCGCCGTCCGCGGCTACGAGTTCGACACCTACCAAGTCGGGACGAAAGTGCCGCCGCTGCTGGAGGAGAACGACGAACTGCTCCGGGAGGACGTTGGGCTTGAACCCGATGCTGGCGAGGCGCTGAAGACCGAACTCAACCGCGAAGTCGGCAAGCGGATCGGTGACCTGACCGGCGCGGAGGTGGAGTTCGGTCGCCCGGCGGTCCAGCTCACGCTCAATCTCTCGACGGACGAGGTGGAGACACACGTCAATTCGGCGTTCGTCTACGGCCGCTACCGGAAGCTCGAACGCGACATCCCCCAGACGAAGTGGCCCTGCAACGACTGCAACGGAACTGGGCTGTGGCAGGGCGAGCCCTGTGACGGCTGTGACGGCAGCGGCTACCGCTACGACGAGAGCGTCGAGCAACTGTCCGCACCCGTCGTGCTAGAGGCGATGGACGGCGAGGAGGCGGTGTTCCACGGTGCCGGCCGCGAGGACGTGGACGCCCTGATGCTCGATTCGGGTCGGCCGTTCGTCATCGAGGTGCTGGAGCCGCGCAAACGCGACGTGGCTGCCGACGAACTCGAAGCCGACATCAACGCCTTCGCCGACGGGAAGGTCGAAGTGACGGACCTCCACCTGGCGACACACGATATGGTCGAACGCGTCAAGGAACTGGACGCTTCGAAAACCTACCGGATGGACGTTGAGTTCGGAGACGTGGTCGACGCCGACGCCCTGCAGGACGCGCTATCGGAACTGGATGGGGCGACCATCCAGCAGGAGACGCCCCAGCGGGTGACCCACCGCCGGGCCGACATCACCCGGACGCGGACGGTGTACGACGCCGAGGGAGAACTGACCGACGACCGCCACGCCGAACTCCGCATTCACGGCGAGGGCGGTCTGTACGTGAAGGAACTCGTCTCCAGCGACGAAGGCCGCACCGAGCCGAGCTTGGCCGGCCTGCTGGACACCGACGCCGTGGTGACGGCGCTCGACGTAATCGACGTACAGGGCGAGGACGAACCGTTCGCGAAAGCCGAGTATCTCAAAGAGTAGCGCGCAGGGTCGCCGCCCAACCGGAAGCTGTTTTTGCAGTGCCACCCAGAAGACAGCCATGCGATTTGGCGTCGACGAAGCCGGGAAAGGACCAGTTCTGGGGTCGATGTTCGCCGCCGCCGTCCGAGCCGACCCCGTGGCCCTGCCTGATGGCGTCGGTGACTCGAAGGACATCAAGCCGGAGCGCCGTGAGCGACTCGCCGGCGAAATCCGTGAGTCGGCCGACGCTGTCGGCCTTGCCGAGATTCCGGTCGACCGCATCGACGCCGACGGGACGGACATGAACACGCTGACCGTCGACGCGCAGGCAACGGCGCTCTCGGCGGTGGCCCGTGACGGCCTGTCGGGCACGGTCGACGCCGGCGACACGGACGCAGAGCGGTTCGGCCGGCGGGTCGCGGACGCGGTCGACACCGACCTGACAGTGACCGCGGAGCACGGGGCCGACGAGACGAACCCGCTGGTCGGTGCGGCCTCAATTATCGCGAAGGTCGCCCGCGACGCACACGTCAGGGAACTGGCCGACGAATACGGCGACGTTGGGTCGGGCTACCCCAGCGATCCGACGACGCGGGCGTTTCTCGCGGACTACGTCGACCATCACGGCGAATTGCCGGCGTGTGCTCGCCGGTCGTGGTCGACGTGTGACGACGTCTTGGCGGCGGCGTCACAGGCGACGCTGGGCGATTTTTAGTCCGCGTAAGTCTCGGAAACGGCGACCGACAGTTCAGTCCTCGTCCAGTACGAGGTTCCGAAGGATGTCACCGTAGGCCGGGCGCGTCACGAGCACGCCGATGAGGACGCCCACGATGGTGATGATAGCGAACCCGGAGAGGTCGCCGAGCGGGAGGACCATTAGCGGACTCATCGCCATGATAGTCGTCGCCGCGGCCGCTCCAATGACCCAGAACGCCTTGCGGAAGCGGCTCTGGAACACGCGACCCGTCTCGACTTCTCCCTGCTGGAGGATTTCGTCGGCGATGATGATGAGGTCGTCGACCCCCGTGCCGATGACCGCAATGAACCCGGCCAGATGTGAGAGGTTCAGCGGATACTGCACGAAGGCGACGAACCCGAGGAGGATGAACACCTCCGACAGCGCCGTGACGACCATCGGGACGACGACCTCAACCCGTTTGTATCGCACATAGACCACAAGACTGACCGCAAGGACTGCCAGTAGTCCGGTCAGTAGCGAATTCTGCTTGAACTGTTCGGCAAGCGCCGGGTCGAGCGATGAACCGGAGTCTTCGGAGAGGTCAAGGGGCGCTGGAAGCTGCCCGGCTCGAAGGTTCAGTTCGATTTCATTGGCCGTTGCAGCGGGGTCTTCCGAGCTTCCGGTTTGCATCACGTACACGGGGTCGTTGGCGAACTCGCCGTTAGCGAAGCTCTGACCGAGATCCGGCGTCACGCCCCGGGCCGTAACAACCTCGCCGTTTAACGTATGGACCAGACAGCCGGGTTCGTCGTTGGAAAATGCAGGGTCGGCTGATCCACTGGCGGTCGTTTGCTGAATATCCGAATGGTTGTAGTTTCCACACGGAGCTCCGTCACCGAATCCGGCATCGACCATTCGCTGTGCGAACTCGTCGGCAGCATCCGGGCTGACTGTGATATACACTGCCCAGCCGATTCCCTCTCTATCAGCAGCTGATATGTCACTCATCTGAGAGCGCTTGAGCACTTCCTCGCGGACGAAGGTCCCGTTTTCACCGCCGGGATACACAGCGTATATTTTGACAGTCCCACGCTCGTTCAGTAGGTCGACGAGTTCCTCTCGATCCCGGTCCGGGGCAGTAATACTGATGAAATGTTGGCCACCGGGAACGTTCACTATTTGAACTGACGCACCGCTGAGCGCTGAGGTCCGGAGCTTCTCATCAACGGCGTCAACCATTTGTTGGCGCGTCTCCGGGGTCACGCCGTCACGGACGTTGGTCGGCTGATACCCGTTGTTCTCAAGTGCCGTTCGGAGTTCTTGGTGCGTGACGTCTTTTGTAACAACCTCGACAGCCCCCGCGCTTCGTTCAGAGGTGATCGGTCGGACCCGGACGTCTACCGTGTCGAGGTCAAGTTCGTCGGCCACTGTTTGCTCAAGCTGGGTCGAATCCGCCTGTGTCACGTTGACGTTCTCGGCAGTGATGCCGACGATGGGGGCGCGAAGACGGGTCCCACCGCTGAGCTGAATACCGTAGTTGAGGTTCGTCAACGGTTCGGATCCACTCGCTGCTGGACCAGATTCGCCGGTCGGTCCATCGGCACTCGTTCCCGGCGGGACACCGGGAACGAACAGCGCGATAGCACTGGTCAAGAGAAGCACGACCAGCAAAGCGACTCGCCAATTTTCTCGAAGGGTGCTCATCGGTTTACCCCCTCGTACTTGTACCAGCGAAGCAACGTAACGTTAAGCAAGTACGTGTTCATTAGGTCTGCTGTCAGTCCAAGAACTAGTATCAGGCCAATGTCGGCCATCAGGCCGATCCCGAATAGTGTGGCTGCAACCGCCATCACTGTCATCGCTGCAATAGAGGTCAACGTCATCGTCACACCGGTTCGCATCGCACGATACGTCGATTCGTAAAAGCCACCGGAACGTCTGAGAACGTGATTGTTCAACAGAATATCCGAGTCAACGGAGTATCCGATCAGCATGAGAAATGCTGCGACGATTCCCAGTGAGAGCTTGATTCCAAGGAGGTTCATTATCGCGAGCGGAATCATGATGTCCGAAAACGCCGAGATAACAATGGCGATACTCGGGATGAATGTGCGGAAGAAGGCGAAGGCGAGCAGGCTCATCCCGAGGAATGCGACCCCGATACCGATGACTGCAAGACGCTGGTTTTGTCCGCCAAACAGCGGTGATGTCGTTCCGCTCCCCAGCAGTGACAGTTGCTCTGCCGACTGGACAGAGGACCGAACCGAAGTCACGTTGGTCGAATTGTCGAAGGTAACGACGTACTGGTTCTCGTACGTGGACTCCGAAGTCGTCGTGATACCCTGCACCGAAACCACCGGCTCATCGAATGTGGCTTCGATTTCCTCGTTTGTGAGCGTCGCGTTTGTCCCGATCGTTAATTCCGTCCCGCCAGTGAAGTCGATGCCCCGGTCGACTGGTGCCCCGGTGACCGCCCACCATCCACCGATGATTGCGAGCGAAAGCACAAGCACCACCAGCGGAACCGCCACCAGCTGGCGGTTCGAGTACTGGGTGTAATCGACTTCCGGGACCTCGAACTCGAACATGACGGAACGGTGTGAGACGGGGGCGAATAAGCCTTCTCAATCACTGTCGCTGACACCCGCTATAGCGTACATCTATGGCAGTTTATCACGTATATCCAGCTATGCCCGAGAGCGCAACACGAATCGAACTCTCCTATCCGGCGGACCTCAGCGGCTGGGGTCGCGACAAGATCGACGGCTCGCCGTTCCGTGCGTACCTCCGGAAGACACACGACACCGCCGCGGCAGGCGACGTGTGGACGGAGTTCGTCGGCGTCGGCTGCTGTGGCGACACGCTTGATTTCCCGCTGCGAGTCGAATCCGTCGAGGGCGGGTCCGCGGTGACCGAAGACACCGCGTTCGTCTACACCGAGCGCGAGGCCTGCGGGATCGCCGGTGGCTGGCAGGTCCAGAGCGCCGCCGGACCGACCGAATAAGAAGCGGGGGCGTATGAGAGAGCGCGTCAGTCCGGCAGATAGCGCACACTGACGACGCCCTCTGCGGTCCGAACCTCGACGCGGTCGACGCCGAGCCTAGCCGCCCGCGAGAGGGTCGCCTCGTCCTCGACGACCTCGGTCGCAGCCTCGGCCGTCTCATCCTCCGGGACGGTCAAGACATGGACTTCGCCCTCGCCGGCGCGTTCGACGGTCGTTAGCTCTCCTGAGGCCTGCTCGGCCGCGATTTCCGTCGTCTGCGCTGTCGGCGCGAGGTCGACCGTCTCGACAGGAATCCGTCGCCGCTCGGCAACCTCGGTGACGGTGTAGGTGACCTCCATCGGCGGCTCTGGTTCGACCGTTCCCTCAACTACCTCGCCGGCCTCGACGCCGGGGTTGTCCGACAGTGTCAGTACCTGCGAGTCCGCGACGTTCCGAAGCGTCGCCGATGCATCGTCGGCGTTCGTGACCAGAAACGTTCCTTCGATCTCTGTCATAGACGCACATTCG
Organism: Haloarcula sp. CBA1129; assembly: GCF_008729015.1. Lineage (NCBI taxonomy): Archaea > Methanobacteriati > Methanobacteriota > Halobacteria > Halobacteriales > Haloarculaceae > Haloarcula > Haloarcula sp. CBA1129. Next base: position 2,503,933 of record NZ_RKSM01000001.1, read on the forward strand.
TGACGGGCGTTCTTGCCCGTTTCGACCCGGGAACGGCTTCCAGTGTCGTCCCGCGGGACCTGACAGCTGTGGGCCTGCAGCGCTACTTCAGCAGCCGGTGGGTCAGATAAATCCCCAGCGTCGCGAGCAGCGGCGGGACGATGCCGGCAAGCGGTGGCAGCGAGTAGAAGAACCCGACGACGGCACTCTGTGTCGGCTCGCGAAGCTCCGCCGGTGCAGAGGTCAACAGTGCGAGGTATATCGACCCGATGAACAGGAACGCGGAGAGGCCGATGGCACGGTCATAAGCGACCGAAGATTCAGTCCGTCGGTGGCGGCGTGCGACAGAAAGGACCGGAGCCAGAAGCGGTGCGACGAGTAACAGTCCGATGAACAGGAAGAAGCTCCGGGAGAAGGTGAACGTCCCGCCGCGGACGCTCCCAGTTTCGGCGAGTTGCGTGATCAGGCCGAACGAGAATACGAGTGTAATCGCCACAGACAGCAACAGCGCGACCGGGACGTAGGCCTTGAACAGCAGCGAGTCGCTGGCCCGGAACGCGTAGGGGAACGCACCGGGGAGCCCGTTGTACGGTTCGGGCCGGTCGTCGTCGGCTGTGACGGACTGCTCTGCCGTCGCGTCTGTCATACCGGTGGGTTAGGCGAGCGCGTGGTTAAGCGCGGTGTTGTCCGGCCAGTAGCGACGGCGGACTCCTTCCGCGGCCCGCCATGCCCTCCGGGAGTTGTTTGTACCCGCCCGCCGACACCACCAGTATGCACGTCGATATCGGAGCCGCGCTTGCCAGTGCTGCCGACCCGGGCGTCGAACGGGCGACACTCGATGACCTAGACGACCGAGTGGCCGCGGCCCACGACCGAATCGAACAGGGGCGGGACGACGACGAGTTCGGCTACGCGTCGCTGAACCTCCCCGAAGCAACTGACGCCGAGACCATCCGGGACGCTGTCGCCCCGGTCGCCGACGCCGAGTCGGTCATCACCGTCGGTATCGGTGGCTCCGCGCTGGGGGCGAAAACCATCACCGAGGCGCTGGCCGACGACCCGGGCAGTCACGTCGTGCTGGACAACGTCGACCCGGAGCACGTCCGGCGGACGCTCGACGGCCTCTCGCTCGCCGACACAGCCATCAACGTCGTCTCGCGTTCGGGGACGACGGCGGAGACGCTGGCGAACTTCCTCGTCGTCCGCGAGGCCTACGAGGACCGCGGCGTCGACTGGACCGAGCGTATCGTCGTGACGACGGGCGAGTCCGGCCCGCTCCGGGCGCTCGCCGACCAGCACGACCTACCGACGCTGCCGGTGCCGAAGGGCGTCCCGGGCCGTTTCAGCGCGCTCTCGTCGGTCGGGCTCGTCCCGCCGGCTATCCTCGGCATCGACATCGAGGGACTGCTTGCCGGCGGCCGGGCAGCGGCCGACGACCTCGCACCATCGCTGTACGACTCGCCGGCCTACGCCTACGGCGCGATGGCCTATGCACTCGAAGAGGAGGGCGCGATAGTCAACGCTGTCATGCCCTACGCCGAGCGACTGGAGTCCTTCGGCGAGTGGTTCGCACAGCTCTGGGCCGAGAGTCTGGGCAAGGACGGCCGGGGCCAGACACCGGCGCGGGCGCTGGGCGCGACTGACCAGCACTCCCAGCTCCAGCTGTACCGCGCCGGCCACCGCGACAAGGTCGTCACGTTCGTCCGGCCGCGCGAGCGGGCCGACGTGGCGATTCCCGACCCGGACCACGAGGACCTGTCGTATCTCGCCGGGACCGACCTCGGCGGCCTCATCGACGCGGAGTACGAGGCGACAGTGGCGAGCCTGCCCGCGGCCGACCGGCCGGCGCTGGAAGTGGAAATCGACCGGCTCGACGCCGAGAACCTCGGCGAGCTGCTGTACGCGATGGAGGCCGCCTGCGTCCTCGTCGGCGAACTCGCGGAGGTGGAGACGTTTACGCAGCCGGCCGTCGAGTGGGGCAAAAACGCCACGCGAGCGCTCATCCGCGGCGAAGACACCGAGGAGACGGCAGTTATCGACGACCGTGAGCGGCTGCGGATCGGTGAAACGGAGTCCCTTTAGGCCGGCACAACGGACTGCCGATAATGGACGACACTGCCGCGAACTGGGGTGTCCTCGCCGCTGGCATCGGTCTCGTCGTACTCGTCGCCACGGAAACCGGCGTCGTTAGCTGGATGACACCGGGGACGACGGTCGGCCCGGTCACCGCTCGACAGATCGCTGCCGCCGGGTTCGTCATCGCCGCGCTTGCCTTCTCACTTGTCCGTCACGGCGCTCTCGACCGACGGCAGGCAGGTCTCGGCGCGGTCGGAGCAAGCGCCATCGCGATGCTCGCGACGCTCGTCGCTTTCTTCGGACCTGAGTTCCGTCCCGGCGTCGAGGCGACCGTCGGAATCGCCGTGTATCTCACAGTGCTGGCCGGGGGCGTGACGGTCGCGCTGGGCTGGGCGCTTTCGACTGGCGTCCCGAACGACCGGCTGTACACGGTCGCCAGAGCGCTCTCGGTCGCGACTGGCATCGGTCTGGCCGGCTTTCTCGTCGGCACGCTGTTTGCCCAGTTCGTCGTGCTCGGAGCCGCGCTTGCGGGGCTCGTCAGCGCCGGGGCGCTTGACGGCGGGACCGTCACCGGGCCGGCATACGTCACGCTCACTATCGGTATCGGTGTCGGCTTCGTCGGCTTCGGAGCAGCCGTCGCCGGCCGGCTAGGTCGGAGCTGGGACGACCTCGACCTCCGTCGACCCGGACTCCGCGACATCGGCTACAGCGTCGGCGGCGTCGTCGTCCTCATGGTCGCGCTCTTTGGTTTCAGTTACATCATTCAGGCCCTCGGCCTCGAAGCCGCCCGGAGCAGCGTCGAAGAACTGGCCCGCGAGGACCCGTCGTTCCTGCTCGTGATGATTCCACTGGCGTTTCTCACTATCGCGCCAAGCGAGGAGTTCATCTACCGGAATATCATTCAGAAGTACCTCTACGACGATTTCAGCGAGATTCGGGCAATCGTGCTCACCAGCGCCGTCTTCGGCGTCGTCCACTTCGGGCAGTACGCTGCCGGGACGCCGACACAGACTGTCCTCTCCCTGCTGCTGGTGTTCGTCCTCTCGACGCTGCTGGGCCTGAGCTATCTCAAGACTGAGAATCTCCTCGTTCCGATCTTTATTCACGGAGCGTTCAACGCAATTCAGTTCCTCACATTGTACATCGAGATTACAGGAAATCCGGCAATTTGAGCCGTCTGACTGCTGTCTGACGGGTATTTATGCGAACTACCGCTGTAGGCGATGGCATGGGCCGGCGGTTCACCATCGTCTGTGATGACGACCAAGCGCGGATTATCGAAACGCTTGCGCGGCGCTACGGCATCACGGAGGAAGAAGTACTGTCACAGCTGGTCGATCTCGGGCTCGAAGCCCGGGACGAACAGACCGTTTAAGCTGGGTTTTTCCGCGATAGCGAGCTACCGCAGATAGGACAGCGGTCGCGGTTCTCGTCGAACTCACGCCCACAGCCAGCACACTGGAACAGCCACTCGCGCTGTTCTGAGATTCCCTCGCGGGCGATGACTTCGACCGCCACGTCGAGTTTCTCCGCGACGTTTTGCATCGCGTAGTCGTCAGTGACGAGTCGGCTGTCGAGTTCGAACGCGGCCGCAATCAGCCGGATATCGGTTTCCGAGAGCTCCGCGAGGTCGCCGGTTTCGCTGGCGGCGCGCTCGATGCGCTCGACGGTGTTGTCCTCTGGAATGTGAAGGTGCATCCCCGAGCCTTCGAGGGCGTCGAAGCGGTAGGCTGCCTCGTCCTCCAGTTCCTCTCTGACGAGTGGAATCGTCGCTATCTGCTCGTCAGTGTGATACTCGTTGATAAATGCCGAAGAGTCAAGAACGTACATCTAGCGTTTGACGATCATGTGGTCTTTCACCGCCTTGACCCGCTCAACCGGGACAAGCAGGCGGCCTTGGTCGCTGTACTCGAAGTTCGTGTTGCGGAGCGACTCCGCGGGGTCGATGACGAGGTTGTGCAGCGCGCCCGAGGAGAAGTCCATCGTGATGTTGTAGAGACTGCCGATCTCCGCGCCGTCAGTCCCCATCACGTCTTTCCCCGACAGGTTTTCTGCGAGTATTGCAGCCATACCCCCTTGTTCCGAACGAGGTTACATAAACGCCACGGGGATGTCCGGCGAGAGAACAGTGGTCGCCGACGGCGACGGCCACGGATAGAGACCATGCGTCAACAACTGCTGAAACCACCGGTAGAGCCGTCCCGTGACTGGGATCGGTCCATTCACAGCAGGCAGCAGCCCTAAGCGACAGGCCCCCAACAGGTACGCATGGACCGGAACAGGCGTCAGTTTCTCGGCACACTCACGGCCGCCGTCACCGGAGTCGTTGCGGGCTGTAGTGGTGGCGATAGCGGTGGGTCGACCCAAACAGAGACAGCCACCACGACGCGAGCACCGACCCGTACTGCGACAGCGACACCGACTGACTCGGTGACGGCACCAGCGGAGACGGCCACTCCGACCGAAACGCCGACACCGACTGCCACACCGACACCCACCGGAACGCCAGTCGATGCCGACCAGCAAGTCGCCGTCGCGCCGGGAAGCTTCAGTTTCGAGCCGGAATCGTTCGAAGTCCCGGTCAGAAGCACCGTGCTGTGGGTCTGGGAAGCCGGCGGCCACAACGTCAAACCGACCGCGACGCCGGAAGACAGCGACTGGTCGGGGACGCCCGGAGATGAGGGAACGACGTACAGTTCGGGATACGAGTACGCCTATACGTTCGAGGCCGTCGGCGAGTACGAGTACCACTGTGTCCCCCACCAGAGCGTCGGCATGACGGGGTCGTTCACTGTAACCGAGTGATGCCCGCTTAGCCCCGCGCTCGGTCATGTGCGTCCCATGACGACGAACTTAACTGCCACCGCCGACTCGGTTCTGACAACTTCTGGAGTCATTTATGTCTGACACGGACCCCACCACAGCCACCGACGACACCCTGCGGACGCCCATCGTCGCCGTTCTGGGCCACGTCGACCACGGGAAGACAAGCCTGCTCGACAAGATCCGCGGGTCGGCCGTCACCGCCGGCGAATCGGGCGCGATCACCCAGCACATCGGCGCGACAGCCGTCCCACTGGACGTAATTTCGGAGATTGCCGGTGATCTCGTCGACCCGACAGACTTCGACCTGCCGGGCCTGCTGTTCATCGACACGCCGGGCCACCACTCCTTCTCGACGCTTCGCTCCCGGGGTGGCGCGCTCGCCGACATCGCCATCCTCGTCGTCGACGTCAACGACGGCTTCCAGCCACAGACGCTGGAGGCCATCGACATACTCAAGCGAACGCAGACGCCGTTTATCGTCGCCGCGAACAAGATCGATACGGTTCCGGGCTGGAACCCCAACGAGGGCCAGCCGGTCCAGCAGACGATGGACGCCCAGTCCGACCGCGTGCAGTCCGACCTCAACGAGAAACTGTACGAGATCATCGGCGAACTCTCCGATAACGGCTTCTCGGCGGACATGTACTGGCGCGTCCAGAACTTCCAGGCCAACATCGGCGTCGTGCCGGTCTCGGCCGAGACCAGCGAGGGTATCCCGGACCTACTGACCGTGATGATGGGACTGTCCCAGCGGTACATGAAAGAGGAGATGGAGATCGACACCACCGGCCCCGGTGTCGGGACTGTCCTCGAAGTGAAAGACACCCAAGGGTTCGGGACAACGCTCGACGCAATCATCTACGACGGGACCATCCGCAACGACGACACCATCGTCGTCGGCGGCCTGCAGGGGTCGATCGTCACCGACGTGCGCGCGCTGCTTCGCCCCCGCCCGCTCGAAGAGATCCGGACCGAACAGGAGTTCGAACAGGTCGAGCAGGTCGCCGCCGCCGACGGCGTCAAAATCGCCGCTCCGGACCTCGGTGACGCGATGGCCGGCGCACCGATCCGCGTCGTCCGCGACCGCGACCGCAGCGAGGTCATCGCCGAAGTCGAGGAGGAACTCGCAGAAATCGAGGTGACGACCCAAGAAGAAGGGGTCGTCATCAAGGCCGACACGCTCGGCTCGCTGGAAGCGCTCTCCAGCACGCTCGAAGAGGAAGAGATCCCGGTCATGCGCGCCGAGGTCGGCGCGGTCGCGCCGCGGGACGTTCGGGTCGCTGAGACGGCTGGCGAGCCGACGAATCAGGCGATTCTGGCCTTCAGCGTCGAGGTGCTCGACGACGCACGCGACCTCGCCGAACAGGAGGACGTGGAGCTGTTCGAAGACGACGTTATCTACCAGCTCGTCGAGTCCTACGACGACCACGTCACCGCCATCGAGGAGGCCCAGCAGGAGCAGATTCTGGAGAACATCACCCGACCCGCGAAGTTCCGGATTCTGCAGGACCACACGTTCCGCCAGTCTGACCCCGCCGTCGTCGGCGTCGAAATCCTCTCGGGCGAACTCCGCCGGAACGTCAACGTCGTCAGATGGGAGAACGGCGAGGCAAACCGCGTCGGGACCCTCAAGACGATTCAAGACGAGGGAGAGGATGTCGACTCGGCCCGCGCCGGCGAGCGCATGGCCGTCTCGATTCAGGGACCGACCGTCGGCCGCCAGATCGAGGAAGGCGACGACCTCTGGGTCGAAATCCCGGAGAAGCACGCGAAGATTCTGGAGCAGGAACTCAAAGAAGACATCTCCGTCGACGAGCGCGAGGCGCTGTCGATGTATCTGGAGAAGCACCGAAACCGCGACCCCTTCTGGGGGAAGTAGGCGGGTATCAGTGCACCGTTTGTGCGAGTAATAATATTTAATTAGTAGGCATGTCTCTGTAGAGACACGAATGTCCGGCCCGCCGTCGATGCCCGACCTCGTGCTCGCCAGTATTGCCCTCTCAATGCTGCTGGCGTTCCTCGGCGCGGTTGTCACGTCCGTTAGCTTCGTGACTGCGCTGAGTGCCGGCAGTCTCCCGGCCAGCGGCTCCATCGGCTATGCGCTGTTCTATAATCCGCCAGTCTCCAGCGGTGGCCACGCCTGATCTCGGCAGTCAGCGATCACCGAACGATACCGACGAAAACTGAGAGCGGCGACTGTTACTGCGCTGTCGGCGACGTGTCGTCGCCCATCACCTGCTTGACCTGCAGGGCGGCGGAGGCGGCGATGCCCTGCGCGAGGTCGTCGCGTTCGGCATCGGAGATGCTCGCGCTTTCCGGGTCCTCGGGCGTGTAGTCGGCGCTGACGACCGACCCGACGGGGGGCTGGACAGCAATTGTGGCCCGCGGCCCCGTCGTACTGTTGCTGATTTCTGACCCGACGACGAACTCGCCGGGCAGGAGTTCGCGGGTCCGGGCGGCGACGCTTGAGAGGTCCCGTCGGAGTTCCTCGCGCTGTTCCGTGGTCAGCGTCACTTCTTCCGTCTCCCCACCAAACGACGTATTACCGTACATGAACGTTCTCTGTTTCTATGCGGGGGAGGACTAAAAACCCGTGGGCCAGCACACATCTGTCCGGGACTGGTCGAAGCGCGTGGCTTACACGACGGGGTGGCTCTCGCCGTACGTAGCAAGGACGACAGCGCTGGCGTACTCGGCGTCATCGGACGCCGACTCGACGGACACGTTCTCCTCGACGAACTCCCAGTCCCGAAGGTCCCGGCCAGCGGCCAGTCCCTCGCGGATTTCCATCCGAACCGCGTCCTCGCTGGTCCCGTCGACCTCGTAGAAGATACCCGGCCCGTCCTCGCTACGGGCCCAGCCGATACCCGCCGCACCGCGCTCGCCCGGCGGGACAGTCGCCGAAGACTGGACGACCTCCAGCGCTTCGCCGGGCGGCCCCAGATCCGGCGCTGTCCCGGTCACCTCGATGGCCGGTCCATCGGGGATGACCGACGAGAGCGAGATGAGGTTGTAGTTGTGGACGCCCGCCTCGGCGAGTGCCGCGTCGTACGCGGCCAGCGCAGTCGGGCCGGTCGCAGTCCCCCATACGACCCGGATGGTACTCATAGCCGACAGTCGACGGTCCGCGGGGTAAGGGGTTTCGTTTCGCTACGTCGGGGTGAGTTTGTACAGCATCCCCGGTCGGTTCGGGTCGCCGCCGACTGCACGCTCCGCGTAGTAGATACCGTCAGCGGTCACCAGTGGCGCGCTCGTCACGTGGCCGCGGTTTTCCGTGGTCCACGCTACCGCACCGGTGTCCCGCTCCAGTGCGTACAGTCGGCCGTCGTAAGACCCGACGAGTACGTGGTCCCGAGTGGCGACGACGCTCCCGATAATCCAGCCGCCGGTGTCGTACCGCCACTGTTCCTCGCCGCTGGCGAGGTCGATTGCGTACACTCGGTCGTCGTGGCTCCCGACGTAGACAGTGCCGTCGTGGACCGCCGGCGCGCACATCACGTCGGCGTCGGCCTCGAACGTCCACTGTTCTGTGCCGTCAGTTACGTCGACGCCGGTGACTGTCTCGGCCCACGACGGGACGATAGCGGTCCCGTCAGCGACGGCGATAGGGGACTTCACGTCGCCAGCGGTGTCGTAGCGCCAGACCCGCTCTAGGCCCGGGAACGACCACGCGTAGCAGTAGCCGTCGTTGGAGCCAAACAGCAGGCGACCGTGTTCGCGGTCCAGTGCCACTGTCGAATGAGGGTGGTCGGTCGGCCGACTGTCGCGCCACTGCACGTCCCCGGTGGCGGCGTTGACGGCGACGACACTCCCGCTCGGGGCGGCGTGCTCGACAGCGACGTACAACGATCCGTTGTAGTAGGTCGGACTCGCGCCGATGGCATCGCCCAGTTCCGTCCGCCAGCGCCGCTTCCCGGTTTCGAGGTCCAGCGCCGACAGCGCGCCGTCGTAGGCCCCGATGTAGATGGTGTCGTTGGCGATGGCCGGCGTCCCGTGGCTCCCGCGCGTCGCCTGCGTAATCGCCGTCGACCACTGGATGTCGCCGTCCGGTGCGATGGCTCGCACGCGGCCGGTATCGTCCGCCAGAATCAGGTCACCCGTCGGTGCCAGCACGGGACTTCCCTTTGCCGCAGTGTGGTCCCCGCGATTGGTCGATAGTTCCCAGACCCGTTCGACAGCGTCCGGAATCGAGGCGTCCTGATACCCATGGTTCAGGAGCCCCCGCCGGAACTGCGTCGCGGCGTGTTCGTCCAAGGCCGTCGATGCGAGCGGATCGAACTGCGACTGACACCCCGCGACCGACCCGACCGTCGTCGCCGCGAGCGTCCCCAGAAACGCTCGCCGCGTCCGTCCGCGTTCTGTCACGCACACCGATACCGGGCCGGGTGGCTTAAATCGGGCGGGCCATGCGGGCCAAGACAAACGTCGGGCATCTCGATACCGAGTGACTGAAGTCCGACTCAGTCCGGTCGGTGAGTCTGCACGATTCGGTGAACGGGTCGTTCAAAACGCACCCAAATTCAGATTTGTGATTGAAATCAATCACAGGAAAGTGAGTGTTTTTATACATAAATTATAGTATATGAGTGTTCTTAGTGTCTCAAAATCGCCTACAATCTTTCAAAATAGTTCTCAGCCGCCTATTTTACTTCTTATGAGATGATTCTTCATTTTTAATTACCCCCATAATTTATAATCCATGGCTGTCTCGTGAGCGTTTGTATGCAGGAAAACTCAAAGCGCACTCGTCGAACGTTTATTAAAAGCGCCGGTGTCATCGGGACAGCAGCGCTCGCTGGCTGCAGCGGCGACTCCAATTCAAGTACGGATGGTAGCTCCGGCGGCGAGAGCTCCGACGGAGAGAGTGCAGACGGTGCCACGACCGGGACGGGCTCGGAGACAATGGCAGACGAAATCGTGTTTTACAACGCAGGGTCGTTGGAGTTCGACCCCGGAACGGAAGCCAACATCGAGCGGTTCGAGGAGGAGACGGGCATCTCCGTGGAGGTCAACGAGGTCCCGTGGAGCAACCTCAAGACCAGTCTGACGACGATTTGGCGGAACCAAGACAGCACCGTCGACGCGTTCAACGGACCGACATGGTGGCTGGCCGACTTCGTCAGCTCCGACTGGCTCGAACCGCTCGGTCTCGGGAGTGACCACATGGGGAAGTTCCCCAGCGCACTGACCGATCTCGTCCAGTTCGACGGGCAGACCTACATGGCTCCCGAGTTCGGGAAGTGGGGGAGCTACCTCTACGACCAGCAGTACCTGAACGAACAGGGCTTCGACGCGCCGCCGGACACGTGGGACGAGGTGCTTAGCCAAGGCGAGCAGCTCTCACAGGGCGAGAAGTCCGGCTTCGCGTTCACGTGGTCCGGCAAGTCGGTGTTCAGTTTCAAGCAGTTCCTCTATCAAGCAGGCGGCCAACTGTTCAACGACAGCTACGAGCCCGTGTTCGTCGAGGAGGGTATGGAAGTGCTGGAGTTCTTCAACGGACTCCGCGAGCGCGGCATCACACCTGACGGAATGTCCAGTCTGGGTGAGGGCGGTATCGGTGACAACTTCATCGCCGGCCAGTACGCGACCGTCGAGTCCTGGACGCCGCTCGGGGCACGCGCCATCGACGAATGGGACGAGAACCGCATCGGCAGTGCCAAGCCGCCGAAGGGGCCGGAGAGCCGCGCAACCTTCCAAGACACGAACGGCATCAGCGTCTCCGCGTTCTCAGAGCGCAAGGACGCGGCCAAGGAGTTCGCCCGCTTCATGACGACCCGCGCGTCGTCGAAGAACAACATGCTCGTCGAGGGGAACCCAGCTGTCGTCCCCGAGGTGTACGAAGACGACGAGGTCCAGAGCGAGTACCCGTCATGGCTGCTCGAAGATATGCGGTTCAACCTCGAAAACGCACAGAGCGAGACCTACATGGCACAGCCACAGGTCGACGACTACCTGAACGAACAGCTCACGCCGGCGCTGCTCGGGAACAAGGACCCTGAGGCAGCACTCAACGACGCCTACAACAACATCGAGCGCCTCTATCAGGATATCGGCCTGCTCTGATCGACGCGGCTCAATATTCACATATTATGTCAATCGAAAAGAGCCCACTGCGTCGCAAACTCGACAAACTGTTCGTCCCGTTAACTGTCGGGCCGACGCTGCTGTGGATCGCCGCCATAATCGTCTATCCGACTGCGAAGTTGCTTTTCAGCAGCCTCCAGTTCCGGAACCCGATAACGAACGAGATGGAGTTTGTCGGCCTGCGGAACTTCCGGCGGTTGATTTTCGCGCGTGAAGGGAGCGAGGCCGCTCTCGGCGTGTTCAACCCCAGTTTCGTTTCGATCACGACAAATACGGTCATTTACGTCGGTTTCAGCGTCTCTATTTCGTTCCTGCTGGGGCTGGGCATCGCGCTGTTGCTCGATAAGGACCTGAAAGGGCGGGGCTGGTTCCGAACGGCGGTCATCGTCCCGTGGATTCTCCCGTACGTGATGAGCGGACTGATGTGGCGCTGGATGTTCCAGTCCGATTTCGGCGCAATCAACGGCGCACTCCAACGACTCGGAATCATCTCGGGGAACATTCCGTTCCTCTCGGACGGCGCACTCGCGATGATGGCGCTTATCATCGCCGACGTCTGGGTGTTCACTCCCTTCATTATCATCATCCTGCTCGCGGGCCTCCAGAACGTCCCCGAGCAACTGTACGACGCCGCCGAAGTCGACGGCGCGAGTCGGTGGTCCCGGTTCTGGAACGTCACGTATCCGTTCCTGAAACCGTCGATACTGGTCGCACTGACCATCCGTATCATCTTCGACATCCGAGCACTGGACCTAGTCTGGGTGATGACCCAAGGCGGCCCCGGGAAGTCGACTGAAGTGTGGGCCTCGTGGCTGTACCGGACCGCACAGGTGTTCAACGAACCCGGCTCCGGCGCTGCGCTCGGAGTCGTCCTGCTGGCCGTGACCTTCGCCATCGTGGCCAGTCTGTACAAGATATTCGGCGAATCACCCTACGAAGCATGAGCACGAAGAAATCACCACTCAACCGACTGCGTCGGTCGCTGGGACTGGAGACACAGAACGAGTGGCCGTCCGTCGCCCGCGAGCGACTGCTGGCCTACGGACTGCTTGCCGCGTACGTCCTCATCATCTGGTTCCCGATCTACTACATCTTCATCACGAGCATCAAACCGTCGAGTGAAGTGTTGTCGCTACCGATCACGTTCCTTCCACAGAACCCGACGGCACAGAACTACGTCGACATCTTCACGAACCGACCGTTCGACAGCTACACCTTCAACAGCATGATTGTCGCGACGACGACGACGCTCATCTGTATCACCTTGGGGACGGTTACCGGGTACAGTTTCTCCCGCTTTGACTTCATGGGGAACAAGTCGCTGCTGCTGTCGATTGTCGGGGCGCGGATGATTCCCCCCATCGCGCTCATCGTTCCGTTCTTCCAGATTATGTCGAACCCACCGCTCATCGGCGGGTTCACCGGAAGTCTGTACGATACGCGTATCACGCTTATCCTCACGTACACGTTCTTCAACCTCCCGTTTGCCGTCTGGATCATGAAGAACTACTTCGACGGCATCCCCGAATCGTTGGACGAACAGGCCCGAATCGACGGCTGTTCCCGCTGGGAGGGGTTCGTCAAAATAATCCTGCCGATGGCGAAGCCGGGCATCGCAGCCACCGCCATCCTCGCCTTTATTTTCTCGTGGAACGAGTTCGTCTTCGCGCTCGTTCTCACGTCCTCGGAACAGGCCCAGACGCTGCCGATTGCCGTCTCGCTGTTCGTGGCTGACGACTTCGTGGACTGGGCACACCTTGCAGCCGGCGGCATGATCGCCGCGTTGCCCGGCATCCTGTTCGGCCTGTTCTTCCAGCAGTACATCGTGAGCGGACTCACACAAGGAGCAGTCAAGGAGTAACTAACTATGGCACACGTAGAACTCACCGACCTCGTAAAGGAATTCGACGACGTCACCGCAGTCGACGGCATCTCACTCGACATCCCCGACGAAAGCTTCACCGTCCTCGTCGGCCCGTCAGGATGTGGCAAGACCACGACCCTGCGCCTCATCGCGGGACTCGAACGGGCGACCGACGGCGAAATCCGCATCGGCGAGAACATCGTCAACGACGCCCGCGCGTACGAGCGCGACATCGCGATGGTGTTCCAGAACTACGCGCTGTATCCGCACAAGACGGTGCGAGACAATATGCGGTTCGGGCTGGAGCAACACGACACGGATGAGGAGATCATCACCGAACGGGTACAGGAGACCGCGGAGCTGTTACAGATCGAAGAGCTGCTGGAGCGCCGACCATCGGAACTGTCCGGCGGACAGCAACAACGGGTGGCGCTCGGCCGCGCAATCGTTCGCGACCCCGCAGTGTTCCTGATGGACGAACCGCTGTCGAATCTCGACGCGAAGCTCCGCGTCCAGATGCGCGCCGAACTGAACAAACTCCACGAGGAACTGTCGACGACGACGGTCTACGTCACCCACGACCAAGTAGAGGCGATGACGCTGGCCGACCAGATCGCGGTCATGGACAACGGCCAAATCCAGCAGGTCGGCGAACCGACACACGTGTACTCGAACCCGCGAAACATGTTCGTCGCCGGGTTCCTCGGCTCGCCAAGCATGAACTTCCTCGAAGGCACGCTCGAAGAGTCCTCTGCCGGCAAGTTCGAACTGGACCTCGGCGGCGCGATCCACAACGTCCCCGACGAGTTCACCGACGCGCTCGAACCGTATCTCGGCGACCGGGTGACGCTGGGCATCCGCCCGGAGAACATTGCACTCAATCAGGACGGCGTCCCGGCGAACGTCCACCCGGCGGCGGTGGAAGTCGTCGAACCGCAGGGCGAAAAGACCGTGCTCGAACTCGAACTCGACACCGGCCAGAGCATCAAGGCCGCGGTCGACCCGGACACGACGGTCGAGATGGGCGATTCGGTGAACCTCCGGTTCGACAGGGACTCGCTCCAGTACTTCGACCCAGCCACGGGCGAATCACTGACGTACGATGCGAAGATCGAACAGCAGGCGACAATCTGACGATGGCAACTGGAATTACCGACAGAATGACACCCGCCGGCCTGCTCGCGTTCGGAGTTGCATTCGGATTAGCAGGGCTGGCAGCAGTCAACTACGCGACCGGCGTCTACGGCGGTGCAATCGTTAGCAGTGTCGGGACGGTCGTTGCGACGCTGTTTGGCGTCTTCAGCGAATAGTATTAGGAGAGAGTTTTTCATGAACGTCTGCATACGAAGTGATATACCACTGAACGCCATCGAGCAATCTCGCAAATCACTAGACTGCGACGCCGGCCCTGAGAACGGGGCCGATTCTATCGAGAGTGATGACACCAACTAGAATACATCAGTCGGAGGCCACACTCACTCGTAGGGTCTGGGCCTGCTGTAATAGAACATGATACCTGATGAACGACGGAAGGAAATCGTTCGACAAGTAAACAAATCAGATCGGGTCACGGTCGAAGAGCTCACCGAAGAGTTCGGCGTCTCCGAGGCGACAATCCGGCGAGACCTCTCCTCGCTTGCGGAGGACGGGCTCATCGAACGGTTTCACGGCGGTGCCCTCCCGGCGTCGAAAGAAGAGGCCAACGGGTCCAGCACAGCCGATAGTATCGACAACCCGAGCGGGAAGCAGGCAATCGCTGAGCGGGCCGTCGACGAGCTGAGTGACGGCGACGCCGTCTTCTTCGATACGGGGCCGACAGCACGCGAAGTGGCGAAAGCGATCCCGGAGCAGGTGTCGCTGCTCGCCGCGACGAACTCACCGGAAAGCGCATTCGAACTTCGCAAGACCTGCGGCGAAGTCAAGGTCGTCGGCGACTCGCTGCGCCAGACATCGGACGCGCTTGTCGGACCCAGTGCCGAGTCGTACCTCCGGAAGACGAACTTCGACATCGTGTTTCTCGAAACTGACGCGGTCCAGAGCGACGGCGGCCTCTCCGTCTCGAACGAAGACGAAGCGCGCATCAAGACACTGCTCTGTGAAGGCGGTCGACACGTCATCCTAGTGGCTGACGGCAGCAAACTGGACAGTCAGAGCTTCAGAGAGTTCGCGACTGTCGACGACGTTGATATGCTCATCACAGACGTGTCGCTGAGCGACGAGATGCGGAGGGTGTTCGAACAGGCCAACGTCATCGTGGTCGACAATCTACTGGCCGTCCCGTAAGTCCTCTAAAATCGCCTTTCCGTGCCGACGCTACGCGAACGCGACCGGCACGCTACTTGCGTCGTCGTCGGCTTCGATCTTCTCTAGAGCGTCGTGGAGGTCCGACTGCTGGACCGTCGTTCGGCCGTCGCGGATGGCGAACATGCCGGCTTCGGTCGCCAGTGACGCCAGTTCCGCGCCGGAGAGGCCGTCGGTCTCGGTGGCAAACGCACCCAGATCCACGTCGTCGTCGAGGTTCATCTCCTGCGTGTGGATTTCGAGGATGCGCTCGCGGCCCGCAACGTCGGGGTTCGGGACTTCGATGAGGCGGTCGAAGCGGCCGGGACGGAGGATGGCGCGGTCGAGCATGTCGAAGCGGTTCGTCGCCGCGATGATGCGGATTTCGCCGCGCTCGTCGAAGCCGTCCATCTCCGACAGCAGTTGCATCATCGTCCGCTGGACCTCGGCGTCGCCCGAAGTCTTTGATTCCGTTCGCTTAGCCGCGATAGCGTCGATTTCGTCGATGAAGATGATAGCCGGTTCGCGCTCGGCGGCGAGTTCGAACAGGTCCCGGACCAGTCGCGCCCCCTCGCCGATGAACTTCCGGACCAGTTCGGAGCCGGCCATCTTGATGAACGTCGCGTCGGTCTCGTTGGCGACGGCCTTCGCCAGCATCGTTTTCCCGGTGCCGGGCGGCCCGTGTAGCAGGACGCCGCTCGGCGGTTCGATACCGACCTCGCGGAACTGGTCGGCGTTGACGAGCGGCTCCTCGACGGCCTCCCTGACCTCGCGGATCTGCTCTTCGAGGCCGCCGATGTCCGAGTATGAAACATCGGGCGAGCCGTCGACCTGCATCGCCTGCGCGCGAGCGTCGGTCTCTGGGTCGAGAATCTGCTTGACGCCGAAGGAGTCGTTGATCGCGACGCGGTCACCGGCCTCCAGATTGTCACGGATAGACGGCGAGACTTCGGTCAGGACTTCCTGATTGTTGCCGTGCTGTTTGACGACAACGCCGTCGTCGGTCAGCTCCTCGGCCGTCGCGATGTACAGCGACGAGGTCTTGAGCGTCTCGTTTTCCCGTTCCAACTGGTCGACCTCGTCCGTGAGGTCGTGCTGTCGGTCACGGGCGGCGTCCAGTTGCTCGGTCAGCTGTTCGTTGACCTGTACTATCTCCTTGAAATGTTCCCGGAGTGCCTCCAGACGCTCGTCAGGCGTCATATCGGGATCAAGTTCCAACCGTGGTCGTTCCGGAAGCGAGGGACTGCGCGACATTTGGATGGTCGGTACTATACGGTTGAGACACAAAGTGCCTTCGGGTCACAGGGGGTGAAAGGGTTATCCGTGTCGAGACGGGGCTGTAGCGTTCGGTTAGACAGGGGACACACAGCCAGACAGATAGCGACTGGCCAGCCTACAGCAGCTCGGCGAACTCGTCGAGGTACTCACCGTACGTCGAAAGGGCGGACTCAACCGGGTCCGGGCTGGCCATATCGACACCAGCGTCGCGAAGCAGTTCCAGTGGATACTGGCGCGACCCGCTCCGGAGGAAGTCGATGTACCGCTGTGCGGCTGGTTCGCCCTCTTCGAGGATACCATCGACGAGCGCGACGGCCGCCGAGATGCCGGTCGCATACTGGTAGACGTAAAAGGCCCGGTAGAAGTGTGGAATACGCATCCACTCGCGGGCGATGCGGTCGTCTAGCACTGCCGGCTCGTAGTAGTCGCCCTTGAGGTCGGCGTAGAGGTCGTCTAGCCGGTCCGGCGTCAGCGGCTCGCCGGCCTCTGACATCTCGTGGGTCCGGTGCTCGAACTCGGCAAACATCGTCTGCCGATAGAGAGTCGACCGGAACCGTTCGAGGTACTCGTTGAGGATGTGTCGGCGCAGGGTAGCGTCCTCGACAGTGTCCAGCAGGTGGTGGGTCAGCAGCGTCTCGTTGACGGTGCTTGCGACCTCGGCGACGAATATCTCGTAGCCGGAGTAGACGAAGGGCTGCTCCTCGCTGGTGTACTCGGAATGCATCGAGTGGCCGAGTTCGTGAGCCAGCGTGTACATCGACTCCACGTCGTCTTGGTAGTTCATCAGAATGAACGGCTGGGAGTCGTAGGTGCCACCGGAGTACGCGCCCGATTGCTTGTGCTCGGTTTCGTAGACGTCGACCCAGCGAGAGTCCAGCCCTTCAGCGAGCCGGGACTGGTAGTCCTCGCCCAGCGGGGCAACGGCCTCGGTGACGTACTCGCAGGCCTGTTCGTACTCGATTTCGGGGGATTCCTCTTGGACGAGCGGGACGTAGAGGTCCCACATACGGAGGTCGTCGGCCCCGATAGACTGGCGCTTGAGGTCGGCGTGGCGGTGCAACGTGTCGAGGTTGTCGTGGACGGTGTCGACGAGCGTATCGTACACCTCGACGGGGACGTTGGGGCCGTCAAGCGCGGCCTCGCGGGCGGTGTCGTAGTTCCGGGCGCTGGCCATCTTCACGTCCGTCTTGACGGCGTTCTTGTAGGCCGTCCCAACCGCATTTCGGACGGTCCCCCACTCGTCGTAGAAGGCCTCGTAGACGCGCTGGCGGAAGTCGCGGTCGGGGTGTTTCTGCAGCGTCGTGAAGTTGTTGAGCGTGATCGGCTGCTGGTCGCCGTCGGGGTCCTCGACGGTCGGGAACTCCATGTCGGCGTTGGCCAGCATGTTGTACACCTCGCCGGGCGCGCCGGTGACCTCGCCGAGTTCGGCAAGCAGGTTCTCTACCTCGGCCGAGCGGGTGTGGTCTTTCATCCGGAGCACGTCGTCGAAGTAGTGCTCGTACGGTTCCAGCCCCGGCTCCTCGTCGATCATGGCCTCGATGTCGTCGTAGTCCAAGTCCTGCAGTTCCGGGTCGAGGAACGAGGCGGCCGAACTGGCCTCCGAGGAGAGGGACTGCGAGCGAGCGGTCAGCGCCTGATAGGTGTCGTCGGTCGTGTCCTCGTCCCGGCGCATCCGGGCGTAGGCGGCGACGTTCGACACCGTCCGCATCAGTTCCTCGTAGGTCTCTAGTGTCTCTAGCAGGGTCGCGGCGTCCTCGGTGGCCCGCCCCTCGTAGGCGGACAGGTCCTCGATTAGCGCCTCTGCCTCCTCGTAGGCGGCTTCCCAGTCCTCGTCACTGGCATAGAGGGAGTCGAGGTCCCACTTGTACGCCTCGTCGATGTCGCTCCGTGCGGGTACCGAACTCATAGCCCGCTCTTGGAACGGGGCCGAAGTAAGCCTTCGTTTCAGCGACGGGGAACTACAGCCCGTCGGTGATGTGGCCGGCCACCCGCGCAGTTGTTCGGGCGTTCGCGCGTCGGTGCTCGAAGACCGTCCGCGCATCTGCGGCGGCGTCCTCGTCCCGGGTGAAGGTCACGTCCGGGTAGCAGACATCAGTCAGTACCAGCGGTTCGGGTGGGGCCGGTGGGACCCCGTCAGGGCCGCTTACGGGCTCCGGCGAGAGGACACGGTCGACCTTCGACAGCGGGGCCGACCCATCCGCAACAGCCGACGCAAGCGAGACGAGCCGACGGACCAGCTGGCGGCAGAATCCACCAGCCGTGAACTTGACGACGAGGAACTGCCCGTCCCGCGTCCAGTCGATATCGACGGTCCGCTCAGTGCCGGTGTCGTCGGACGTGAGATTGTGGTAGTCGTGGGTACCAGCGAGCGCGTCGACAATGTCGGCCCACCGCGTGTCGTCGACGGGGTCGCGTCCGGGCCGGTCTGTGTCCGTCGGCGCGTACAGATAGTAGGTGTATGTGCGTTCGGCGGCGTCGTGGGTCGCGTGGAAGCTGTCGGGGACATCGGCGCTGGCCCACACGCGAACGGCAGCCGGGAGTTCGCCGTTGAACGCCGTCGGTGAGAGCCACGGCGGCGCGTCGAAGGCCACGGTCTGTGACCGCGCGGACACGCCGGCGTCGGTCCGGCCGGCAGCCGCGTACCGCTCCGGCAGGCCGTCGCCCCGCTCGCAGACGCCGAGGCGGACGAGCGCCGAGCGCAGTCGCCCCTCGACAGTGTCGACATCGGGCTGGCGCTGGAACCCGTGATACGGTCGGCCGTCGTAGGCCACTCGATAGGCGCGCATACCGATTTCTCGACTGCGAGCCACTTGTCTCGCCCGAATCTCAATTGCTGGGAAGGATAGACGAACTTAGGCGTCCTGAGGACAAAGAAGGGAGTATGTCCAATGCCGCCGCGGCGGATCACGACTTCCCCCGCCCGCCCGAAACGGTCACCGACCACGACGGGCGGACGGTGACAATCGAGGACTATGACGGCGACATCGACCCACTGGTGGAGATGTATGCTGACTTCGGGCCCGATTCCCGATCACAGGGGGTCCCACCCCGGACCGAAGCGGACATCCGCGACTGGCTGCCAAACCTTGTCGAAAACGGTCTGAACGTCGTTGTCTGGCACGAAGAACAAGCCGTCGGCCACGCCGTCCTCGTTCCGTATCAGGACACCTCGGAACTGGCGATTTTCGTCCATCCGGACTACCAGCACGCCGGGATCGGCTCACAGCTCATTCGCGTACTCCTTGGCTACGGACAGGAAAACGGGCTCGACCGCGTCTGGCTCTCCGTCTCGAACACGAACCACGTCGCCCGAGCGCTGTACGAGTCGGTCGGCTTCGAGACCATCGCCAAAGAGCGCGTGGAGATGGAGATGGAGCGGGCGCTCTGACCGCAGAGATATCGCCCGACAGTCGAGAATATGTGCCACCTGCTGACGGTAACAGTGGGATAGTGTCGCAAAAATGTAGTCGCTGAGAGCGGGTCCCACCAGTCGTACCCTAACGGAGAGAAGTCAACCGCCGTTGGAGGGGGTTCATTCGGTTTCGAGATTGAGCTCACGACCGCGCTCGCTATCCACGGGTTCGTTGTTCGCCGAAAGGGACTCTGTCTCCAGCAAGCGGTCCAGTCGCTGCTCGAACTCGCTGTCCGTCAGTTCACCGCGAGCGTAGCGTTCTCTGAGATGATCAACGGGGTCCACCGTCGACTCCGGGGCCGTAGTGGTCTCGGATTCATCCAGATCGGAGTCGGTCTCCGGTGGCTCGATCATCGGTAACTTCGAACCCAACAGGGCGACGAGCGGGGCCAGAATAAACCAGCCGAGGATGATCGAAATCGGTGCAATCACATTGCCGAGACCGGCCGCACCCGAGAGCATTGCAAGACCCGTCGACAGTATCGCAATGGTCGCGACGAGCTTCCACCTCGGGAGGGCGATGGAGGGGAGCTGCATGTCGGCTACTCAACACGCTGGTCGCAAAAAGCTACTGTCGCGGGCCGCCCGCTCGGCCGTGTTACTCCGCGAAGTCCTCGAACGTCGGCCGGTCGTAGTCGCCGGGGAACGCCGAGAGCGGGACGCTGACCTGCTCACCGTCGTCCATCTCCTTGAGCGTCACCTCGTCGTTTTCCAGGTCCTGCTCGCCGACGATGACGACCGTCTCGGCGTTGATGCCGTCGGCGTAGCCCATCTGTGCGCCGAACGAGCGGTCGGCGACGTCGCTCTCGACGACGTGGCCGCGCTCGCGCAGGTCCCGGGCGATGCGGGCCGCGGTCGGGCGTGTGTCGCCGACCTGCAGGACGTAGTAGTCCGTCGACAGCTCCTCGGCGGGCCAGACGCCGGCCCGCTGACAGAGGAGTTGGAGTGTGGCGTGGCCGGGCGCAAAGCCGACGGCCGGCGTCGGCTGGCCGCCAAAGCCCTCGATGAGGTCGTCGTAGCGGCCGCCGCCGAACACCGACCGGGAGACCTCGCCCGTCGAGTCGAAGCACTCGAAGACGACGCCGGTGTAATAGTCAAGCCCGCGGGCGGTCGTCAGCGAGACGGTGAGGTGGTCGCGGACGCCGAAGTCCTCGGCCGCATCGAGCACTGCCTGAAGGTTGTCAGTTGCTGCGCGGACATCTTCGGAGCCGGTGAGGTCCGCGAGCGTATCGATCTCGGCGGCGTCAATCTGTAGCATCTCGTCGAACGTGTCGGCCTGTCCGTAGTTGAGTCCCGCGTCGACGAGGGCATCGAGGTAGTCGTCGTGGTCGACTTTTGCCCGCTTGTCGACCGCTCGGATCGCCTCGGGCACGTCCACATCAGCCCCGAAGGACTCCAGCACGCCCGCGAGGATGTCCCGGTGGGAGACGCGGATCTCGAAGTCCTCGGCCGTCAGCCCAAGGTCGGTGAGCATGTCCACGGCGACGGCCAGAATCTCGGCGTCAGCTGTCGGCTCCGCCGACCCGAAGATGTCGACGTTGGTCTGGTAGAACTCGCGGAACCGGCCCTGCTGGGGCTCCTCGTAGCGCCAGAACGGTCGCGTCGACACCCACTTGATGGGCTTTGAGAGTTCCTGTTGCTTGGCGACGAACATCCGCGCGACGGTCGGCGTCAGTTCCGGCGTCAGCGCGACCTCGCGGCCACCCTTATCCTCGAAGCTGTACAGTTCCTCGACGATCTCCTCGCCGCTCTTGTCGACATACATCTCGGTCGGCTCGATGGCCGGCGTGCCGATCTCCCGGAAGCCGTAGCGCTGTGCAACGTCTTCCAGCGTATCCATGGCCCACCGCCGAGCCTGCATCTCCTCGGGGTAGAAATCGCGAAAGCCCTTGACGGAGTCGTACATACCCGCGTCTACAGCGAGGGCGCGCTTGAACCTGTTCGTTCACGCTGACCAGAGCCGCAAACTATGGACCGGTACCGACCGGTAGAGACTCGCTAAGATGGGGTGCGCTACTACGTTTGCCAGCGATCTATCGATGACGGGCGGACGTGCCAGCAGACGCTGGCAGTACGAGGGCTAGAGACTGACTACGTGGGAAACAGCCCGTATTAGAGAGGTGACAACAAAGATTCACCCGACCGAGGGTGGCTGTATGGGATGGGCAGTGAATCGGTGGACGCACCGTGGGGTGGGACAGTGACACAGCGATTCGAGACAGGGGTTCGAGCGCTCGACCGGAAGCTCAACGGCGGCATCCCGGCCGGAAGCCTCGTCACGCTGCTCGCCGAGCCGGCGAGTCAGGCGGAGCTGTTTCTCTCCGAGTTCGTCGCCCGACAGGAGACGGTGTATCTCTCCGGCGAACAGGCACCGACGACGGTCACATCGGCGCTGCGGTCCCAGCGGGGGACCTACGACGACCTCGCTGTCAGCCAACTGGACCGCGAAGCCCCAGTCAGTGATGCGCTCGCCCACGTCGAGAGCTTGACGGCGGAGTCGCTTCTCGTCGTTGACCCGGTCGAGCCGCTTGAGCGCGCCGACACAGGGGAGTTTCGGGCCTTCCTCGAAACGCTGCAATCCAGACTCACACAGACCGACAGCGTCGCGGTTCTGTACGCGCTCAAACACAGCGCCACGCCGTCACAGCGCCACCGGACGGAGTACACGAGCGACATTGTGTTCGATCTCGAAACGGAGCGAAACGACGACGCCATCGAAAACAGGCTCTTCGTCCCGAAGGTTCGTGGCGGCCGAGCACTCACCGAACCGATTTGCCTCGACCTCACTGACCGCATCAGCGTCGACACCAGTCGGGACATCGCCTAGCCAGACAGGACGCGCCCGGGACCCGCACCACCGACGGCTACCGAAGCCCACGCACGCGGGATTGCGTGTGTTCAGGGAAGATATCGGCCACAGCGCCCTCGCCGTAGCGCTCCCGCAGGAGCGCACGGAGTTCGACCTCGTAGTCGGCCTTCGGAACGTCGGCGCTCGGGCCGCTCTCGACGACGAGCCGGTCGGCGGCCATCGCGTCGATAGCGCCGCGGCCGATACCCGCAAGCGGAGCCAAATAGTCCACGCCGAAGCGGTCCTCGACGCTCTGGGCGAGCGGCCGTTCGATGGTGGGAACCCGGTCATCGCGTCGGGTACCGTCAGCCACGGCGTCGAAAGTATCGATACCGTCGGCATTCGCGACCCAGTCACCGCGAGCGACGGTTTCGACAGCGTGCTCGTGAACCTGCTGGATACCGTTGCGGGGGTAACCATCGTCGTGCATCTGATCGACGGCGTCGTGGGCCACGTCTGGGTCCAGATCGACCGTCACGTGGTCGAAGCCGACGGCCGACGCGCTCTCCCGGGCGGGGTCGGTGTCACAGACGCCGAAGGAGCCGCTGACGAGCGTCACGTCGTAAAAAGGGTCGAGCAAGAGCGCCGCCAGCGTCGAGTCCTTGCCCCCGCTGTACAACAGGGCACAACGCATCTACCGACGCTTGATGTCGAAGCTCTTGGAGTCCGGCGTCAGCTCCGAGAGGAGTTCCTTCATCTGGTCCTCGTCGATCTGGCCCTGTACGCGGCCGCTCTGGGCGAGCGCAACGACCTGCTGTTCGATCTGT
Source organism: Haloarcula sp. CBA1129 (assembly GCF_008729015.1). Classification (NCBI taxonomy): domain Archaea; kingdom Methanobacteriati; phylum Methanobacteriota; class Halobacteria; order Halobacteriales; family Haloarculaceae; genus Haloarcula; species Haloarcula sp. CBA1129. The sequence continues at coordinate 2,527,347 of NZ_RKSM01000001.1, forward strand.
TCACCGACCTGCGGCTTCGACATCTTGACCGTGTTGAGCCGCTTGCGTGCGCCGTCAGTGAGGTTCTGCTTCAGCACGGCCTGTTTCTGGGCGTCGGCCTGCTGCTGGGCCGCCTCTTGGGCCTCGCCCTCGCCGCCTTGCTGTTCCTTGAGCTGCTCCATCTTCTTTTTGCGGAGTTCTTCGAGTTCCTCCTCGCTGGGGTCGCCACTCATAGTTGCATGAAAGTA